>CBHWED010000064.1:0-14728 GCA_966112795.1 uncultured bacterium
TACCGGTCCGCGTCGAGGTCCTTGATCGCGTAGCTGAAGCTGTCGGCCGGGTACGGCAGCATCGTCGCGTTCCATGCCGCGTGGGCGTCGCGCATCGCGGCGAGGCGCGGGCCTTCGACGATGGCGCGGTCGGCGCGTTCGCGGGGGTCCTGGGCGAGGTTGAACAAGTGCTCCTTGCCGCCGAGCCGCAAGTACTTCCAGTCGCCGTCGCGCAGCGCGGCCTGGTCCGAGGTCTTGTGGCGCCAGAACAGCCGCCGCGGGCGCGCCGGGGCGGTGCCGGTGAGGACCGGGAGCAGGTTCTCGCCGTCGGGCGGGTAGAGCACGTTGCCGGTGGCGCCGGCGGCGGCGAGCAGGGTCGGCAGGAAGTCCATCGAGATCGCCACCTGGTCGGAGGTCGTGCCGGCGGCGATCGCGGGCGGCCAGCGGACGATCAGCGGCACGCGGATGCCGCCTTCGAGCAGCTCGCCCTTGGCGCCGGTCAGCGGCCACATGTCGGAGAAGCGCTCGCCGCCGTTGTCGCTGGTGAAGACGACGATCGTGTTGTCGGCCAGGCCGAGCGCGGCGAGCGCGTCGAGCACCTTGCCGACGTTCTGGTCGAGCGCGCGGACCATCTCGGCGTAGATCGCGGCATTGCCGCGGTTGCGGTCGAACGCGTCGATCCAGCCGAGCGCGCCCTGGACGTCGCCGCGCGCGGTCCACGGCGCGTGCGCGGCGCTGAAGTGGAGGCTGAGGAAGAACGGCTTGGCACCGCCGTTGCCGATCCAGCGGACGGCCTCGTCGCCGAGCACGTCGGTCAGGTAGCCGGTCCAGGCGACCGGGTTGCCGTCGGCGATGATCTCGTCGGGACGCGGGTCGCCGGGGGGCAGCGGGTAGTAGCTGGTGCCGCCGCCGGTGTAGCCGAAGAAGTGGTCGTAGCCGTAGTTGTTCGGGCTCGCCGCGGGCAAAGTGCCGATGTGCCACTTGCCGACGAGCGCGGTGCGGTAGCCGTGGTCGCGCAGCAGCGAGGGCAGCGTCGGGTGGCCCGGCGGGAGCATGTACGGGTGGTTGTCGTCGTTGATCGGCTCCTGCAGGCCGACCGCGACGCGGTACTGGTAGCGCCCGGTGATCAGCCCGACGCGGGTCGCCGAGCAAACGCAGCTGTTGGCATAGGCCTGGGTCAGGCGCACGCCGCCCGCGGCGAGCGCGTCGATCCGCGGGGTGGCGTAGTCGCGCCGGCCGTAGCAGCTCAGGTCGGCGTAGCCGAGGTCGTCGGCAAGGATGAAGACCACGTTCGGCGGCGGCTTGCCGCCCGGCGTCATGGCCTCGGCGAGATCGTTGCAGCCCGTCAGCGCGGGCAAGGCTCCGGCGAGCGAGAGCCCCGCGACACCGCGCAGCACGTCGCGCCGGTCAGTCATCGAACCCGACACGCAACCCCCTGTCCCGGCTGGGGAATCCCCTGTCTGCCAGCCGCGCCGCGAGCCTAATTCGGCGCGCGGCGGTTGCCAATGGCGCAAGCGGACCGGGCTATTCGGCGGCGACCGTGAAGCCGTTGCGCTCCATGAACTCGACGAGCTCGGGGCTGGTCTCGCGCACCCGCGCGAGCTCGGCCTCGGCGCCGGCATCGCCGCGGCGCGCGCGGGCGATCGCGCGCAGGTAGATCGAGTTGCTCAGCGTCGGGTACTGCTCGAGCGCGCGGTCGAAGTCGCGGATCGCCTCGTCGTAGCGCCCGAGGCGCAGCAGCACCGCGCCGCGGCTGTCGAGCGTGGCCGCCTGGTCGGGGCGCAGGCGCAGCGCTTCGTTGCACTCGTCGAGCGCGCGCTCGAGCGCGAGGTTGGCGACGGCCTTCGGGTAGCAGATGTTGTTGAGCGTTTCGGCGTCGCGGGCGAGCTCGCGGGCCTTGTCGAAATCGGCCTCGGCCTCGGCGGTGCGCCCGGCCTTGGCCAGCGCGAGGCCGCGGCCGTTGTAGAGGCCCGCGTTCGGCGGCTCGTGCGCGATCACTTGCGCGTAGACTTGGGCCGCCGCGGCCGGATCGCCCTTGTCGAGCAGGATGCTGGCCTTCTCGTAGAGCGCCGGGAGGTCGTTCGCGTCCATCGCGAGCGCGGCGGCGACGTCGGCGAGGCGCGCGTCCCAGTCGGTGCGCTCGCGGACCTGGCTGCGGTTGACGTAGAGATAAGGCGCCGGGCGCGTCGCGAGCGCGTGGTCGATCTCGGCGAGCGCTTCGGCGCGCATGCCGAAGTAGCCGTAGATCTTGCCCGCGGTGACCCGCGCCCAGGCGTCGTCGGGATTGGCGGCGATCAGCGCGGCGGCCTGCGCGATCGCCTCGTCGCGCTTGCCCGTGCTGCGGTACACGTTGGCCTTGAGCAGGTAGGCGTCGGTCATCTTCGGGTTGAGCTGGAGCAGCGCGTCGGCGTCGGCCAGCGCGGCCGCGGAATCGCGATTGCCCCAGTGCATCTGCGCGCGGGCGAGCAGCGCGGGCTGGTAGTCGGGATCGATGCGCAGCGCTTCGGTCAGGTCGGCGAGGCGGCCGGCGCTGTCGGCCGGCGGGCGCGCCTGGCTGCGCGTGTAGTAGGTCAGCGCGGTCGGGTTGCCGCCGATCGCGCGCGCGACGAGCTCGTTGGCGCGCTCGGTCATGCCGAGGTCGTTGAAGATCTGCCCGGCGATGCCGAGCACGGTCGGGTCGTCGGGCAGCGCGGCGAGCATCGCCTCGACCTCGGCGGCGGCCTCGTCGCGGCGGCCCGAGCGCGAGAAGATGTAGGCGCGCATGCCGTACATGTTGGTCATCCGCGCATTGATCTTGAGCGCCGCGGCGGCGTCGGCCAGCGCGAGCTCGGGCTTCTCGGCGGCGAGCTGCATCTGCGCGCGGCGGCCCATCGCCCAGCTGTTCGCCGGGTTGGCGGCCACCGCGCGGGTGTAGGCGGCGATCGATGCGTCCCAGTCGCGCTTGCGCTCGGCGAGCAGGCCGCGCGCGTTGAACACGACGAAGTTGTCCGGGTCGAGCGCTTCGGCCTTGGCGAGCGAGGCCTCGGCCTCGGCGGGCAGATCCTTCCAGGCGAGCGCGATGCCGCGGTCGGCCCAGGCCATGGCATTGTCGGGTGCGAGCTCGGTCGCGCGGGTGAAGTTGCCCAGCGCTTCGTCGTACTTGCCGGCGTTGAGCAGTTCGTTGCCGTGCGCGACGAGGTCGCGGACATTGGTCGTGTCGGTCGAGGTCAGCACCGCGAGGTCGGCCTCGGTCGGGCGGTAGCTGTCGGGCATGCGCAAGTAGACGCGCAACTCGTTGAGCTCGCGCAGGCGCTTCTCGAACCGCGGCGCGTCGGCCGCGGCGAACTCGGGCGCGACGCTGCGATCGGTGCGCTCGATGGTGAAGACGTTGTTCTCGAGCGTTGCGTGGCGGCGGTATTCGACGCCGGCGACGGTCTCGTCGATCTCGGCCCCGCTCGGCGCGGTGGCCCGGTTGAAGCCGTTGTCGGGCGGCAGCAGGATCGTCTCGCGCGTGCGCTCGAAATAGGGATAGGAGACCGAGAACGGCGCGTCGTGGGCCGGGCCCGGCTCGCGGGTGAAGTCGGCGCGGTAGCCGACCGAGGTGGCGTCGGTCTCGTACCACTGCCCGTCCCAGTCGAGCGTCGCGATGCCGACGAGGGTGAGGCGCAGCTCGCCGGTGGCCTGGTCGAACGCCTGGCCGACCTCCTGGGGCTCGATGAAGTCGAACCGGCCGCGCCAGAACTCGCGCAGCGCGCGGTCGCGCTCCTCGCCGACGAAGTTGGCGAGGAGCTGGTTGGTGCCGAGCGCCGAATCGCCGCGCAGGGTCAGCTCGACTTTGGCCGGGACCGGGGCGCGCAGGCCTTTGCGCGCGTCGAGCTCGATCGCCATGTCCTCGTTCGGGGTCTCGTAGGGCGCGGGGACCATGCGCACCGGCTCGGCGCCGGCGGCGACGACCGGGAGGCCCCAGCCGTAGTGCGGCGTCTCGAGCCGGGCGAGGCTGGTGTCGCCGGTGCGGGTGGCGTCGAGCCAGTAGTCGCGGCCGCCGATGTGCGCGCGGACCAGCACGTGGTCGAACATCGCGATCACCGGCAGGCGCTCGGGGATGGCATCGCCGATCTCGGTGTTGACCAGCACCGGCTCGGCCTCGATGCCGAGCTCGCCGAGGATCGCCAGCAGCAGCGCTGTCTTGCCCTTGCAGTCGCCGAAGCGGCGCGACCAGGTCTCGGCCGCCTTGGCCGGGACGAGGCCGCCGACGCCCATCGCCAGCGCGACGTAGCGCACGCGGCTCTCGACCAGCACGAGCGCGGCTTCGGCGCGGGCGAGGGGGTCGGTCGACGCGGCGCGGATGCGCTCGACCTCGTTGCGCAACGCGCCGGTCGCGGGGATCGTCGCGGCATCGACGTAGAGCGGGGCGAAGTGGCTCGAGACTTCGGACCACGAGGCGAAGTCGGATGCCTCGAGATAGCCGAGGAAGCCGTAGCGCGCGGGTGCGCCGCCCGGCGGGGGCACGGTCTCGACGTCCTCGAGCGCGATCTCGGCGACTTCGAAGCCGTCCTTCCGCGAGCGTTTCCATTCGGGCATGCCGGGCGAGACGGCGAGCCGCATCGGCTCCGACTGGGGCCAGGTGACCCGCGCGTAGGCGTGGGCGACCGGACTGTTCATCGGGCCGATCAGCGCTTCGTCGTGATTGCCGAACACCGGGTTGTCGACCGTGGTGGTGTAGGCGACCTCGAGGATGTCGCCGACCTGGAGGTCCTCGGGGATCATGTTGGCGGTGAGCACGCCGTCGAGGACCGCCTGCTCGAGGTTCTGCTCGCGCCGCAGCGTGGTGAAGCCCTGCCCGGCCTCGAGCACGTCGATCACCTGGTCACCGCGGTGGATCAGCACCTTGTGCACGGTGAGATCGTCGGTCTGGGGGCGCCACGGCAGCGAGATGTTGCCGGCGGAGAGACCGTCGGGGGTCTGCATCTGGAACGCGACCGCGGTGAAACCCTGGCGCTTGCCATCGGCGAGGCGGACCTGGTTGTCGAGCAGCAGCAGGCGGACCGGCTGCTCGGTGTCGGGGCCTTTGGGCAGTTCGACCGGGTGCTGCACGACCCAGTCGGGAACGGGGCCGAGCTGCAGCTCTTCCCCGGCATAGGCCGGCGCGGCGACGACGAGCGCGACGGCGGCGCCGAAGCGAATTCCTTTGAGCATCATGTCCCCCCAAGTGGGCCGAATTTCTCAAGCCCGGGTAAATCTTGCAAGCGCCTTGCGTGGTTTTCAGGGCGCGGGCTCGTCGCGGCTCGCGACCGGCAGCGAGGCTGGGGAGCGGGTGGCGGTGGCACGGCCCTCGACGGTCAGCGTGGCGCGGGCGTGGATCGCGTCGGAGGCGCCGCCGGCCATGAGCTCGATCGTGCCGGGCTCGACCTGCCAGCCGCCCGCGAGGCCCCACAGCGCGAAGTGCGCGGCGCTGAGCGTGAAGCGGACCACGCGGGTCTCGCCGGGCTGGAGCGCGACGCGGCGGAAGCCGCGCAGCTGCTCGACCGGACGCGAGACCGAGGCGACCGGGTCGCGCATGTAGAGCTGGACCACTTCGTCGCCGGCGCGGGCACCGGTGTTGGTGACCGGCACCGAGACGGTGACCGTGCCGCCGTCGGCCGGGATCGAGGCACGATCGAGCGTCAGCGGGCCGTAGGCGAACGTGGTGTAGCTGAGGCCGTGGCCGAACGCCCACAGCGGGGTGATCGGCTGGTCGCGCCAGCGGACGGTGTCGTTGGCGAGGTCCTCGCTTGCCGGGCGGCCGCTCGGGAGCTGGTCATAGGCGAACGGCACCGCGCTGCTGGCGCGCGGGAACGTCGCCGGGAGGCGGCCGGCGGGATTGGCGTCGCCGAACAGCGTGCGGACGAGCGCCGGGCCGGATTCGTCGCCGAGCAGCCAGGCACCGAGCACCGCGTCGGCCTGCTCGGCCACTTCGGGCACGGCGAGCGGGCGGCCGCCCATGAGCACGACGATCACGGGCTTGCCGGTCTGGGTCACGGCGGCGAGCAGGTCCTTCTGAGCTTGCGGCAAGCCGAGATCGGTCATGCTGCGCGCTTCGCCGGTGCGGTCGAAGCCTTCACCGAGCGCGAGGATCGCGACGTCGGCCTGGCGCGCGGCAGCGACGGCGGCGGCAGTGCCTTCGGGGACGCAAGCGAGGTCCGGGTGGGCGGCGGCAAGCGCGGCGCGCAAGGTGACCACATCCTCGGGCACCCCGCGCGCCTTCCACGAGCCGAGCGCCGAGGGCGCGTCGTCGGCGAGCGCGCCGATCAGCGCGATCTTGCCTGCGCTCCGGGCGAGCGGGAGCACCCCACCCTCGTTCTTGAGCAGCACGATAGCACGCTCGGCGATGCGGCGGGCCTCGGCCCGGTGCTCGGGCGCGAGCATGACTGCGGCTTCGCGGGCGGCGTCGTGGCGGCGGTAGGGGTCGGCGAACAGGCCGAGGTCGCGCTTGGCGGCGAGCACGCGCAGCACGGCCTCGTCGAGCAGGCGCATCAGCGCGGGATCGCGCTCGGCCGCGGCGGCGAGTTCTTCGGCGTAGACGTCGGAGACCATGTCCATGTCGAGGCCGGCGCGCAGCGCGAGCCCGGCGGCCTCGGCGCGACTGCCGGCGACGCCGTGCGCGGTGAGCTCGTCGATCGCGCGCCAGTCCGAGAGCAGCACGCCGCCGTAGCCCCATTCGCCGCGGAGCAGGCTGCGCAGCAGCGCAGCGTTGCCGGTGGTCGGCACGCCGTTGAGCGCGTTGAACGCGGTCATGTAGCTCGCGGTGCCGGCGTGCGCGGCGGCTTCGAAGGGCGGCAGGTAGGTCTCGCGCAAGGTGCGCTCGGAGACGTCGGCGCCGGCGTAGTCGCGCCCGCCTTCGGCCGCGCCGTAAGCGCCGAAGTGCTTGGTGCCGGCCATGACCGAGTCGGGCGCGGAGAGATCGGCGCCCTGGAAGCCGCGCACTTGCGCGGCGGCCATCGCGCTGCCGAGGAACGGGTCCTCGCCCGCGCCTTCGACGATGCGGCCCCAGCGCGGGTCGCGGGCGACGTCGACCATCGGGGCGAAGGTCCAGTGGAGGCCCGCGGCACTGGCCTCGCGGCCGGCGATGCGCGCGGCGCTTTGCGCATCGCCGGGGTCCCAGGTCGCGGCGAGCGCAAGCGGGACCGGGAAGATCGTGCGGTAGCCGTGGACCACGTCCATCGCGAACAGCAGCGGGATGTGCAGGCGGCTTTCCTCGACCGCGACGCGCTGCAGCTCGCGCAACGGCTCGGCGCCGGCGACGTGGAGGTACGAGCCGACTTCGCCGCGGCGGACCTTGTCGAGCTCCTCGGGCCCGAGCCGCGAGTTGAGCGCGCGCTGGCGGCCGCCCATGCGCTGGACGAGCTGGCCGACTTTCTCGGCGGTGGTCATCCGCGCGAGCAGCGCGTCGAGGTCGACCGCGGGCGCGGTCGTCGCGGCACCCGGCGCGGGCTGCGCGGCGAGCGGCAGCGGCACGAGCGCCATGGCGAGCAGTGGTAGCGCTACCTTTTTCAGACGTGACCGCATCGGAAATCCCCTCCGGCCGCGATCCTTCACCGTTGTGGACGCGCCGGTCAAGCGCGGCGGCGACGCTCCCAGCGGAACAGGCGCCGCGCGCCCATCCACACGCCGAGCAGGCAGACCAGCGCCACGCCGGCGAGCAGCGGCAGCGTGACGAGGTCCCACAGCGGGCGTTCGCGCAAGCCCGGGACATCGAGGCGATGCAGCGCGAGGTGCCACCAACGGAAGCTGCGGTTGCCGTCGTTGACGAAGTTCACCAGCTCGCCGGTGCGCGGGTCGAGGTAGAGCCGCGTGTTCGCGGCATCGCCGTAGATCACGCGCCAGACCGGGAACAGCGCGGGGGTGCTGTGGTGGTCGTAGTGGTAGGCGTCGCCTTCGGTGATCGCACCTTGCGCGACGATCGGCGCGCTTGGCTTGGCGCGGGCCGCCACGGCGGCGAGATCGGCTTCGGCGAGCGGCGCACGAGCGAGACCGGGTAGCGCGGCGCGGGTCCGCGCGCCGTCGGCGCCGACGAGAATCGCGAAAGCCTCGCCGCCCTGCACGGTGGCCTCGGCCGAGACCACGCCCGGCTGCGGGTGCGCGGCGAGCGCCGCGACCAGCGCGGTGGCGTCGGTGCCGGCGAGCGGGCGGCCGGCCATCGCCTGCAGCTCCGCGCCCGGCCCTTCGCTTTCGAGCCAGCCCCACGGCTGCATCGAGGCGAGCCCGCTGAACACCCAGGTCAGCGTGACGAGGCCGAAGATGAGGCCGGTCCAGTGGTGCCATAGCGCCGCGCCGCGGAACGGCGACCGGCGCTTGCCGCGGCCATACATGCGGAAGCCGACATAGAGGCCGGTCAGGGTCAGGAAGGTGCCGAGCAGCGAGGTCCAGATCACGACCTGGCTCCACAGCGCGCCGTCCTGCCTGAGCGCGGTGAAGTAGAGCCAGTGCGGGACGGCGCCGAGCCAGTTCCAGAAGCGCTCGCGGCGGTGGGTGTCCTGGACGACCTCGCCGGTCAGGCCCGAGACGTAGAGCACGGTGCCGCGCGCGTCGGCGAAGCTCGCCTTGTAGAGCGGGGCGTAGCGGCGCTGCTGCAGCGTCCACTGGTCGACCTCGAGCGGCGCGACGTGCACCGCCGGGGCGGTGCCGAAGGCGTTGCGCATGTGCGTCTGGGCGATCGTGCCGGCCTCGCGCGCGCCGACCACGGGCGCGGCGGTGCCGTCGAGGCCGGTCAGCACCGGTCCCTCGGGCCCGATCGTGCGCAGCACCGGGCGGCCGAGCAGCATTTCGACGGTCGCGCCGTCGAGCGGTCCTTCTGGCGCAGCGACGCCCTCGCAGCAGGCCGAGAGGTCGAGCGGGTCGAGCCCGGCCATGCGCTCGGCAGCGCTCGTCTCGGGGTACGAGACGTACATCATGACGAAGCCCGACAGCGTCCACAGGCTCATCAGCAGGGCGAGCGCGATGCCGAGCCAGCGGTGGACGAGGAAGGTCATGCGCCGCGCCCAGCGCGTCGCCCGCGTGAAGCGGGAGAAGCCGGGCGCGGCGCGCGACGCGGGAGAGAGGCCCGCGCCGGAGCTAGAACGAGAAGCTGTAGGTGACATGTCCGGTGATCGGTGTACCGAGATTCCACGCCGCGTAGGAGCTGGCGTCGGCATCGCGCCGCACGCGGACGATGCGCGTGGCATATTCGGCGTCGAACGCGTTCTGCAGGCGGGCGCCGAAGCGGTGATGCTGCGCCTTGTCGGCGAAGATCCACGCGGCGAGGTCGACCACCGCGTAGTTGCCGTGCTGCAGCCGGCCGATGCCGCCGGCGACCGAGCTGTAGACGTCGCCGACCCAGTTGAGCGAGGCGCTGCCGCCGTAGCGGCCGCTCGGCGCCTGGGCGTTGAGGATCAGCTTGAGGTAGTCGCGCGGGATTTCGGCGATCTGCTCGCTGGTCCCGTCGATTTCGGCCTCGGTGTGGGTGTAGTCGGCGGTCAGCGAGAGCACCTCGTTGAGGCGCGCGTTGATCACCGCCTCGCCGCCCCAGACCGTGACCTTTTCGGGAGTGTTGATGATGAAGCCGTCGGGATAGGCCGGCAGGTCGTAGGTGATGTCGATCAGGTTCTTCACCTCGCGGTAGAACCCGGTGATCTCGCCCGAGACCATGCCCTGCTCCACGCCGAAGCCGAGCTCGGCGTTGAAGCTCTCCTCGGGCAGCAGGTCGGGGTTGCCGCGCTCGCAGCACGGATCGATCACGTAGAGCTCGTAGGCGTCGGGCAGGCGGAACGAGGTGCCGACCTGGCCGCGCGCGTACCATGCGTCGTCGATCGTGTAGCGCCCGGAGACGTTCCACACGGTCGCTTCCTGGCTGTCCGAGGGCATGTTGTGGCGCAGGCCCGCGGCGAGGCTGAGGCCGCCGGTCTCGAGCTTGACCTGCGCGAACGGGGCGTGGACCTCCTCGGCGTGCTCGCCGATCAGGAACACCGCATCCTGGCCGTTGTACTTCTGGAAGTCGTAGCCGGCGACGAGCGCGATCATGTCGCTGAGCTGGTACTCGCCGAGCACGTTGATCCCGCGGTCGGTGAAGGTCCACGGGTCGTGGTCGTTGAGCACGTCGACGGTGCCGTCGGGCAGCCCGTCGGGGCCGAGGTTGTTGAGCTTTTCGGTCCAGGTCGAATCCCAGTCGTGCCAGTAGCCCTTGACGTAGAGGCCGAAGCGCTCGTTCGGGGTCCAGTCGAGCTTGACCGAGGCGATCTCCTCGTTGCGGGTGTTGAATGCGGCCGCGTGGTCCTCGGCATAGGCGCGGTCGAGCTTGGCCTCGGTGTGCTGGTACGAGGCGCTCAGGCGGAACGCGTCGGACGGCTCGAAGGCGTACTTGAGGCCGCCGGTGCTGACGCGGTAGTTGCGGCTGCGGTCGGTCTCGCTCGGCTGGTAGTCCTGGTCGCGGAACGGCTGGAAGCCGTCGCTCTCGTCGTGCGAGGCGAAGGCGACGAAGTAGTGGTCGCCGGCGCTGCCGCGGACATAGCCGTTGCCGCGCACGGTGTTGTTCGTGTCGTAGCCGAGCTCGACCTCGCCGTTGGTGTCCTGGGTGAAGCCGCGGGTGATCACGTTGACGATGCCGCTGACCGCCTGGGTGCCGTAGTAGAGGCCCTGGCCGCCCTTGAGCACCTCGATCCGCTCGATCATCGACGCGGGCAGCGTGTCGAGCGGGGTGGTCGAGGAGTAAAGCCGGTTCGAGATGCGCACGCCGTCGACGAGGAACAGCACCTCGCTGCTGCGCGAGCCGAGCAGCGAGACGTTGACGTAGTCGAACGCGCCGCTGTTGGGCGAGACGTAGAGGCCCGGCACCATCTGTTCGAGCGCCTGCGCGGCATCGACGAGGCCGGCCCTGTCGATCGCCTCGCCTTCGACCACCTCGAGCCGCGAGCCGTATTTCTCGAGCTCCTGCGGGGTCGATTCCTCGAGCTTCGCGCCGAGCACGATGATGTTGTCGTCGGAGTTTTCCGTCGCGGCGCCGTCGTCCTGCGCCCAGGCCGGGCTCGCGCCCAGCAATGCTGCTCCGGCCACGCCGGTGAGCAGCGTGATCCGCCCCAATGCCCTCATTGCACTACCTTTTCTTTCGAACGCCCCTTCGAGGGGCGGTGGTAGGCAACGAGGGCGAGGTACGTCAGTTAATTACGGTAATCGCCCGGTTACACCGGCGTTACAGCGCGGATCAGGACTGCTTGCCGAGGATCTTCTCGACCAGCGCCTTCTGGTCCGGATACCAGAACTCGAGGTGGCAGCTCTCGCACACGCCGTCGAGCTGGTCGATCAGCGGGCCCACCTTGGCCGCGTCGTGCGCGCGGGCACCGGCAGCGATCTCGCCGGTGTGCGCGGCGAGCGCGTTGGCGAGGTCGCGCAGCTTCTGCGGGTCCTTGTCGAAGCGCGCCTGGACCATCGCCGCGGTGTGGCCGCCGGGAATGCCCTCGTCCGATATCTTCACGCCGGGCTTGGCCACGGTCAGCGGGTCCATCGTCGCGATCTCGAGCGCGGCCTGCTGGACCGCTTCGGCCTTGGCGGCGAGCGCGGCCCAGCGTTCGTCGGTCATCTTGCTCGCGTCGATCCCCGCCGCATCGCCGATCGCGGCGTTGGAGATGTCCCACAGCTCGTCGGCGTTCTTGTCGACCTCGTCCTTCATCACCTCGTGGAACGTCAGCGCCTGCGCGACCGGCTCTTCCTTCTTCTCGGACGAGCACGCCGCAACGAGCGCGAGCACCGGCAACAAACTCAAACCCCCGATACGCATGCGCATCCTCCTCTAGGCGAGTCCCGGTTCGGACCCGGGCGCTGCATGCGCCTCGTCGAGGCACGGGGAAAGGTTATTTACGGTAATCGACGCGGTTACGCGCGTTACCGGTTTCCCGGCACGCGAGAGGCAGAGGCCTCAGCCGAGCCCGAAGTGCGCGCGGTAACGCGCGAAGCAACGCTCGCCGCAGCGCAGGCGGATCAGCGCGCCTTCGGCCATCGCAGTCGCGCGGCGCGGATCCTCCTCGACTGCCGGACGAATCGCCTCGCGGTTCCAGTCGGCCGAATGCTTGACGTCGAGCACGGCGTGGAGCGTGAAATAGCGCCGCTCCTTGCCGCTGAGGCCGACGCGCTTGAGGCCTTCAGCGGTGCACGCCGAGCGGCCGGGGGCGGTCAGCTCGATCACGCCGAGCGCGCCGACGCTGTGCCAGGCGTAGCGGCGGGTGGTGGCCATCGCGGTCATCGCGTTGGCCAGCGCGAGGCTCTGCCACACCGTGTCCTCGATGACCGGCGCCAGCTCGAGGGTTTCGACCAGCGCATCGAGCATCGGGCCGTGCATGCCCTTGGCGGTGCCGTGGCCCATCTCGTCCCAGTAATTGCGGGCGAGCTCGAGCTTGGGGCGCGTCGGCAGCTTGACCTGGGTCATCGCCACGAGATCGTCGAATCCGGCCTCGCCTGCGGCTTCCTGCTCGAGGAACCAGCGCAGCTCGTCGCGGGTCGCCTGCTCGGCGATCCACGGGAACAGCGGGTCGCCCTGGCCGGGGCCGGTCTGCTTGAGATCCTCGAACCAGGCGATGAAGCCGTCAGGGTCCGTCGGTGCCGCGGCGGCGGCCTCGACGATCTCCTCGCGCAGCTCCTCGACGAACCCGCCCTCGAGGCGAAGCATGACGGCGTCGTCGGCGATGCGGGCCTGCCAGTCGGCCGACGGGAAAGCGGGCGCGAGGCGCTCGCGATTCCAGTGCGCGAGGCGTCGCTGAAAGGCGTCGTTGAGGAACTGCGAGTCACGCTCGCGCGGAAGCGGATGGGATGCCATGGAAAAACCTTGCTTAAAGAGTGAGTTGCCTCTTCAAGCGAGCGAGACGCCGCACGGTTCCAGCGCGACGGTCGGCGAGCCGTTTCGAGAGCCGGTCTATCGCAAGGTGCGGAAGGTGATCGACCGCCGCGTCACTTCCATCGGCGCGATCGAATGCTCCCAGTCCCAGCGAACCTCGCCGGCGAGGCGGTAGAGCGAGCGCGGCGGGAGGGCGAGCTTGCGCCGCTCGAAGCCGTCGGCGGTGCGCCGGCGCAGGCGCATCACGCAAGGGGCGCCGAGCGAGAGGCCGAGAACCTCGCCGTACTGCGGGCGGTCGCGGTGCCAGCCGATGCCGGCACCGGGATCGTAGCGGATCAGCAAGGCAGCCTCGAGTTGCGCGGGCGCCATCCCCGCGAGCGGGCCAAGGCGCTCGCGCAGCGCGAGCAGCCAGCCGGGCAGCGGCGGGGCCTCGCCGAGCCGGCCGCGGGTGAAATCGTAAGCCGAGCCGTAATGCGTCGTCAGCCGCTTGCCGCGCCACTGGCCGAACTCGAACGGCTTGAGCGGCGCGTCGTCGATCCGCGCGGCAAGGCGCGCCTCCTCGGCCGGCGTGACCGCGTCGGGCACCAGCACGAGGCCGGGGACAAGCGGCGCATCGGCCGCAAAGAGGTCGCCCTGGAGGGTCATGCCCTCCTATATAGGAAGCCATGCAGCAAGCGCTCGAAACCCTGACCATCCGCACCGGCGGCACCGGCCTCCACGAGATCACCCACGACGTGGCCGAGTGGCTGCGCGGCACCGGGATCGACACCGGCGTGCTGACGCTGTTCTGCCAGCACACCAGCGCCGGCTTGCTGATCACCGAGAACGCCTCGCCCGCGGTGCCGCGCGATCTGCTGCGCTGGCTCGCGCGGGCGGCGCCCGAGGGACCCGGCTACGAGCACGACGACGAGGGCCCCGACGACATGCCCGCGCATATCCGCTCGGTGATCACCGGCAACAGCCTGACGCTGCCGGTCGCCGGCGGGCGCATGCTGCTCGGCACCTGGCAGGGGGTGTTCCTCGCCGAGCACCGGCATCGGCCGCACCGGCGCAACGTCGTCGCGCACCTCGCCGGACAATAGTCGGGGTTTCTCCCGGTATCCTCCGGCGTCGAAGGCGCGGTATAGGGCGGCAGTCCTTGTGGGGAGACGTCCGATGGCAACCGAAGCCGGCCTCAACGAAGCGTCGCCGCCGCCGTTCGGCCGGCTGGCCATGGGCCTTGCCGACACCTGGTGGCTGATGCTGCTGCGCGGCGTGGCCGGGCTGATCTTCGGCGTGATCGCCTTCACCTCGCCCCTGGTGACGATCCTCGCGCTGGTGCTGGTGTGGGGCATCTACGCGGTCGCCGATGGAATCTTCTCGCTCGCCGCCGCGGTCACCGGCCGTGGCAGCGCGGCGCCGCGCTGGTGGCTGGCGCTGGTCGGCGTGCTCGGCCTCGCGGCCGGCGCCGTGGCGTTCATGAACCCGGCGCTGGTGGCGCAGTTCTTCGTGCTGATCATCGGCTTCTGGGCGATCCTGACCGGCGTGCTCGAGATCTGGGGCGCGATCGCGCTGCGCAAGGAGATCGACAACGAGTGGATGCTGGTGCTGAGCGGGGTGATCGCCGTGCTGTTCGGCCTGATCATGCTGTTCTCGCCGACCGCGGTGGTGACGCTGGTCTGGCTGGTCGGGTTCTACGCGGTGTTCGCCGGGGTCTGCTTCATCGTCCTCGCGTTCCGCATGCGGCGGCTCAAGCAGGCGAGCTGAACGACCGAACGATTGAAACATTGCCGTGCCAGCGACGTTGGCCGGACATATGCCGATCGACATCTCCGCGCGCTTCGCCTTCTCGCTCGACCAGTTGTGCGACGTGCTGCTGCAGTTCGAGGCCGCGGCGATTCCGGAGCAGCGGCTTCTCGCGCGCAACACACGCATCGACGGGGCCGAGCACATCGC
>CBHWED010000065.1:0-14609 GCA_966112795.1 uncultured bacterium
GTCCGCTGGGCAAACTGGAGCGCGTAAGTCACCGAGATGTCGGCCGCGGTGAAGCGCTCGCCGGCAAGGTAGGGCGACCGCGCCAGCTGCCGCGCGACGATCCCGCGTCGGCCCTCGAAGGTTTGCTGCGCCCAGGCGGTGGTCCGGTTCTTCCGCTCTCCCTCGGGCGCGAGGATCTGGGTGGCGACGATCACGTTGATCGGCCCGGGGGGGGCGGGCCCGGCCGCGGGGGGGGAATTGGGGGTGGGGGGGCAGGGCGGGGCGGGCGGGGCCCGCCCCCGCAGGCGGTGGTCCGGTGCTTCCGCTCGCCCTCGGGCGCGCGCCTCGGGGTGGCGACTACCACGTTGCGCGGCCCGGGGCGGCCGGCCTCGCCGAGATGGAGGAATTGCTGGTAGGCGGGAAAGGCCGGATCGGCCGGGCCCGGCGCGAGCGGCGTCGGACCGTGTCGGGCGAGCAGGTATTCCATGATCGCGATCGACTCGACCATGGTCGTGTCGCCATCGACGAGCACCGGGATGAAGCCGGCCGGATTGACCGCGAGGAACTCGGCGTCGTCTTCGAGGCCGTTCAGCAGATCCACCGGCCGCATCCGGTACGGCAGCCCCAGCTCCTCGAGCAGCCAGATCACCCGGAAACCCCTGCCTTCGCCGTAGACCGTCAACATCCCGCAATCTCCCCAGCTCACGTCCCCGATCAGCCGACCTTCTCCGGCAGCGCGAATAGCGCCACGAAACGCTCGGCGAGCGGCTTGTCGCCTGCCAGCCCGACGCTGCCGTCCGCCAGCGCCTCGTCGAGCGGGCGCTTTCCGTAGAACACACGCAGCAGCGGCAACGGCTCGTCGGCCGAGAACCACACGTCCGCCGGCCCCGGCCCTTCGCTCCGGCGCACCGGCATCCGGCCGTCGCGCAGCTCGGCGACGAAGCTCTCGCCGCCGACGGTGACGCCGACGGTGACGTCAATCAGCCGCGCCGCCGCGTGGTCGATCATCGTGCGCAGCGAGAGCATGAAGCTGACCGGCGACAGCGGCAGCTGCGGGTTGTGCTCGGGCGAGCGCGCGGCCCAGCGGCCGAGCTCCTGGATCGCCGGCTCGGCGAGATAGCCCCATTCGGTCAGCTCGTAGACCTGGCTCGAGGCCGGCGGCGGCAGCTTGCGGCGCGCGAGCACGCCCTGCTGCTCGAGGCCGGCGAGCCGCTCGGTCAGCACTTTGGCCGAGATTCCGGGCAGGCTGGCGCGCAAATCCGAAAACCGTCTTCCGCCTAACATAAGTTCACGAATGATCAGGATTGACCAGCGCTCGCCGACGATCTCCATGGCGAAAGCGGTACCGCACGCGTCCTGGTACCACTTGCCGTGAGCCTCCTTCGGCGACTCGGTTTCTTTTTGTAACTTCATAGTTGCTTTTAGTAACTCACTGGGGCACGAATCGCAAGCGCCGAGTCGCGGCGTGACCGGATCAAGGGAAGGAGCCGGAGATGAGCGACACCGCTACCCTGCCGCCCGCTGCCGAGCTCAAGCCGGCTGCCGAGATGGCAGCCGCGAGCACATCACGCTGGACCGGCGAAAGCGCCGACTACCGCGCCGCCCGGACCGCTTTGCTTGGTGAGGAAATCGCCCTGCGCCGGCAGATCCAGCGCGTCGCCGAGCAGCGCCGCGCGCTGCCGGCGGGCCCGGTCGCGAAGGACTATCGCTTCCTCGACGAGCAAGGTGCGGAGCTCGGGCTGATCGACCTGTTCGGCGCGCACGACACGCTGTTCACCTACTTCTGGATGTTCGGTCCCGAGCGCGAGCGCCCGTGCCCGATGTGCACCTCGTTCGTCGGCTCGCTCGATACGCCGGCGCCCGATATCGAGCAGCGCGTGGCGCTGGCCATCGTCGGCCGCTCGCCGGTCGCGCGCCAGCTCGCCTTCGCCCGCGAGCGCGGCTGGGACCACCTGAAGTTCTACCAGACCCTCGGCGACGACTTCGCCCGCGACACCGGCGCGCTGAGCGACGGGGCCGACGGCATCGACGAAGGCGCGGCGGTGGTCGTGTGGCGCCGCGACGGCGGCCAGGCGCGGCTGTTCTGGGCGGCCGAAGGCGGCCCCGAGACTTCCGACCCCGGCTTCGACCCGCACCTTGCCCCCGACCCGACCCCGCTGTGGAACGTCCTCGACTGGACGCCCGAGGGCCGCGGCACCCGCTGGTACCCCAAGCTCGAATACTGATCCGAAACGCGAACCCCGGAGAGACCCCGTGACCAAGATGATCTTCGTCAACCTGCCCGTGACCGACCTCAAGCGCTCGATGGCGTTCTACGAGGAGGTCGGCTTCACCAACAACCCGCAATTCACCAACGACCAGGCCGCGGCGATGGCGTGGTCCGACGAGATCGTCGTCATGCTGCTGCGCCACGACTTCTGGAAGACCTTCACCGACAAGGCGATCCCCGATGCGCGCTCGGTCGCCCAGGTGCTGCTGTGCCTGAGCCAGGACAGCCGCGAGGCGGTCGACGCGATCGTGAGCAACGCGGTCAATGCCGGCGGCCGCTCGGAGCCGACCCCGACCCAGGACATGGGCTTCATGTACGGGCGCAGCTTCGAGGATCCCGACGGCCACATCTGGGAGAACGTGTTCATGGACATGAGCGCCGTCCCCGAAGGCGAGACCGTGGCCGAGCAGCCGGTCGCCTGACCGGCCGTCGAGAAGAGGAGAAAGCCGATGGCAACGCTGGCCCCTGCCCCCGTCACTTCGCCGCCCGCCCCGCTGTGGGCCGGGCGGGTGCTCAGCGGCCTCGCCGCCGCCTTCCTGCTGATGGACGCCGGCACCAAGCTCGTCGCCCCCGGGTTCGTCGCGGCGAACAGTCCCGACATCGGCTGGTCGCTCGACCCGGTGACGATCCGCACGCTCGGCGCGCTGCTGTTCGTCCCGACGCTGCTCTACCTCTGGCCGCGCACCGCGCTGCTCGGGGCGGTCGCGATCACCGGCTACCTCGGCGGCGCGATCGCCACGCACATGCGCATCGACAGTCCGCTGCTCACCCACACGCTGTTCGGGGTTTACCTCGCGCTGATGGTCTGGGGCGGGCTGTGGCTGCGCTCGCCCGCGCTGCGCGCGCTGCTCCCCCTGGCGTCCGACGGGCGCTGACCCCCCGATCGCCCACTCCACCTGGAAAGGCTGACCCGATGACCGACACCAGTTCCCGCCCCCTCGTCACCGCGTTCGAATGGGTCCCCGAGTTCGCCCGCGGCCTCGTGCGCGACTTGCGCGTCCGCTGGGCGCTCGAGGAGATCGGCCGCGCGTACGACAGCGAGCTGCTCAATGCGCGCGCCCCGCGGCCCGAGGAATACCTCGCCCGCCAGCCGTTCGACCAGGTCCCCGCGTTCCGCGACGGCGACCTCAACCTGTTCGAGACCGGCGCGATCCTGCTCTACCTCGGCGAGCAGGACGAGCGCCTGCTGCCCGCCGCCGGCCAGGCGAAGTGGGACGCGATCGCCTGGGTGTTCGCGGCGCTCAACAGCGTCGAGCCGGTGATCGTGCGGATCATCAGCTACGACATCTTCCACAAGGACAAGCCGTGGGCGCCCGACGCGCGCGAGGCCTCGACCGGGCTGTGCAAGCAGAAGCTCAAGCGGGTCGACGACGCGCTCGCCGGCAAGGACTGGCTCGCCGGGCCGTTCTCGATCGCCGACATCGCCATGGTCACCGTGCTCAACGGCTTGCGCCACACCGATTTCGTCGCGGAATACCCGGCGCTGGCCGCTTATCACCAGCGGGCCACCGCCCGTCCCGCCTACAAGCGCGCCCTCGCGGCGCAGTACGCCGACTTCGTCGAGGAGCCGGCCCCGCAAGCAGCCTGAGGAGACACGCCATGTACGTCCAGGGTTTCATCATCCCGGTCCCCGCCGACAAGCAGGACGCCTATCGCGAGGTGGCCGAGAAGTTCTGGCCGATCGCCCACGACAACGGCGCGATCGAGCATGTCGAATGCTGGGAAGCCGACGTCAGCGACGGCACGCAGACCGATTTCCGCAAGGCCGTCGCGCTCGAGGACGGCGAGAAGGTCGTGTTCTCGTGGGTCGTCTGGCCCGACAAGGCGACCGCCGACGCGAGCAACGAGAAGATGATGAGCGACCCGCGGATGGAGGAGTTCGGCAACGAGATGCCGTTCGATGCCAAGCGCATGGTCTACGGCGGGTTCGAGCCGATCGTCGAGGAAGGCAAGCCCGGCGGCGGCTATGTCGACGGCTTCGTCGTCCCGGTGCCCAACGGCAACCGCGAGGCCTATCGGGAAATGGCCGCCAAGGCCGCCGAGGTGTTCCTCGAGCACGGCGCGGTGCGCGACCTCGAGGCTTGGGGCGTCGACACCCCCGTCGGCGAGGTTACCAGCTTCCCGCGCTCGGTCGGGGCCGGAGAGAACGAGAGCGTGGTGTTCTCGTTCGTCGAATGGCCCGACGAAGCGACGCGCAACGCCGGCTGGGAGAAGGTCATGGCCGACGAGCGCATGAAGCCCGACTTCGAGAACATGCCGTTCGACGGCCAGCGCATGTTCTGGGGCGGCTTTGCGCCGATCGTCGCCGAAGGAGCGCGCTGACATGACCGACGCCACAGCCGACAAGGGCGCCTTCATCTGGTACGAGCTGATGACCGACGATCCCGCCGGAGCGAAGGTCTTCTACGACGCGGTCGTCGGCTGGAACGTGCAGGCCGACGGCTCGCCGATGCCGAGCGGGACCGAATACCGCATGATCTTCCGCTCCGACGGCGGCGGCGCGGGCGGCGTGCTGACGATCAGCGAGGATATGAAGCGCAACGGCGCCAAGCCGGTCTGGCTCGGCTACATCCATTCGCCCCAGGTTGATGCCGACGTCGCCGCGATCGTCGCGGCGGGCGGCAAGGTGCACTTGCCGGCGACAGACCTGCCGGTCGGGCGCATCGCCATGGTGTCCGATCCGCAGGGCGCGGTGATCTACCTGATGAACCCCGTGCCTCCGCCCGACCAGCCGGACGCGAAAAGCGACGTGTTCGACTACGCCAAGGCCGAGCACGTGCGCTGGAACGAGCTGTGGACCAGCGATCCCGACAGCGCGATCCCGCTCTACACCCGCCTGTTCGGATGGAAGCAGGATGGCGACATGGACATGGGCCCGATGGGCAAATACCGCTTCCTCTACCACGGCGACGGCATGATCGGCGCGGTCGGCCAGGCCCAGCCCGGCGGCGACGGATCGCGCTGGGACTTCTACATCGGGGTCGACGACATCGACCGCGCGGCACGCGCAGTCGAAGCCGGCGGCGGGCGCCTGACCGGCGAGATCCAGCAAATCCCCGGGGGCGACTATTCGGTCCGCGTGCGCGACCCGCAAGGCGCGGGCTTCGGGCTCGTCGGGCCGCGCAAAGGAGAGTGACGATGACTGACAGCACCGGCCAGATCTGCCTGTGGTTCCAGAGCGACGCTGAAGGCGCCGCGCGCTTCTACGCCGAGACGTTCCCCAACAGCTCGGTCGGCAAGGTTCACAAGTCGCCCGCCGACAATCCCTCGGCCAAGGCAGGCGAGCCGCTCACGGTCGAGTTCACCGTGCTCGGCATCAAGGTCATGGGCCTCAACGGCGGTCCGCACTTCCAGCAGAGCGAGGCGTTCTCGTTCGTCGTCGTGACCGAGGACCAGGCCGAGACCGACACATACTGGAACGCGATCGTCGGCAACGGCGGCCAGGAATCGATGTGCGGCTGGTGCAAGGACAAGTGGGGCGTCTCGTGGCAGATCACCCCGCGAATCCTCGCCGAGGCGATGGACAGTGCCGACCCGGCGCGCGCCAAGCGCATCTTCGAGGCGATGATGAAGATGAAGAAGATCGACGTCGCCGCGCTCGAGGCGGCCGCGGGCGAGCCCGCAGAGGCCTGACACATCCGTCGATGTAAAAGCCATACCGTCATCCCCGCGAAAGCGGGGACCCCGCTCGTCTTTCCAGCGCCGCCAGAACAACAGCGGGGCCCCCGCTTTCGCGGGGGTGACGGGCAGGATTCTCGAGGGAGTACGCGATGCGCCCGACCATCACCGCCTTCGCCGACTCACCCGACGAGGGCCACGGCCAGGCGCGCGACATGCGCGTGCGCTGGGCGTTCGAGGAACTGGGCCAGCCCTACGACGTGCGCCTGGTCACTTTCGCCGAGATGAAGCAGCCCGCCTATCGCGCGCTGCAGCCGTTCGGGCAGATCCCGGCCTACCAGGAGGGTGACCTCGTCCTGTTCGAATCCGGCGCGATCGTGCTGCACATCGCCGAGCAACACCCGGGCCTGCTGCCCGGCGACGCCGACGCGCGCGCTCGCGCGATCATGTGGATGTTCGCCGCGCTCAACACGATCGAACAGCCGATCGTCGAGCTCGAGGCGGCCGAATACCTCGAAGGCGACAAGAGCTGGTACGCCGAGCGCGTGCCGCTGATCGAAGCGCGCATCCGCGACCGGCTCGACGCGCTGTCCGCGCGCCTCGGCGACGCCGAGTGGCTCGACGGCGCGTTCAGCGCCGGCGACCTCGTCATGGTCGGCGTGCTGCGCCGGCTCGAGGGATCGGACCTGATTGCCGGATATCCGAACCTCTGCGCCTACGTCGCCCGCGCCAAGGCGCGGCCGGCCTACCAGCGCGCGTTCGACGCACAATTCGCGGTGTTCGAAGCCGCGCAACAGGGGACTTCGTAATGCTCGCACTCTACGGCCATCTGTTCTCGTCCTACACCTGGAAGGCGCTGATCCCGCTCTACGCCAACGGCACCGAATTCGAGTTCCGCTCCGTCGATCCCGACAATCCGCGCAATGCGGTGTTCGTCCATAAGGCCCACCCCGCGGGCAAGTTTCCGGTGCTGGTCGACGGCGACACCACGGTGTTCGAGGCGACAGCGATCATCGAGTACCTCGCCGCACGCCATCCGGGCCCCGCCCCGCTGATCCCGGCCGACCCGCTCGAGGCAGTGACCGCGCGGATGATCGACCGCGCGTTCGACAACTACGTCATGAGCCCGATGCAGCAGGTCGTGTTCGCCTACATCGTCGGTGAAGGAAATCCCGATCAGGCCGTCGTCGAGAAGGGGCGGCAGGACCTCGTGCGCAGCTATCGCTGGCTCGAGACCTGGCTCGAGGGCAACACGCTGCCGCCGCACGTCTCGCTGGTCAGCTGCGCCGCGGCGCCGTCGCTGTTCTACGCCGACTGGGTCGAGCGCATTCCCGCGGACTGCCCGCGCCTGACCGCCTTGCGCGCCGAGCTCCTCGCGCTGCCCGCGGTATCGCGCTGCGTCGAGGATGCGCGGCCCTACCGCGCCTTCTTCCCGCTCGGAGCGCCCGACCGCGACTGAGGAGGTCGCCATGCCCGCCCAGCTCAACCACACGATCGTCTGGTGCCATGACCGGCATCGCTCGTCGGCGTTCCTCGCCGAGATGCTCGGCCTGCCGCCGCCGCGCACGTTCCTCCATTTCGAGATCGTCGACGCCGCCAACGGCGTCTCGCTCGACTTCATGGAGAAGGACGGGCCGATCGCACTCCAGCACTACGCGTTCCTCGTCAGCGAAGCCGAGTTCGACGCCGGCATGCAGCGCCTCGCCGACAAGGGCCTGACGTACTGGGCCGACCCGGCGCGCAGCCAGCCCGGCGCGATCAACCACCACTGGGGCGGCCGCGGTGTCTATTTCGAAGACCCCGACGGCCACCTGCTCGAGCTGATCACCCGGCCCTACGGGCCCGAGGAGGACCTATGACCGCCGACTTCGCGCCCATGGCGTTCCCCAACGAGAGCGCGGCCTACCGCGAAGCGCGCAACACGCTGCTCGACGCCGAGATCGCCTTGCGCCGCCAGGCCGAGGCCGTGGCCGCCCTGCGCCGGACGCTGCCGCCCGGCGGGGAAGTGCCCGAGGACTACGTGTTCGAGCGCATCGGCGCCCATGCGCGGGTCGAGCAGGTCCGCCTGTCCGAGCTGTTCGGCGAGCATGCGACGCTGCTGCTCTACAGCTACATGTTCGGCCCCGAGCGCGACAGCCCGTGCCCCGGCTGCACCCACCTGCTCGACTGCCAGGACGGCGCCGCGCGCCACGTGCCGCAGCGCGCCGCGTTCTACGTGGTCTCACGCTCGCCGATCGCGCGGCTCGCCGCCTGGGCGCACGAGCGCGGCTGGGACCACCTCAGGCTGCTCTCGACCGCCGGCAACGCCTACAGTTCGCACTACTACGGCCACACCTCGGCGTTGACCCCGGCGATGCGCGCCGAGCGCGGCTACGCCGACGGCGAAGACTGGGACGAGCCGATGCTCAACGTGTTCCGCAAGGACGGCGGCACGGTGCGCCACTTCTGGGGCAGCGAGCTGGTCTTCGCGCCCGACGATCCCGGCCAGAACCACCGCGCCCTCGACCTGATCGACCCGGTCTGGGGCCTGCTCGACATGACCCCCGAGGGCCGCGGCGCAGAATTCTTCCCCAGGGTGCGATACGACTGACGGCAAAGGAGCCGGCGATGGCTGAAATCCGCGAACTCAGCATAACCCGTTACATCGAGGCCCCGCCCGGGAAAGTGTGGGATGCGATGGCCAACTTCATGGAGCACTGGTGGTGCCCGAAGCCGTGGCGCATCGAGATCGTCGAGCAGGATCGCCGCCCGGCCGGGCGCTGCTCGATGACGATGTACGGGCCCGACGGCGAGGTCGTGCCCAACGAGGGGATCTTCCTCGCGTGGGACGAAGGCCGCCGGTTCGTCATGACCGACGCGGTCAAGGGCGACTTCGAACCCGCCGGCCCGTTCATGATCGGCTTGTGGGAGATCGAACCCGAAGGCCGCGGCACCCGCTACACCGCCCGCGCGCGCCACTGGACCGACGAGGCGCTCGAGCAGCACAAGGCGATGGGCTTCGAGCCCGGCTGGGGCGCCTGCGCCGACCAGCTCAAGGCGCTGTGCGAGGGATGATCGAGCGGGGGCCCCCTGCCCCTGCACCTTCCCCCTTGATGGGGGAAGGATACGGAGACTTAGCCCCGCAGGGGCTTAGTCGCAGTTGGATGGGGGTGAACGCGCGGCAACTGCAACTTCGGCGTAAACCCCGGGATCACCCCCATCCAAGCTGCGCTAACCGCCTCACGGCGGTAAGCTTCGCTATCCTTCCCCCATCAAGGGGGAAGGGAGAAGGCCGAGCGCCGCGAAAAACGCTTTCCTACCGCCAATGTTTATGCTTTGTTCCCGCCATAGGCGAGTCGCCAAGCGCCGCGAAGCGGGCAAAAACCCGCCGTTCGACAAGTCACAGAATTCCGCCAATTCCGTGAACTAACCATCGGAATTCACAGTAAAACACCGGAACCAGCGATTTTCGTTTTTCCGCGCTTTCGATGATCCTTAGGGTCACATGGAAGCAGCAAGCAGGAGGCAGTCCGATGGCCGAGTACACCTTCTTCTTCAATCCGATGTCCCGCGCGCAGATCGCCCGCTGGGCGCTGCACGAGGCGAACGCCGACTACGAGCCGGTGTTCGTCGCCTGGGACGCCAAGCCGCAGGCGCTGCTCGACGCCAACCCGATGGGCAAGCTGCCGACGATCGTGCACCACCACAACGGCCACGACCACGTGGTCAGCGAAGCCGCCGCGGTGTGCCACTACCTCGCCGAGATGTCGGCACCCGAGCTGCTGCCGAGCGAGGAGGAGATGGCCAGCTACTTCCGCTGGCTGTTCTTCGCCGCCGGCCCGCTCGAGCAGGCGGTGACGAACAAGGCTTACGGCTGGAATCCGGACGAGAAGCAGCAGATGAGCGTCGGCTTCGGCAGCTTCGAGCGGACCATCGACGCGCTCGAAGGGTGGTTCAAGACGCACGATTTCGTCTGCGGGCAGCGCTTCACGATGGCCGACGTCTATGTCGGCAGCGCGGTCGACTGGGGCCTGATGTTCGGCACGATCCCGGCCCACGACAGCCTCGCCGCCTACGCCGGGCGGATTCGCGCGCGCGACGCCTACCAGGCGGGCAAGGCGATCGACAATGCGCTGATCGCCGAGATGCAGGCCGCCCAGCCGGCCTGACCCTTGCAAGCGCGCCGCGGCTGCGTAAGGCTCCGGGCATGACGACGATCATCCAGCGCTGGTTCGCCGCGCACCCGCGCAGCGTCGGCGAAAGCTACGCCGAGCACTTCCGCACCGCCGCGCGCTTCGGCGCGGCGATGGTCTCGGCGGGCTTCGCCTGCCTCGCCCACGCGCTGGTCCCGGCCCTGTTCGAACGCACCGGCAGCCGCACGGTCAAGCGCCTCTACGCCGAGATGGCCGCACGCCAGCCCGGCCACTTGCGCCCGGCGCACGAGGACCCGCGGTGGCGGCCGGAGTACGAGATCTAGGATACCGCCTCCCCTCATAGAATCCCCCTCCCCGGCGGGGAGGGGCTAGGGGGTGGGGGAGCGCGATCGAAGGTCGCGCCAAGGGGGAGGGAGATCAGGCGAACGCCGCCGCTTTCCTCAGCAGCTGGTACGCCTCGATCACCCGCTGCAGCCGTCCCTCCTGGCTGCGATCGCCGCCGTTCCGGTCGGGATGGTACCGCCGCACCAGCGTCGAATAGCGCTTGCGCAGCCCGTGCAGGTCGGTCTCGGGCCCGAGCCCCATCGCCTCGAGCGCCTCGCGCTCCTTCGGCGAGAAGCGCGTCATCTGCTGCCGCCCGGCCGCGCGCGCGCGGATGTCGGCCGCCCGCGCGCCGATCGCCTCGAGCGGGTCGTCGAAGTCGGCCCAGCGCGGCACCCCGTCGATCCCGCCGTCGGGCCGGAACGCGCGCGTCTCGTTGCGCCAGCCGGCGATCGGCGACTGCGCGGCGAAGATCTCGTCGGGCGTCATCCCCTCGAACCAGTCGTAGCCGGCGTTGAACTCGCGCACGTGCTCGAGGCACAGCCAGCGCCAGTCGCCGGGTCCGTCGAAGCTCGGCCCGCGCACGCCGGGGGCGCGGAACTCGCCCGGCTCGGCGCAGCCGGGTGCCGAGCACTGGCGGCCCTTGGTATCGTATCGTCCGTGGAATTTGTCGGGGCGCATTCGAACGACAATGGTGATAGGCGAGGCTCATGAAAACCCCCGGAATCGGCAAATGAGCGGACCGCTCGCACGCGAGATCGAAATCCTGCTGCAGGAGGCGTTCCTGCCGACGCGGCTCGAGGTGATCAACGACAGCGCCCGCCACCGCGGCCACTCGGGCGACGACGGCAGCGGCGAATCGCACTTCACCGTGGTCATCGAGAGCGTCGCTTTCGCCGGCAAGAACCGGCTCGAGCGCCAGCGCCTCGTCAACCGCGCGCTCGGCGACATCCCGGGCCAGCGGGTCCACGCGCTCGCCATCCGCGCGGTCGCTCCGGGCGAGAAGGTCGAATGAGCTACGACCTGTGGTACTGGCCGAGCATCCAGGGCCGCGGCGAGTTCGTCCGCCTGCTGCTCGAAGGCGCCGGCATCGCCTACCGTGACCGCGCCCGCGAGGACGGGACCGAGGCGCTGATCAAGGACATGCGCGGCCGCGGCGGATTCGGTCCGTTCGCCCCGCCCTACCTGGTCGACGGCGCGTTCGCGATCGCCCAGGTCGCGCACATCCTCGCCTACGTGTCCGAGGAGAACGACCTCGGCTCGGGCGACCTGCACACCGACCTGCAGATGATCCAGCTGCAGCTCACCGTCACCGACATCGTCGCCGAAGTGCACGACGTCCACCACCCGGTCGGCGCCGAAAAGTACTACCACGAGCAGAAGGACGAGGCTGCCGCCGCCGCCGCGTCGTTCCGTCACGCACGCCTGCCCAAGTACCTCGGCTACTTCGAGACCGCGCTCGGCGTGAACGAAGGCCCGTTCGTGCTCGGCGCCAGGTGGTGCCACGTCGACACCTCGCTGTTCCAGCTCGTCGAGGGCCTGCACTACGCGTTTCCCAGGCGCATGGCCGCCCTGAAGGACGACTACCCGCGTCTCCACGCGGTGCGCGACGCGGTCGCCGCGATCGAGCCGATCGCCGCGTACCTCGCCTCCGACCGCCGCATCCCGTTCAGCGAGGACGGCATCTTCCGCCACTATCCGGAGCTCGACGCAGCATGAGCATCCTCAAGACGGTGACCCCGGTGACCCACGACCTCGGCTCGTTCGAGGTCCGCCGCGCGGTGCCGAGCGCGCAGTGCCGGATGGTCGGCCCGTTCGTGTTCGTCGACCAGTTCGGCCCGGCGCACCTCGCACCCGGCCAGGGCATGGACGTGCGTCCGCATCCGCACATCAACCTCGCCACGGTGACCTGGCTGTTCGAAGGCGCGATCGACCACCGCGACAGCCTCGGCACCTTCTCGACCATCCACCCGGGCACCGTGAACCTGATGACCGCCGGCACCGGCATCGTCCATTCCGAGCGTAGCCCCGGCACCGAGCGCGCCGACGGGCCGCGGCTCTACGGCATGCAGACCTGGCTCGCGCTGCCCGACGGCCGCGAGGACATCGCGCCGGCGTTCGAAGCCGTCAGCGACCTGCCGGTACTCGAGGACACTTGCGTCAGCGCGCGGGTGATCATGGGCGAGCTGTGGGGCAAGCGCGCGCCGACGACCTGCTACGCCGAGACGATCTACGCCGAGATCAACCTCGGCCCGGCGGGCGCGATCCCGATCGACGCCGGGGCCGACGAGCGCGCGGTCATGCTCGTCGGCGGCGAGGCCAGCCTCGACGGCCAGGCGATCGAGCTCTACGCGCTCGTCGTGATCAAGCCCGGCGAGGCGATGACGCTGTCGTCGGACCGCGGCGGCAAGGTGATGCTGATGGGCGGCGAAGCCTTCACCACCCACCGCTACGTCTACTGGAACTTCGTCAGCTCGAGCCGCGAACGCATCGAGCAAGCCAAGGAAGACTGGAAGGCGCGCCGCTTCCCGCTGGTCCCCGGCGACGAGGCCGAGTTCATCCCGCTGCCCGAGAAGCCGAAGACCGTCAGCTACCCGTGAGGGGACGCCGGACAGCACCCTCAACCCCTTAGCCGTCACCTGAGCGAGAGCCGGTCGCAAGTCGTTCGGCGACCTCGCGCACCGCTTGATCGAACGGCATTCGTCGCCCGCATCCCATCGGCGGTAGGTCTCCACGCGAGGGGGACGGCATGCGCAGGCTACCCATCGTATTCGGCTCGCTGTCAGCGCTGCTCGCGGCAACCGCGCTCGGTGCCGAGCAGGAGGTCCCCGCCGCCCGTTTCGATGCCGCCGGCCGCATGCTGTTCCCGGCCGACTACCGCGAGTGGATCTACCTCAGCTCGGGCCGCGGCATGAGCTATTCCCCGGTCGCCGCCGACCGCCCTGAGCCGCCGTTCGACAACGTCTTCGTCAACCGCGCCGCCTGGCGCGGCTTCCGCGACAGCGGCACCTGGCCCGACGGCACCGTGCTCGTGCTCGAGATCCGCGGCGGCACCGCGCACGGCTCGATCCTCGAGGGCGGCTCGTTCCAGACCGGCGAGCCGATGGGGATCGAGGTCCACGTCAAGGACATGGCGCGCTTCGGCGGCGACGGCTGGGCGTTCTTCGGCTTCGACGGGACCGAGCCCGCGACGATCGTCCCGCGCGAGGCGAGCTGCTACGCGTGCCACGAGGCCAACACCGCGGTCGACCGGACTTTCGTCCAGTTCTACCCGACGCTGCTGCCGATCGCGCGCGCCAAGGGCACGCTGACCGCCGCCTACCTCGAACGCGAAGCCGCCGAGCGCGTCCCCGCCGCCCACTGACGCCGCGCTTGCGCGCGACCGAGGCCGCCCGCTAGAGCGGCCAGCAGAGCGCGAGGGAGGCGACGATCAGCGAGCAAGACGACCAGGCGGGACAGTCCCCGGAGCCCCCCGCCCGCCCCTCGCTGCTGCGCAACCATCACGGCGGGCACGCGCCGGTCAGCTACCTCGAGCTGTTCTTCGACCTCGTCTACGTCTTCGCGATCACCCAGATCTCGCACCTGATCCTCGAGTCGATGAGCTGGCAGGGGCTGGCCGAGGCGACGGTGGTCTTCGCGGCGATCTGGTGGGCGTGGATGTACACGACCTGGGCCGCCAACTGGCTCGACCCCGAGCGCGTGCCGGTGCGCGTGATGCTGCTGCTCGTGATGCTGGCGAGCCTGCTAATGGCGGTCGCACTGCCGCGCGCGTTCGACGGCGGGGCGCTGCTGTTCGCGGGCGCTTACGTCGCGATCCAGGTCGGCCGCACGCTGTTCCTCACCTGGGTCATGAGCCGCGCCGAGAACGAGAGCGGGCTCAGCATGCTGCGCATCGCGCTGTGGTTCATCGCCTCGGGCGTGCTGTGGATCATCGGCGCGCTGACCGAGGATCCGATGGCGCGGATGGGCTGGTGGCTCGCTGCGCTGGCGCTCGAGTACGCCGGGCCGCTGGCGCTGTTCTGGGTCCCGGTGCTCGGCGCCTCGACCGTGCGCGAATGGACCATCTCGGGCCACCACATGGCCGAGCGCGCCGCGTTGTTCATCATCATCGCGCTCGGCGAAGGAATCGTCGTCACCGGCCGCACGTTCGCCGACCACGCGATGAACGCCGGCACTATCGCCGCCTTCGCGATCGCCTTCTTCGGCTCAGTGATGATGTGGTGGATCTATTTCGACGTCGGCGCCAAGCGCGGGTCCGAGCTGATCGAGCACCACGCCGAGCCCGGCCG
>CBHWED010000066.1:0-14535 GCA_966112795.1 uncultured bacterium
GCATCGGCGGCACCGCCGAGCATTGCGTCAAGCTCGCCAAGCAGAGCCTGATGGATCCGATCGACATGGGCCAGCTCAAGGCCCGCGGCCCGCAGACCGACATCGAGAAGCTTCGGATCGAGATCTTCGACAAGGTCAACGCGCTCGGCATCGGCGCGCAGGGCCTCGGCGGGCTGGCGACGATCCTCGACGTCAAGATCCTCGACTGGCCGTGCCACGCCGCGGGCAAGCCGGTGGCGATGATCCCCAACTGCGCGGCGACGCGCCACGCGCACTTCACGCTCGACGGCTCGGGGCCGAGCTATCTGCCGATGCCCGACCTCGACGCCTGGCCCAAGGTCGAATGGCAGCCCGACAGCGCGGCGAAGCGGGTCGACCTCGACAGCCTCACGCCCGAGGAAGTGCAGAGCTGGCAGGCCGGCGACCGGCTGCTGCTCAACGGCGCGATGCTCACCGGCCGCGACGCGGCGCACAAGCGCATCGCCGACATGCTCGCCAAGGGCGAGGAGCTGCCGGTCAGCTTCAAGGGGCGCGCGATCTACTACGTCGGACCGGTCGATCCGGTGATGGGCGAAGTCGTCGGCCCGGCCGGCCCGACCACCGCGACGCGGATGGACAAGTTCACCGACACCATGCTCGAGCTCGGCCTCCTGGCGATGATCGGCAAGGCCGAGCGCGGCCAGGGCGCGGTGCAGGAAATCGCCCGACACAAGGTCGCCTACCTGATGGCGGTCGGCGGCGCGGCTTACCTCGTCGCACGGGCAATCAAGGCGGCCAGGGTGGTCGGTTTCGAGGATCTCGGGATGGAGGCGATCTACGAGTTCACCGTCAAGGACATGCCGGTGACCGTCGCCGTCGATGCCGAGGGCAACAACGTCCACACGCTTGCCCCGCTGCACTGGCGCGAGAAGATCGCGGCCGAAGGGCTGCTCGAGCGGGCGTGAGCAGCGGCAACCGCGATTCGACCAAGGCGTGACTCTCTCCGACCGCCGGGCTGGCGCTGCGCCGGGGGTGCCCGCTAGAGCCGGAGCCATGGAATGGGATACCCCTGAAACCGACCGGGTGAGCGTGCCGCTCGTGACGGTGCTCGCCTCGATCGCCGGCCTGTGGCTGTGCTACTTCGTGCTCACCACCTTGCGGTCCGAGGTGCTCGGCTTCGGATTTCCGCTCGAGCTGATGTGGCGCCGCGCGCTCGCCTGCTTCGCCGGGATCGTGATCACCGCGATGCTGTGGCTGATCCTGCGCCAGTTCGACGCGCGGCCGCTGTGGATGAAGATCATCGCCGCGCTGCTGGTCTCGGTGCCGACCGCGGTGCTGCTGGTCAAAAGCAACGCCTGGGTGTTCGACGATATCGAGCAGAAGGCCATGCAGCACATGGCGGCCGGGCAAAGCAGCCTCAGCGGTGACCCGCTGGCCGACCCCGGCAACGGTGGCGATGCGTCCGCGACTCCTGATGTGGTCGGGCAGGAGGTCGTGCTGACCCCGGTGCAGGAGCTCATGGAGGAAGCCTTCGGCCGCTACTTCATGATGCTTGCCTGGTGCGCGCTCTACCTGGCGCTGCTGACCGGCGAGAAAGCGCGCGCGGCCGAGAAGCGCGAAGGGACCTACAAGCGCGCGGCCAAGGCCGCGGAACTGCGCAGCTTGCGCTACCAGGTCAACCCGCACTTCCTGTTCAACACGCTGAACTCGCTCTCGGCGCTGGTGCTGACCGGCAAGACCCAGGCGGCCGAACGGATGATCCAGACGATCTCGACGTTCTACCGCCGCAGCCTCGCCGACGATCCGACCACCGACGTGCCGCTGCGCGAGGAGTTCGCGGTGCAGAAGCTCTACCTCGACATCGAGGCCGTGCGCTTTCCGCACCGGCTACGCGCGGTCTACGACCTGCCCGAGGGTCTCGAGGACGCCAAGGTCCCGGGCATGATCCTCCAGCCGCTGGTCGAGAACTCGGTCAAGCACGCGGTCGCGCCGACCTCGGACCAGGTGACGATTACCCTCGCCGCGCGCGAGGAGTATGGCCGGCTGGTGGTGACGGTGTCCGACGACGGCCCCGGCGCCGCCGCGTCCGAAGGCGAGAAGCGCGGCTACGGCATCGGCGTCGCCAATGTGCAGGACCGGCTCGAAGCGCGCTTTGGCGGCGACGCGACGATCGTCTCGGGGCCGGTGCCGGGCGGCTATTCCACCCAGCTCAGAATGCCGATATTGCGCCAGGGGGACCTGGGATGAGGAGCTTGGACGAGTCCGTGCTGCGCACGATGATCGTCGACGACGAGCCGCTGGCGATCGAGCGCATGCAGGTGCTGTGCGCCGAGATCGACGAGCTCGCCGTGATCGGCACCGCGAGCGATGGCGAGGCCGCGCTGCGGCTGGCCGACAAGCTCAAGCCCGACCTGATGCTGCTCGACATGACCATGCCCGGGCTCGATGGGCTCGGGGTCGCGCGCCAGCTCGGCAAGCGCGACGACCCGCCGGCAGTGATCTTCGTCACCGCGCACGAGGACTTCGCAGTCGAGGCGTTCGATCTCGAGGCGGTCGACTACGTGCTCAAGCCGGTCGCTGCCGACCGGCTCGAGCGCGCGATCGACCGGGCGGTCGCCCGGCGCGAGCGCGGCCGGAGCGTGAGCGGCGAATGGCTCAGCGAGTTCTGGGTGCCGCACCGCTCGGAACTGCTGCGGATAGACGCCGGCCAAGTCGACCGGATCGACGCCGAGCGCGACTACGTGCGGCTCCACGTCGGCGAGCGCAGCTACCTGCTGCTGCAGACGATCGCCGGGCTCGAAGGCAAGCTCGACCCGAGCCGCTTCCTGCGCATCCATCGCTCGACGATCCTGCGGCGCGACCGCATCCGCGGCTTGCGCCACGAAGGGCTCGGGGTGTGGAGCGCCGAGCTCGACGACGGCGAGGCGCTGCGAATCGGCCGGACGTACCTGCGCAAGGTCAAGGCCATGGCCGGCCGCTGAAAACCATCAGGGGCGCCTCCCCTGCGGGAGACGCCCCTGGTCACAGGGCTCGGTGCCCGTCAGCCGCCGGCGGTCGTTCGCCGGGTCACCAGCTGGGCGTACTGTCGATCGAGGTCGCGACGCGCCTCCTCATAGCACTTTCGCGCATTCGGCGAGCGAAGATGCGAACCGGTGACCGGTTCGTTGACGCGGCAGACGCCGCGCGCCGCGCGCTCGAGGCGGATGTCGAGCTGCCGCTGGCCGGCTTCGGTCGAGAGGTCGAGATCGCCGTAGTGCACGCGCGTGCTCCGTTGCTCGTCCGCGGCCGCCGCGGGCACAGCCAGGACCGAGGCCGCCAGTGCCAGCGCTAGCGATTGCATCCGCATGATAATCCTCCTCGAAAAACCTTGGGTTGCGCCGCAGCTTCGGGACTGCTGAAGGCCGCGGCGCAAGAGAAGGAATAGCCGCGATCAGAAGGACTTGCGCGTCACGCTCGACCAAGTCGTTATGCGTTCGACGGACGGTTCGGCCGGCGACGAACGGGACTTCGGGGTCCACGAACGGCCATCCGCGCCCGACGAACGTTTCGCGATTTGTGACAGAATGGTAATTTTCTTCGTCTTTCTGCTCGGCGTCGGCAATTTTGCGCTGCATCGCGCGGTCTTGGTGAGCCGCCATCCGGCGCTGACGCAGCTCGCCTGGCTGGTCGAAGGCCTGGGCGGGCGAGCCAGCCTGGTGCTCGAGTTCGTGCTGCTGCTGGCCGCGTTGCTGCTCGTCGCGAACGGGCATCCGAGCTGGGCCTGGGCCTATCTCGGCTACAGCATGCTCAACGCGTTCGCCGCCTGGCTAATCCTTTCGCGCCGGATATGACGGGAACCCGTCGGAAAGCTGAGCGCTATCGCGGCATGAGCCGCGAGCGGGCGATCTGGCTGGTCAACAATGCGGCGAGCGGCAGCAACGACGATGCCGCGCTTGCCGCGCTCGACGCCTGTTGCGGGGAGCACGGCTTGCGCGTCGCCCACCGCACGGTGTTCCCCGCGCAGGACTTGCCGAGCCCGGCGATGCTCGACGCGGCCGGGATCGATCTGGTTGCGGTGTTCGCGGGCGACGGCACGATCAACAGCCTGATTGCCGCGCTCGCCGGCTGGCGCGGAGCGGTCCTCGTGCTGCCCGGCGGGACGATGAACCTGCTCTATCACCGCCTGCATGGTGAGCGCGCGATGGAGGAGGTCGTCGCCGCAGTGGCGCGCGGCGAAGCGGTTGTCCGCCGGCCCGGCGTGATACGCTGCCCCTACGGCAATGCTTATGCGGGCATGCTCGCCGGGCCCGGGACGAGCTGGGGGCGAGTGCGCGAGGCGATGCGCGAATCGGCGGTGGTCGAGCTCGCCGGAAGCACCGTGGCGGCGATCGAGGAGACACTCAACGGCGAGATGATCCGCTGTGCCGAACCGCGGCTCGGCCGCAGCGACGGCTATCCGCTGTTGTGCCTCGAGCCCGGCGACGAGGGGATCGAGGTCGTCGCCTATCACGCCGAGACTGCCGGGCAGTACCTCACCCAGGCCTGGGCGCTGGTCCGGCGCAACTTCCGCGAAGGCCCGCACGAAGTGCTCGGACAGACGCGCAAGGTGCGGCTCGCCAGCACGCAGGGCAACGCGTTCGGGCTGCTGATCGACGGCGAGCAGGCGGATGCGGCGCCCGAGGTCGAGTTCGCGCTGGCGGCGGCCGAGGTCGATCTGGTAGCGACCGAGGCCGATGGCGACTAGATCAACTCCAGGCACCCTGCTCTTCCACCTCAGCGACATCCACTTCGGGCTCGAGGACAACAAGGCGCTCGACTGGGTTCACCAGGAGATCGCCGAGCGCCAGCCGCAAGCGGTGGCGATCACCGGCGACCTGACGATGCGCGCCCGCGCCCGCGAGTTCGCTGCGGCATGCCACTGGATCCAGTCGCTCGACGCGCCGGTGACCGTCGAGATCGGCAACCACGACATGCCCTACTTCAATCTCGTCGAGCGCTTCTTCGACCCCTATCGCCGGTTCCGCGCGATCGAGGGGCTGGTCGAGCGCGAGATCGACTTGCCCGGGCTGGCGATCGTCCCGCTCAAGACCGCGGTGCGGGCGCAGCCGCGGCTCAACTGGTCGAAGGGCTGGGTCAGCCGGTCGGCGCTCGAGCAATGCCTCGCGGCGATCGATGCGCTGCCGGCGGGCACCCGGGCGCTCGTCGCGGTGCACCACCCGCTGCGCGAGGTCGGCACCAAGGGCACCGCGCTGACCATGAACGGCAGCAAGGCGCTCGCCGAGCTGGCCAGGCGTCCGGTGCTCGGCGTGCTCAGCGGGCACGTCCACGACCCGTTCGACATCGTCGAGCAGAGCGCCAATGGCCCGGTGCGGATGATCGGCGCGGGCACGCTGTCGCAGCGGCTGCGCTCGACCCCGCCGAGCTTCAACGAGATCACCTGGGACGGCGAGACGCTCGATGTGCGCGTGCGCAGCCTCGACGAAGTGCCGACGCCGCAGATGCAGATCGAGGACGTCCCGGAAAACGCCCTGCCCCCGCGCGAGCCGGGCGAGCCCGTGGCGCCGGTCAACCAGGTCCCGCGCACCGACCCGCCGGTGCACTGAGCTAGCTGCCGTCGCGCTCCCGCTCGGCCGCGAGCAGCGCCTCGCTGGTCGTGGTGAAGATGTGCTCCTGCCCGATCAGGTCGGCGAGGCCCGATCGCTCGAGGATGACCCGGAAATCCCCGTGGCCGCCGCCGATCAGGATGCGGATCCCCCTCCGGTCGAGCTCGGCCTTGAGTGTCTCGAGCGCGTCGACAGTGCTCGTGTCGGCGTGGTGCATCGCCGAGGCGTTGAGCACCAGCCAGCGCGTCTCCGGCCGCGCGGAGAGCTCGGCGAGCACGCGCTCGTGGAAGTGCTCGGCGTTGAGGAACATGACCGAGGCTTCGTAGAGGAACACGACGATCTGCGGCGAGGTCACCGCGTCGGGTTCGCGGCGCAGCGAGACCAGCGTGCCGCGCTGCGGGTGGCGACCCATGATCCGGTACTCGGGCCGCGAGGTCCTGAGCACGAGATGCGCGAGAGTGAGCATGACCGCGACGAACACGCCCTGGAGCACACCGACCCAGATCACGCCCGCCGCGGCGACCAGCGCGAAGGTGAGCTCGCGCCGGTCGATCCGGGCGAGGCGCCGGAAGCCCGGCAAGTCGAACAGGTCGGTCGCGGCCGAAAGCAGGATCGCGCCGAGTGCGGCTTCGGGCAGCAGGGCTAGCGGTCCGGTCAGGAAAGCGACGACGAGCGCGATCACGGCCGCGGCTGAGATGCCGACCAGCGCGGTCTTGCCGCCCGACGACAGCGCCACGGCGGTGCGGCTGTCGGCGCCGGTGACCGCGAAGCCCTGGAACAGCCCGGCGGCGATGTTGGCCGCGCCGAACCCGGCGAGCTCGCGGTTCGGGTGGCTCGGCGCGCCGACCTTCTGTCCGAACGAGCGCGCGGTCAGGATGCCGCTGGCGAAGCTGACCACGACCAGGCCGGCGACGTCCATGGTCAGCTCGGCCGGGCTGCCCGTGAACGTCGGGAGCCGGGGGACGGGCAGCCCCGCGGGCAGCGCGCCGATCGTGGCGAACCCGCGCGCGTCGAGGCCGAGCGCGGCCGACAGCAGCAGCGCGCCGACCACGACCACTGGCGGGCCGGGGATGCGCGGGGTCAGGCGCTTCATCGCGCGCAGCACTGCGAACAGCGCGAGCGCGAGGCCCAGGGTCGGCCAGTGGATTTCCGTGACGTGCTGTCCGAGCTCGAGGAACGGGCGGATCAGGCCGGGCTCGTCGATCGGCACTTGCGTCACGCTCGGCAGCTGCTTGACGAACAGCGTCAGCGAGACGCCGGCGAGGTAGCCGACGAGCACCGGGCGCGAGACCAGGTTGGCGATGAAGCCGAGCCGCAGCACCGAGGCGGCGATGCACGCCAGCCCGACCAGCAGCGTGAGCCCGGCGACGACCGAGATGCGCTCGTCGATCGCGGTCACCCCGAGCGCGCTGACGGTCGAGCCGAGCAGCAGGCAGATCGCGGTGTCGGGGCCGATGATCAGGAAGCGCGAGGACGGGCCGAACAAGGCGTAGGCCAGCGTCGGGAACACGCTCGCGTAGAGGCCGATCTCGGGCGGCAGGCCGACGAGGCGCGAGTAGGCGAGGCCGATCGGGATCGCCACCGCGGCGACGCTCACGCCTGCGCCGACCTCGCGCGGGATATCGGACAGGGTAAGCCCGGAAAGGGTCGAAAGCCCTGGAATCAAACGGCCGATGAGCGTCAATCGCGCCTCCCTGTCGGGGGGCTAGCGCCCCCTTGGGAGGCGAAACATCGGGTCAAACCATGAGTCTCAATACCCGAGGATGGCTTTCACCTCGCAATATTCCTCGAATCCGAACGCGCCGTACTCGCGACCGTTGCCCGACTGGCGGTAGCCGCCGAACGGGGCATAGCCCGACCAGGCCGGGTAGTTGATGTGCACCTGGCCGGCGCGGATCTGGCGGGCGACGCGGCGGGCGCTCTCCTGGTCGGCCGACTGGACGTGCGAGCTGAGCCCGTAGACCGTGGCGTTGGCGATGCGCACCGCGTCGGCCTCGTCCTCGTAGGGCATCAGCACGAGCACCGGGCCGAAGATCTCCTCCTGCGCGATGCGCATTGCGGTGGTGACTTCGGAGAACACGGTCGGGCGGGCGAAATAACCGTGGTTAAGGCCCTGCGGCAGGCCGGGCCCGCCGCAGACGAGCTTGGCGCCCTCGTCGATGCCCGACTGGATCAGCTCCTGGACCTTGGCGAATTGCGGCGCATTGGCCAGCGGCCCGAGCACGGTCGCTTCGTCGAGCGGATCGCCGACGACGATCGCGTTGGCGGTTTCGGCGGCAAGCGCCTCGACCTCGGCGAGGTTCGCCCGCGGCACGACCATCCGCGTCGGCGAGGCGCACGACTGGCCGACGTTGCGCATCATGCCCATCACGCCCTTGGGCACGGCAGTGGCAAAATCGGCATCGGGCAGGAACACGTTGGGCGACTTGCCGCCGAGCTCCTGGACCACGCGCTTGACCGTCGGCGCCGCGGCTTGCGCGACGAGCACGCCGGCCCGGGTCGAGCCGGTGAACGAGACCATGTCGACGTCGGGGTGGGCCGACATCGCCGCGCCGACCACGTCGCCGGTGCCGTTGACGAGGTTGAACACGCCGGGCGGGGTGCCGGCATCGTGCATGACCTGCGCGAACAGCAGCGCGGTGTATGGCGAGAGCTCGCTCGGCTTGAGCACCACGGTGCAACCCACGGCCAGCGCCGGGGCGACCTTGGCGGTGATCTGGTACAGCGGCCAGTTCCACGGGGTGATCAGCGCGCAGACGCCGATCGGCTCCTTGCGCACATGGATGCCGTTGACCTCGCTCTCGAACGCGAAGTCGCGCAGCAGGTCGATCGCCACGCGCACGTGCTCGATGCCGAAGTAGCATTGCCCGGCGCGGGCGAAGCCGATCGCCGCGCCCATCTCGGCGACGATCGCCTGCGCGAACTGCTCCGAACGCTCCTCGAGCAGGTCCCGGATCCGGGTGAGCAGCGCGAGCCGCTCCGCAACCGTGGTTTGCGAGAACGTGCCGAACGCCCGCCGCGCCGCGGCGACCGCGAGATCGACATCGGCCGGAGTGCCGGCCGCGATGCGCCCGATCACTTCTTCCGAATAGGGATTGCGCACCGCGATCGGCGAAGCGTCCCGGCGGTCCACCCAGGCACCGTCTATGTAGAAGCGCGCGTCGTCGGTCATGGGCAATCCTCTCGAATGGGCGCCGAGTCCCATGGCGTCGGTATCCGGCGCTGTCGAGATTCGCTTGCGGCGCGCGGCGCGATCACCCCTGCCGGGCCCTCGACGAAAGCGCGAATGGTCCCAATGTTCGCACTGGCCATGGGTGACGGCGAACCGCGGCGGGCGCGGGGGCGATATGACGCGTGGCGAAGGCGCGCACCGCGAGCGACTGCGGCAGGACGACTCGGACATCGCGAGAACATACAAAGAACATTCTGATGTAGGAAAGCGATATTAGTTCCCGGACCCGCGCGCAGGCAGCGCGAATGTCACGTAGCGGTTCGGCCCCGGCGCGGGCTGGCCCTTGTGCGGGAACAGCCCGTCACCGCCGACCGGGATGGTGATGTACTCGCGTCCGCCGACTTCATAAATCGCCGGCACGCCTTCGGTCGCCGCGTCGAGCTTGTGCTCCCACAGCACCGCGCCCGTCGCCGCATCGCGTGCGCGGAAGGTGCGGTCGCCCGCGGTGCCGACGAACAGCAAGCCGCTCGCCGTCGCCACCGGCCCGCCGCGCGGCGCCTGGCTGCCGACACCGGTCACGCCCTGCTGCTGCGTCAGGTAACTCTCGCCGTTGGGAATACGGTAGAGCATCGCGCCGGTGTTCATGTCGTAGGCGGTGAGGAACGAGAACGGCGGCTTGATCGCGACCATCCCGTTCGACTGCATCAGGAAGTTGTACGGCGAACCGTAGGCCTGCACCTCGGGGCTCGCGTTCGGCATCGCCGTCGCAGCCTCGGGCCGGTTGTCGGGCACGAGGGTGTCGAGCGTCGGAATCTCGCGGCTGACCACGAACAGGCGCTGGCGCTTGGGATCGATCGCGGTCTCGCCCCAGGAGTTGCCGCCGTTGTGGCCCGGCAGTGAGATCGAGCCGCGCAGGCTCGGCGGAGTGAACAGGCCCTCGTTGCGCGCCGTGCGCAGCACCTGGCGGATCTTCTCCTGATCCTCGGCCGGGACGTAGGGATTGATGTCGGCCTCGGTCATGCTCTGGCGCGAGAACGGCTGCGGCCAGGTCGGGAACGGCTGGGTCGGCGAGGTGTGCTCGCCGGGCACGTCCGACTGCGGCACCGGGCGCTCCTCGATCGGCCAGATCGGCTCGCCGGTGCGCCGGTTGAAGGCGAACACGAAGCCGTGCTTGCTGGTCTGCACGACGATCGGGACCTGCTTGCCGTCCTTGATGATCGTCATCAGCTTCGGCGCGTTGGGCAGGTCGTAGTCCCACAGGTCATGGTGGACGACCTGGAAGTGCCACAGCCGCTTGCCGGTGCGCGCGTCGAGCGCGAGCAGCGAGTTGCCGAACAGGTTGTTGCCGGGCCGGTTGCCGCCGTAGAAGTCGAACCGCGGCGATCCGGTCGGGATGAAGGCGATGCCGGTCTCGGGATCGACCGTGAACTCGGACCAGTTGTGCCCACCGCCGAACCGCTCGCGGTCCTTCTCGGGCCAGGTCTCCGAGCCGAACTCGCCGACCCGCGGGACCATGTTGAAGGTCCACTTCAGCGCGCCGGTACGCACGTCGTAGGCCTGGATGTTGGCCGGGTGCGAGGCGTAGCCCTGCCCGCCCGGCAGCGCGACGATGTAGCTGTCCTCGAAGATCCGCCCGGGATTGCTGGTCATCAGCGGGCGCGGCGTGTCGGCATGGCCGGCGGGCAGCGCATCGCGCAAGTCGATGCTGAAATTGGGCACGTACTTGCCCGTCCGTGCATCGATCGCCCGCACGAGGCCGTCGTTGAGGAACACGAGACGTCGGTCCGAACCGTCGGCGCTCTGCCAGTAGTTGATCCCGCGGGTGCTGATTCGGCCGGTGGCCTCGCTCTTCCACTTCTCGCGGCCGGTGGCCGGATCGAGCGCGGCGATCTTCCCGTCGCCGGTCTGGACGTACATCGTCCCGTCGACGACGATCGGATTGAATTGCGGCGCAGCGCCTTCGCCGACCGGATACTCCCAGGCGACCTCGAGCTGCGCGACGTTGGCCGGGGTGATCTGGTCGAGCGCGGTGTATTGCGAGCTGTCCGATCCGCCGAGGTACTGGTCCCAGGTGGTGTAGTCGGGCGCCTCGGCGATGGCGGGCAGCGGCAGGGCGAGGGTGGTGGCAAGCAGTACGGCGCGAGCAAGCTTGGGCATGAATGTCCTTTGGAGTGTCACGAGGTGGGCGGCAGTCTCACCCTTCCCGCTGGCGAGAGCGGGATCGGGGATTATGAGACTGCCTCGCAGCGGGAGCGAATGAATCAGCCGAAATCGACCGGATAGGGCTTGAGCTCGCCCGAGGCGTAGCGGGTCTCGAGGCCCGGGGTACCGTTCTCGAGCACCATCAGCATCGAGCGCTTGGGCGCGAAACCCTGGTGGCGGATGTCGGCCGGCATCGCGCAGACGTCGCCGGCCTTCATCACGATCGTGCCGCGCGGCTGGCCGGTGTTCTTGTCGGCGATCTGCCAGTGGATCTCGTCGGTCAGCTGGACGAACCACTCGTTGCGGTCGTTGCCATGGATCACCGGGAGCATGTGCTCCTCGCTGGTCACGCAGCAGATGCTCGCGCCGCTGATCGCGGTGAACGAGGGATTCCAGGTCACGTCGGCGCGGGCGATGTGATCGAACAGGTTGATCGCGTGGAGTTGGCCCTCGAATCCCGGCGCGCATTCGATGTCGGGGGTGTCGAACTCCAAGTCGGCGAAGGCGCGGTTGATCGGGTGGCCGGTCTCGTCGGAGCGGACCGGTGCGTCGCCTTCGAGCCCGAGCATGCGCGTGGCCGGGCGGAAACCGCGGACCAGCTCGTCGGTGCGCTCGACGGTCTTGGGGCCGAGCGGCGAGCCGGTCTCGAGCGGCGCCGAGAGCGGATCGTAGCCTTCGTTGATCCAGTTGCGCGAGATCGTCTCGAACGCCTCTTTCACCGTGTCGGCGGAGAAGGTTTCGAGGTGGTCGAGGCCCTTGGCCTTGTAGCCCTCGTCGTAGGAGCCGGCGAACAGGTCGACCGTGCCGTAGTGGTTGGTCGTGCCGAAGATGTCGTCGAAGAAGATCCAGCCGTAGAAGAAGCCCCAGCCGATGTCGCGGACCATGGCCCGGAGGAAGCGGTCGATCTCGATGATGTGGCTGCCCTTGGGCCAGCTCACGTGCGCGAAGTACTCGTCGCGGGTGAACTCGAAGCCGCCGAGCTTGTAGCTGGTGTAGCCGGTGTCGGGGTTGGTGCCCGTGGCGGCGATTTTGGTGGTGATCGCGTCCATTCCGGTTCTCCTCAGGCGAGCGTGCAGATGTCGGACCAGCGCTTGACCGTCTCCGGCCCGTCCCTGGTCTGGACGATCGCTACCGCCGGCTTGGCGGCGGCGAGCTGGTAGGCGGCGCCCTTGGGCAACAGCACCTGGTGTCCGCGACGCGCGGTCACCTTGCCCATCGCCGGGCCGTTGGGCACCCCGCCGAGGCGCACCGCGCCGCCTTCGTGATGCGGCACCTGGTCGTCCTCGAGCTTGACGAAGCGGAAGGTGACCTCGCCGTCCATGACGATCGCGAACTCGTCGTGCGGCGCCGCGTACCATGGCGATTCGCCGTCCACTCGCACGGCCTCGGCGACGTATTCGAGGTTCTGCACCACCGCCACCCGCTCGAACGGCGCCGCCTTGCCGGCGACCTCGTAGACGTTCGAGAACGCGTATTTCCTGAGGTCGTCGGCGAGCTCGATCGTGCCTTTGTCGTAGGCGTCGAGCGAGCCGACATGGGTCTTGTACGCCACCGCGCATCCTCCTCGCTGGAGGCCCTCTGCGGGGCCGTTAGGAGGCGGATGGTAACGCCGCGCGCGGCAAGCGCAACGGACGAAAATGTCGCACGAAAAAGCGCCGGCCCTTGCGGCGGGCGGGTAGCGCTGCGTTAAACCGCTCCGCGCGACAACGGCGTCGGGTCACGTCGACCGTCGCGGAAGGGGGGATCCGGGAAATGCGTCACAGGACTTTGCTCGTGGCCTTGCCCTTTATGCTCGCAGCGTCCGCCGTCGCGCAGGCTCGCGACGAAGCTCCCATGCCGGCCGCCTTCGTCGACGAAACCAGGCGCGGCGAATTCGAGATCTACGATCCGATTCCCCCCATTCGCGGGACCTACGCCCACGGCGTGGCCGAAGGACCGGTGATCGACGAGACCGATCCGCCGGCATCGCTTTGCCAAGGGTCGGACGAGGAGCGCCGAAGCCTGATCGAAACCTACCGGTCGGTGCCCGCGACCGAGTACTGGTTCTACGGGACCAAGGAACAGGGCGTCCTGTTCATCAAGACGGTGAGGCTGTTGCGGGTGCCGGAGACGGACCCGCTCCCGTGCTCGCGCGCCGTGTGGACGTCCTTCGAAATCGAGCGCGCGTATGTCGCCGACGGGTTCGTGCACAATTTTGTGTTCGACGAGAACACGGTCCCGGGCCTCGGCTCGTACCGGAAGGGCAGGACCGCAGGCGCGTATGCCGGATCGACGATGCGCCTGCAGACCCTGATGGCGCGTCCGCCGCTGCCTGAGCGCGGATTGCGGCGGGATACCGTCGCCGGCGTGCCGGCGGTCTGCACCGGGCAGTCCGGTCTCGTCTGGAACTCGACGTGCTATGCCGCTGAAGGCGATCTGCGCGGGATGCTGCTGCGGTCCGCCGCGGGCGACGATGAGCGGGTCATGTTTTCGTATCGCGTGCTCGAAGTCCGGTCCGGCGTCCTGCTGCCGGGCGCGGTGTTCGAGGTCGACCGCGACTGGAACCTGCGCGAGAAAACCTGATTTGGCGGGCCACGAAAAAGGGCGGCCCCTCGCGGGACCGCCCTTTCGGGTTCCGAAGCTGGGCTGACGGATCAGCGCTTCGAGAACTGGAAGCTGCGGCGAGCCTTGGCGCGGCCGTACTTCTTGCGCTCGACCACGCGGCTGTCGCGGGTCAGGAAGCCGGCGGCCTTGACCGTGCCGCGCAGGGCGGGCTCGAACTTGGCGAGCGCCTGGCTGATGCCGTGCTTGACCGCACCGGCCTGGCCCGAGAGGCCGCCGCCGGCGACGGTGCAGACGACGTCGTACTGGCCGACGCGGTCGGTGATGCCGAACGGCTGGTTGATGATCAGGCGCAGCGTCGGGCGGGCGAAGAACACTTCCTGGTCGCGCCCGTTGACGGTGATCTTGCCGGTGCCGGGCTTGAGCCACACGCGGGCGACCGCGTCCTTGCGGCGGCCGGTGGCGTAGGCGCGGCCCTGCGCGTCGAGCTCCTGCTCGCGCAGCGGAGCGTTGGAGACCTTCGGCGCGATCGGCGCGGCGGGCTCGTCGGCGGTCGGCGCAGCGGCGGTCGCGGTCAGCGACTGCAGATCGGCGAGATCGGTCACGGTTTCGACTTCCGGGGTTTCGTTTTCGGGGGCCATGTTACTTGGCTGCCTTGTTCTTGCGGTTGAGCGAAGCGACGTCGAGCGTCTCGGGCTGGTTGCCGGCGTGCGGATGCTCGGTGCCGGCATAGAGGTGCAGCGCGCGCATCTGCTGGCGGCCGAGCGGGCCGCGCGGGATCATGCGCTCGACGGCCTTCTCGAGCACGCGCTCGGGGAAGCGGCCGTCGAGGACCTTGTCGGCGGTCACCGCCTTGATGCCGCCGGCGTAGCCGGTGTGCTTGTAGTAGGTCTTCTCGTCGCGCTTGTTGCCGGTGAAGGCGACCTTGTCGACGTTGACGACGACGACGTGGTCGCCGCAGTCGACGTGCGGGGTGAAGCTCGGCTTGTGCTTGCCGCGCAGGTGGTTGGCGACGATCACCGCGAGGCGGCCGACGACCAGCCCCTCGGCATCGATCAG
>CBHWED010000067.1:0-14173 GCA_966112795.1 uncultured bacterium
GGCATCTTCGGCATCGGCCCGAAGACCGCGAGCAAGCTGATCCAGGACCATGGCTCGCTCACGGCCGCGCTCGACGCAGCGCCCGCCATGAAACCGGGCAAGCTGCGCGAGCGGCTGATCGAGGGCCGCGCGATGGCCGAGCTGAGCCGTGTGCTCGTGCAGCTCAAGGACGACAGCCCGCTGCCGATCCCGCTCGACGACTTCGCGCTCAAGCCGATCCCCGAGCCGCCGCTGGCGGAATTCCTCACCGCCCACGGCTTCACCAGCCTGCTCAAGCGGCTCGGCGACGGCAGGGGCAGTCCCGACCGGCCGGTCCGGCTGAGCCCGGCGAAGCAGGGCACCGCCGGCGCGCCGGCCAGCGCGACCGGCAACCGCCAGCCGCTGCCCGAATGGCCGGCCGTCGATCGCTCGGCTTACGAGACCGTCCAGTCGCTCGAGCGGCTCGAGCACTGGATCGCGCGCGCCTTCGCCGCGCGCATGGTGGCGATCGACACCGAGACCAGCGACCTCGACGCGATGCGCGCCGAGCTGACCGGCGTGAGCATGGCGCTCGGGCCCAACGACGCCTGCTACATCCCGCTCGGGCACGGCGGCAGCGACATGTTCGCCGAGAAGCCGGTGCAGGTCGACAAGGCCGCCGCGCTCTCGGCGCTCAAGCCGCTGCTCGAAAGCGACGCGGTGCTCAAGGTCGGGCAGAACGCGAAGTATGACATCAACGTGTTCGCCCGGAGCGGCATCGATGTCGCGCCGGTCGACGACACGATGATCGTCAGCTTCGCGCTCGACGCCGGCCGGTCGGAGGAAGGCATCGGCGGCGGGCACGGGATGGACGAGCTGTCGGAGCGCCATCTCGGCCACACCACGCTGACCTACAAGGACATCTGCGGGACCGGGAAGAAGCAGATCCCGTTCGGCGAGGTCCCGCTCGACCGCGCCACCGAATACGCGGCCGAGGACGCCGACGTGACCTGGCGGCTGCACAAGGTGCTCAAGCCGCGGCTCGCCGAGGAGCACGGCACGCGCGTCTATGAACGCGTCGACCGGCCGCTGATCCCGGTCGTGGCGCAGATGGAGCGCCACGGGATCAAGGTCGATCGTCACGCTCTGGCCGGGCTGTCGGAGGAGTTCTCCAAAGAAACCGCGCGCATCGAGCGCGAGATCTACGACTGCTGCGGGGTCGAGTTCACCATCGGTAGCCCGGCGCAGCTCGGCGACGTGCTGTTCAACAAGATGGGCTACAAGGGCGGCCGCAAGGGCAAGAGCGGCCAATACTCGACCGACCAGGCGATCCTCGAGGGCCTCGCCAACCAGGGCGCACCGGTCGCCCGGCTGGTGCTCGAATGGCGCCAGCTGACCAAGCTCAGGAGCACTTACACCGAGGCGCTGCAGGCGGCGATCAACCCGGCGACCGGCCGTGTGCACACCTGCTATTCGCTGGTCGGCGCACAGACCGGGCGGCTCTCGTCGACCGACCCGAACCTGCAGAACATCCCGATCCGCACCGCGATCGGCCGGCGCATCCGCGAGGCGTTCGTTGCCGAGGAAGGCATGACGCTGCTCTCGGCCGACTACTCGCAGATCGAGCTGCGCCTCGCGGCGCACATGGCCGACGTGCCGCCGCTCAAGGAGGCCTTCGTCGCCGGCGAGGACATCCACGCGCGCACCGCGCTGGAGATGTTCGGCACGGTCGACCGCGACACCCGCGCGCGCGCCAAGACGGTCAACTTCGCGATCCTCTACGGCATCAGCCGCTGGGGCCTCGGCGGCCGGCTCGGCATCGAGGCCGACGAGGCGCAATCGATCATCGACCGCTACTTCGAGCGCTTCCCCGGCATCCAGCGCTACATCGTCCACACGCTCGAGAGCGTGCGCGAAAAGGGCTATTCGGAGACGCTGTTCGGCCGCAAGACCTGGTTCCCGCGGATCAACGCCAAGGTCCCGCACGAGCGCCAGGGCGCCGAGCGCGCGGCGATCAACGCGCCGATCCAGGGCACCAGCGCCGACATCATCAAGCGGGCGATGGCGCGGATGCCGGCGGCGCTCGCCGATGCGGGCCTCGGCCACGTGAAGATGCTGCTGCAGGTGCACGACGAGCTCGTGTTCGAGCTGCCGCTCAACGACGTTCCCGAGGCCTCGCCGGTGATAGCGCGGGTCATGTCCGAGGCCGCCGAGCCCGCGGTCCGGCTCGATGTGCCGCTCGGGATCGAGATCGGCTACGGGGCGAACTGGGACGAGGCGCATTGAGCGGGGTCTTCGCGGGCCTCGATCCGCGCCTGCCCGAGTTCGGCCGCGAGCTCGGCTCGGCGCTGCTGATTGCGGCGATCGGCGTCGCCGTGGCGCTGCTCGTCCACTACCTGCTCTATCGCCTGCTCGACCGCTTGGCGCGGGCCAGCGAGAGCAAGGTCGACGACGTGGTCGTCGCGGCGCTGCGCAGCCCGACCCGCTACGCGATGATCGCGCTCGGGCTCGCCTTCGAAGCGCGCCTGTCGGTGCTGATCGCGCAAGTGTGGGACAAGCTCGGCGGGTTCCTGATGCCCGCGCTGGTCGGCTGGATCGCGTTGTCGAGCCTCAACGCCTTCATCAGGGCCAACACGCTCGAGAGCGAGATCACCACCGACGACCGGACCGCCCGGCGCCGGCGCACGCGGCTGGCGATCTTCGCTCGCATCGCCGGGTTTCTGATCGTCTTCATTACCGTCGGACTCATGCTCCTCTCGATCCCCGGGGTGCGCGACGTCGGCCTGACGCTGATGGCTTCGGCCGGCCTCGCCGGCCTCGCCGTAGGCGCCGCGGCGCAGCCCGCGCTCAAGTCGCTGATCGCCGGGCTGCAGATGGCGCTGACCGAGCCGATCAACATCGGCGATCTCGTCGTGGTCGACGGCGAGAGCGGCCGGGTCGAGGATATCAAGACCACCCACGTCGTGCTGCGCACCTGGGACGAGCGACACGTGGTCGTGCCGACGATCAAGTTCCTCGAGAGCACGTTCCAGAACTGGACCCGCGAGGGCGGCGAGCTGACCGGCACCGTGCTGCTGCACCTCGATCCGCTGGCCGAGATCGCTCCGCTGCGCGCCGAGTTCGAGCGCCAGGTCGCCGCGCATCCGTTGTGGGACCGGCGTTCGGCCTCGCTGCTGGTGACCGAAAGCTCGGCGACTGCGATCGAGGTGCGCCTGGCGATGAGCGCCGCCGACCCCGGCAACCTGTTCGCCTTGCGCTGCGCGATCCGCGAAGCGATGCTTGCCTGGATCCGCGAGCACGAGCCGCTCGCCATCGCGCGCCAGCGGACCGAGCCGAGCGAGCACGGCTAGGTCGAATCTCGGCGTACGCGTCTGCTCGGAACGGCCCTCCCCGCTCGGGATTGTCTCTAGAGAGGATCTGCTGGGGAGACCTGACGTGAGGAAGACGATCGCCTTTGCCGCAATGCTTGCGCTCGCGGCCTGCAACAATGCCGACAGCGACACCGACGCGGGTGCCACTGCAACTGCACCGGCAACCGCCGCCGGAGTGACCGACAACTCGGACGTGCTCGAAGGCGACAAGCCGGGCTTCGAAGCGGTCGCCCCCGGCACCTATCAGGTCACGCGCGCTGGCGGGGAGGTCGACTATATCGAGATTCATCCGGGCATGACCTTCTCGCGTGTCGCCGCCGACGGTACGGCGACGGGCGGATCGATCTTCATGAAGGGCGGCAAGACCTGCTTCCTCGTCGAGGGTGAAACGCAGGAGAATTGCTTCACCGACGGTCCGCGGCAGCCCGACGGCACGATGCAGACGACGTCCGCCAATGGCAACGTCTCGCAGGTTCGCCCGGTCGAAGGTCGCCTCGAGGACCACGCCAAAATGAAGAGCTGACAGCACGCGCACGCGTGTTGCGGAGTGTGCTGCTCGTCGAGCGGATGACGACAATGCGCCGCCGATCCGTTAGGTGACAGCCGGTGGCTCCTGTCAAAATCGATCCCGGCAAAGTCCATGAGTTCGAGGATGCCGACGCCTTCCACGCGTGGCTCGCCAGGCATCACGACGTGGCCGACGAGGTCTGGATCAAGATCCACAAGGTCGCATCCGGACTGCCATCGATCACGCCCCTGGAGGCCATCGATGTCGCGCTCTGCTGGGGCTGGATCGATGCCGTCCGCAAGGGCTTCGACGAGAAGAGCTACCTCCAGCGCTACACGCCGCGTCGAAAGACGAGCCTGTGGAGCAAGATCAACGTCGACAACGTCGAACGGCTGACGCGCGAAGGCCGGATGACCGAGCACGGCTTGCGGCAGGTCGAGGCGGCCAAGGCCGACGGCCGCTGGGATCGCGCCTACGCCGGCAGCAAGGACCTGGCGATACCGGAGGATCTGCTGGCCGCGATCGAGGCGGAGCCGAAGGCCAAGGCGATGCTGGCAAACCTGAGCGCGCAGAACCGCTTCGCGCTCGCGTTCCGGGTGCACAACCTGAAAACCGAAGCCGGCCGCAAGCGCAAGATCGAAGCGTTCGTGGAGATGCTCAAGCGCGGCGACACGATCTATCCGCAACGCGGAAAGTGAGGGGCTCGGAGGACTGGTTCCCCTCTCCGCCCGCTACGCCGCCACCTTCCGTGTAAACGGGGGAGGTGCCGGGCGCAGCGAGGCGGAGGGGGTCCGATCTACCCGTGGTCCGGCGTGTGCTTTCGTTCGCGGGTCGACTCGAGCATGCCTTCGTGGATGAAGCCGATCGGGCGCACTTCCATCGCGCGCTTCTTCAGCTCGCCCTTCATCTTCAGGTACTCGGCTTCCATCGCCTCAGTGACCGTCGCCCGGCTGTCGGCAAGCGCGGCGTCGAAGTCGGCCGCGGTGACCGTCTTGGCATCCTCGCCGCGCTGGCGGATCGCGATCAGGCCCGCGCGGCGTACCACGTCGCCGAGATCGGCGCCGGTGAAGCGCTCGGTCTGGGTCGCAAGCCTGGCGAGATCGACGTCGTCGGCCAGCGGCATGTTGCGGGTGTGGATCTTGAGGATGTGCAGCCGCCCGCCGAGGTCGGGCGCACCGACATAGACCAGCTCGTCGAACCGGCCCGGCCGCAGCAGCGCCGGATCGACCAGGCCCGGACGGTTGGTCGCGCCGATCACCACGATCGAGTTGAGCTCTTCCATCCCGTCCATCTCGGCGAGGATCGTGTTGACCACGCGCGCGGTGACTTGCGGCTCGTTGGCCTCGCTGCCGCGTGCCGGCACCAGGCTGTCGATCTCGTCGATGAAGATCACGCACGGCGCCACCTGGCGCGCACGCGCGAACATGCGGCTGATCTGCTGCTCGCTCTCACCGTACCACTTCGACAGGAGGTCCGAGCTCTTCATCGAGATGAAGTTCGCCTCGGCCTCCTTGGCCACGGCCTTCGCGAGCAGCGTCTTGCCGGTGCCCGGCGGGCCGTAGAGCAGGAAGCCCTTGGCCGGCCGGATGCCGAGCCGCTCGAACGCATGCGGGTTCTTGAGCGGCAGCTCGACGCCTTCCTTGAGCTTCTCGGCGGCCTCGTCGAGCCCGCCGATATCGGCCCAGCCGACGGTCGGCGCCTGGACCATGACCTCGCGCATCGCGCTCGGCTGGACGCGCTTCACGGCGGCGCGGAAGTCGTCCTTCTCGACCTGCAGGTTCTCGAGCACCTCGGTCGGAATCGTCCGCGCGTCGAGGTCGAGCTTGGGCATGATCCGCCGGACCGCTTCGATCGCGGCCTCGCGCGCGAGCGCGGCGAGGTCGGCACCGACGAAGCCGTGGGTCGAGCGGGCGAGCTCGCCGAGGTCGACGCCCTCGCCGAGCGGCATGCCGCGGGTGTGGATGCCGAGGATCTCGCGCCGGCCCTGCTCGTCGGGCACGCCGATGACGATCTCGCGGTCGAACCGGCCGGGCCGGCGCAGCGCCTCGTCGATCGCGTCGGGCCGGTTGGTCGCGGCGATGACCACGAGGTTGGTGCGGCCCTGCAGCCCGTCCATCAGCGTGAGCAGCTGGGCCACGAGACGCTTCTCGGCCTCGCCCTGAACGTTCTGCCGCTTGGGCGCGATCGAATCGATCTCGTCTATGAACACGATCGCGGGCTGCGAGCGTTCGGCTTCCTCGAACACCTCGCGCAGCCGCCGTTCGCTCTCGCCATAGGCCGAGCCCATGATCTCCGGGCCGTTGATGGTGAAGAACGCCGCGTCGCTCTCGTTGGCGACTGCTTGCGCCAGGCGGGTCTTGCCGGTGCCCGGCGGGCCGTGCAGCAGCACGCCCTTGGGCGGGTCGACCCCGAGGCGGGTGAACAGCTCGGGGTAGCGCAGCGGCAGCTCGACCATCTCGCGCAGCGCTTTGATGGTCTCGTCCATCCCGCCGACGTCGTCGTAGTTGATGATCGCGCGGCCGTCGCGCGGCTCCTCGAACTCGGCGCGCAGCTCGACCTCGGTGTCCTCGTCGATGTGGACGATGCCCTTGTTGGGCGTGGTCGCGACGACCTGCAGGCGGATCTCGGTCAGCGCGTAAGCCGGCGCATTGAACATCCGCCGCACGTCGGGGGGGACGTTGCGCACCGGCTGCTGGCCGTGCGTGGCGACGAGGTCGCCTGCGGTCAGCGGCCGGCGGAAGAACACCCGCTTGAGCGCCTCGGCCGGGCCCTGCAGCCGCATCTCGCGCTGCGCCGGAGCGAACACCACGCGCGTCGCCGGACGCGATTCGGCGCGGCGGATCGTGACGTGCTCGCCCGACGAGGTGTCGGCATTGGCGCGCAGCAGGCCGTCGAGCCGGACCACCTCGAGCGATTCGTCCTCGTCGTAGGCCGGCAGCGCCACGGCCGCGGTGATTCGCTTGCCTTCGACCTCGATCGGGTCGCCTTCGGTGATGCCGAGCGCCTGGAACGCGCTGCGCGGCATGCGCGCGACGCCGCGGCCGCTTTCTTCCTGCCGGGCCGCTGCCACCTGCAGCCTGACCGTGCCTTTATCGAGTACCGCCGCGTCCGCCATCGCCCTCTCGCTTTCGTGAATCGTGTTGGCGGAGAGCTAGGATCGCCCTCCCCCGATTGCAAACCGGCGGGAGCCACGAAGGTGCCGCGATTGTCGCGAAAGCGCCGCGGATCGCGGACAAAAAAAGGCCCGGACGTTGCCGGCCGGGCCTTGGAAGTTTTGGGAGAGGATGCCTGAAAGGCCCGTTCCTTATGCGGAGAGGCCGTTCATCTCGCAAGTGCGAAAAGCGCAACTCTGATTGCATTTCTTGCAACTCCGATATCCATCCGTTGAAAAGTAGCGGTTTTCTTTGGCCGCGTTAGCGTTATGGCTATCATACGCCAACGGGGTTCCGATTTGATTGTGCACTGCATCATGGATGACTCCGCTCGCGCAATTGGCTAACGCATAGGCACACAGCCGGAGGTGCCGATGAAAAAGCTCTATCCCGATGCCGCAGCTGCGCTCGACGGGCTCCTGTTCGATGGCATGCTGATCGCGGCGGGCGGTTTCGGCCTGTGCGGCATCCCCGAGCGGCTGATCGAAGCGATCGAGGCGAGCGGGGTGAAGAACCTGACGTTCGCCAGCAACAATGCCGGGATCGACAACGAGGGCATCGGCAAGCTGCTGCGCACCAAGCAGGTCGCCAAGATGATCAGCTCCTATGTCGGCGAGAACAAGGAGTTCGAACGCCAGTACCTCGCCGGTGAGCTCGAGGTCGAGTTCTGCCCGCAAGGCACGCTGGCCGAGCGCATGCGCGCGGGTGGCGCGGGCATTCCCGGGTTCTACACCAAGACCGGCGTCGGTACCCAAGTCGCCGAGGGCAAGGAAACCAAAGTGTTCGACGGCGAGGAGTACGTGCTCGAGCGCGGCATCTTCGCCGACCTCGCGATCGTCAAGGCGTGGAAGGCCGACGAGACCGGCAACCTCGTGTTCCGCAAGACCGCGCGCAACTTCAACCTGCCGGCCGCGACATGCGGCAAGGTCTGCGTGGTCGAGGTCGAGGACGTGGTCCCCGTGGGCAGCCTCGATCCCGACGGCATCCACTTGCCCGGGGTCTACGTGCAGCGGCTGATCGTCGGCGCGCCGTACGACAAGAAGATCGAGTTCACGACCACGCGCGAGCGGGAGGCGGCCTGATGTTCGGCAGGAAGCAGGGCACTCATCCCGATGCGATCAGCATCGAAGGTCTCGATCTGCTCGACAAGTCGGTCGAGGTCGCGCGGCTGTGGGTCGAAAACGAGGGTCCCGCGACCTGCATCATCCAGCCGGAACGGCTCGAAGAACCCGAGATGTTCGGCATGTTGATGGTCGACGCGATCCGCCACGGCGCGAGAGCCTTCGCGCAGTGCTACGGCCTGACCGAGGAGGATGCCTTGCGCCGGATATGGCAAGGCGTCGACGCCGAACGCGGTGAACCGACTTCCCCGCTCGAGACGATCCGGAACTACGGCCAGAATTACGGGGAGCCCAACTGATGCCCTGGACCCGCGACCAGATGGCAGCCCGCGCCGCGCAGGAATTGCAGGATGGGTTCTACGTCAACCTCGGCATCGGCATCCCCACGCTGGTGGCGAACCACATCCCGGCCGGGATGGAGGTCACGCTGCAGTCCGAGAACGGGATGCTCGGGATCGGCCCGTTCCCCTACCCCGACGAGGTCGACCCCGACCTGATCAATGCGGGCAAGCAGACGGTCAGCGCGCTGCCGCAGACCGCTTACTTCGACAGCGCGCAGAGCTTCGCGATGATCCGCGGCGGCCATATCGACCTCGCCGTGCTCGGGGCGATGGAAGTGTCGGAGCAGGGCGACATCGCCAACTGGATGATCCCGGGCAAGCTGGTCAAAGGCATGGGCGGGGCGATGGACCTCGTCGCCGGGGTCAAGAAGATCATCGTGGTGATGGAGCACGTCTCGAAGAACGGCGACCCCAAGTTCATTCCCGCGTGCACGCTGCCGCTGACGGGCAGGAACGTGATCGACATGATCGTGACCGACCTCTGCGTGTTCCAGCGGCCCGACCACGCGAGCCCGTTCCGGCTGGTCGAGCTGGCCCCGGACGTGACGGCGGACGAGGTCGCGGCGAAGACCACCGCACGGTACGAAGGATAGCTCTGCGGCGATCATAAGCCCGGCTTATCGAACCGGCGTTTCGATTGATTGGAGCGAGGGGGCGGTGGGCGCTAGCGCGGCCGCGAAGGGAGACGTCATGAGCTACACGCTGATCACCGCCAACCGGAACTACTCGAGCTGGTCGCTGCGGCCCTGGCTGCTGATGAGCGCGCTGGGCATTCCGTTCGAGGACCGCCTCGAACAATTCACCAAGCCCGACAACTACGACGATTTCCGCCAGTTCTCGCCGACCGGGCAGGTGCCGCTGCTGCTCGACGGGACGCGGCGCGTGTGGGATTCGCTCGGCATCACGCTGTACCTTGCCGACCGCCACGACGGCGTGTGGCCAGAGGAGCCCGAGGCGCGCGCCTTCGCGCAGGCGGTGGTCGCCGAGATGCACGGCGGCTTCGGCGCGCTGCGCAACGACTGCACGATGAACGTCGGCGTGCGCGTCGCGACCAAGCCGAAGTCGCAAGCGCTCGAGCGCAACATCACTCGTGTTCGCGAGATCTTCGAGGAAGGGCTCGACCGCTTCGGCGCCCCGTGGCTCGCCGGCGCCGCATTCACCGCGGCCGACGCGTTCTATGCTCCGGTAGCCTTCCGCATCCGCACATACGGCCTCGACGTCGGCCGCGGCACCGAGTGGGTCGAGCGCATGATCGCCCACCCGGCGATGCAGGAGTGGGAACGCCAGGCGCTCGCCGAGACCTGGCGCGAGGAAAGCCACGAGGCCGAAATCGCTGCCGCCGGAACGCTGACCGCGGATTATCGCCGCACCGCCTGATCGCGCTCGCCAAGCGGGATTTTCCTTGGCAATCAGGGCCCAGCCGCCGGTCGAGCGGCGTTGGGAGGATGTGCCTTGGCTTCATCGATGCGTCGCGATTCGCCGTGGTTGGCGCTGGTTCTGCTGACCGCGATCAGCACCGTCGGCTTCGTCGACCGGATCGTGATGAATGTGCTCGCGGTGCCGATCCAGGCCGAATTCGGACTCAGCGATACCCAGGTCGGACTGCTAACCGGGCTTGCCTTCGCGGTGCTCAACGTTGCGTTCGGCATCGCCATTGCCCGTTACGCCGAGCGCGGGCGGCGGATGTCGCTGATCGCGCTTGGCACGCTGCTGTGGTCGCTCGCGACCGCTGCCTGCGGCCTGGTCACCAGCTGGATCCAGCTGCTGCTCGCGCGGATCGGCGTCGGCGTCGGCGAAGCGATCGGGCTGCCCGCCCCGGCGCAGTCGGTGATCTCGGACTACTTCCCGCCCGAGCGGCGCGCGACCGCGCTCAGCGTGTTCCTGCTGGCGCCCCCGATCGGCGCCTTCCTCGGCTCGGCCGGCGGGTCGTGGGTGGGGCAGGAGTTCGGCTGGCGCCACGCCTTCTTTATCGCGACCGTGCCCGGACTGATCCTCGCCGTGCTCGCCTGGGTGCTCATTGCCGAGCCGCCGCGCGGGCGGCACGACGCCGTGGCCGGCGACGAGGTGCCTTCGCTCGGCGCGGTGTTCCGCCGGCTGGTCGGGCTCGGCAGCGCCCGCCAGCTGTTGATCGGCTCGACGCTCGCCTCGGCGGTCGGGTTCGGCCTCAACAGCTTCATGGCCTTCCTGCTGGTGCGCAAGTTCGACTTCTCGCTCGCCGAGGCCGGGCTGTTCGCCGGCCTGCTGGCGAGCCTTCCCGGCGCGATCTCGGTGGTTGCCGGCGGGCGCCTCGCCGACTGGATCGGGCCGAGGAACCCGGCCGCCTATGCGCTGATCCCCGGCCTGTGCCTGCTCGTCGCCGCCCCGATCTACATCTTCGCAATCACCCGCGACGAAGCCACGCTGCTGCTGGTGCTGGTCTTCGTCGCGGCACTGTTCCAGTACACCTATCTCGGCGTCACCTTCGGCGTATTCCAGAACCTGCTCCATCCGCGCATGCGCGCGACGGGCACGGCGCTGCTCAACACGCTCTACACCCTGCTTGGCCAGGGGATGGGTCCGCTATTGGTCGGCTGGCTCAGCGACCGCCTCGCGCCCGAACTCGGCGACGGCAACGGCCTCGCCTACGCGATGGCGATCACCGCGGCGATCTACTTGTGGGCGGCAGCGCACTACCTGCTGGCCGGGCGGCATCTGAAGGGCGATCTCGCCGCCACGCGAACGGCCTGAGCGCGGCCGGCGACCGGCACAGAGCCGGTCGCGGCATGCTGCGAGGTGGTCTTGGGGAATATCTCGAGCGGGCGCGCCTCGGCAGGCACCATCCCCGCTCATCGATAACGGCGGCGAGGCTGCGGAGAACGCGCCTCGCCCCCGGCGTGGGTTCAGGCCAGCGCGGCCTTGAGGTCGTCGACGAGGTCGGTCTTCTCCCACGGGAAGAAGTCGCCCTCGGGCGTGCGGCCGAAGTGGCCGTAAGCCGCGGTCTTGCGGTAGATCGGCTTGTTGAGGCCGAGGTGCGTGCGGATGGCGCGCGGCGTCAGGCCGCCGAGCTTGTCGATGCCCTGAATCGCGGCCTCGATCTTGTCGTCACCGACCACGCCGGTGCCGTGGGTGTCGACGTAGAGCGACAGCGGCTTCGACACGCCGATCGCATAAGCGAGCTGGATCGTGCAGCGCTTGGCGAGGCCCGCGGCGACGATGTTCTTGGCGAGATAGCGGCTGATGTAGGCCGCCGAACGGTCGACCTTGGTCGGATCCTTGCCCGAGAACGCGCCGCCGCCGTGCGGGGCTGCGCCGCCGTAAGTGTCGACGATGATCTTGCGCCCGGTGAGGCCGGAGTCGCCGTCGGGACCGCCGATCTCGAACGAGCCGGTCGGATTGATGTGGTATTCGGTCCCGTTCGACAGCAGCTCGGCAGGCATCACGTCGGCGATGACCTGGCGCACGTAGGCGTGCAGCTCGGCTTCCTTGTCGCCCTCGTCGTAGCCCGGGGCGTGCTGGGTCGAGACGACGATCGCGGTCGCGGCGACCGGCCGGCCATTCTCGAACTTGAGCGTGACTTGGCTCTTGGTGTCGGGCTCGAGGAACGGCGCCGCGCCCGAGTGGCGGTCGGCGGCCATGCGCTCGAGGATCTTGTGGCTGTAGTCGAGCGTCGCCGGCATCAGGTCGGGGGTTTCGTCGCAGGCGAAGCCGAACATGATGCCCTGGTCGCCCGCGCCTTCGTCCTTGTTGCCGCCGGCATCGACGCCCTGCGCGATGTGCGCCGACTGCGGGTGCAGGTGGTTCTCGAAGGTCAGCGTCTGCCAGTGGAAGCCGGCCTGCTCGTACCCGATCTCCTTGACCGTGCGGCGCACGGTCGCCTCGACTTCCTCCTCGACGCCCGGCGCCCAGTTGCCGGACTCATCCATGATTCCCTTGCCGCGGATCTCGCCCGCGAGCACCACCAGCTGCGTCGTGGTCAGCGTCTCGCAGGCGACGCGCGCCTCGGGGTCCTTCGCCAGGAACAGGTCGACGATGGCGTCGGAAATCTGGTCGGACACCTTGTCCGGATGGCCTTCGGAAACGCTTTCGGAAGTGAACAGATAAGTCTGGCGCATGCAGGTCGGTCCTCGGCCCCGGAGATGGTTTCGCCGCGGGGTCTAACGGGGCCTCCGCCGCATGGCAACGGCGGCGAAGGCAAGGAATAATATCGCCCAAGCAAGGGCCAGCCAATTGCCGGCGCGGGCGAAAAGCGTCGGTGCCAGCGCGCCCGGCACGACCCCGTCGATCCGCCCCGCGCGGTGCTGCGGCAGGTAGTGGCGCACCACCCCGTTCGGGGCGATCACCGCACTGATCCCGGTGGTGGTCGCGCGCAGCACCGGCAGCCCTTCCTCGATCGCCCGCATGCGTGCCTGCGCAAGGTGCTGCGGCGGTCCGAACGCCCCGAACCAGCCGTCGTTCGACGGGTTGAAGATATAGTCGGGGCGGTTGCCGCGCTCGACGACCTGGCCCGAGAAGACGATCTCGTAGCACACCTGGACACCGGCGCGGCCGTGCGTGCCGAGGTCGAGCGTGCGCGGGCCGGGCCCGGGCAGGAAGTCGATCGTCCCGGCGACCAGCCGCGACAGCCCGAGCGGCTCGAGCAGCGGGCGCATCGGCAGGTATTCGCCGTAAGGCACGAGGTGCGCCTTGGCGTAGCCGCCGACGATCGCCCCGCGGCCATCGATCGCGGTAACCGAATTGTACGCCGCAACCGCGCGCGGGCCGGACTCGCCCTGGGCGATCTCGAGGTCGACCGCACCGGTCATCAACACGCTGCCCGAGCCGATCAGCCGGCCGATTCGCCGGCGCGCGAGCGCGGGATCGGCGAACGCGGTGGTGCGGTCGTAGTAGCGCTGCGGGTAGCCGGGCCGCAGGTAGTCGGCGAGGCCGGATTCGGGCCACAGCACGAGCCGGTGCTCGCCACCCTCGCGCGGCAGGCCGAGCTCGACCAGGCGGAGGAAGTTGGCTTCGTAGAGCGAGGGATCGTTGAGGCGGTCCTGCGTCAGGTCCGGCTGCACCAGCGTGAAGCGCAAGGTGCCTTCTGGCGCCGTCCGGGCCGGGAGGACCATGCCGACGCCGAGCAGGACGGCGACGATCGCCGCCGGCACCAGTCGCCGCTCGCGCACGAGCAGCGCGAGCGCCGTCGCAGCGAGCACGGCAAGGCCGGACAGCGCATAAGTCCCCATCCACGGCGACAGCGCGGCGAGGCCCGGGCGGTCGAACGGCCCGAGCAGGATCATCGCGAACGGGTTCCACGCGTAGCCGGTGAACACCGTCGCGCGGAGCAGTTCGGACACCGTCCAGCATCCCGCGAAGGCCAGCGCGAATGGCCACGAGAGCCCTCGGCCGGCGAATGCCCGCGCGCCGAGCGCGGCGATCGCCGGATAGACCGCAAGGTAGAGCGAGAGCAGCGGCACCGCAGCCCAGCCGAGCGCGGCGGGCATCTCGGCCTGGTGGGTGAACGCCTCGGCGATCCAGTTGTTGGAGACGGTGAAGTGCGCGACGCCGAACAGCCAGCCGAGCCAGGCCGCGCGTTTCGCGTCGGGCGCCTCGGCGAGCAGCGCGGCGAACGCGGCCATCGCGGCGAGGGCCAGTGGCCACAGTCCGAGCGGCTGGAATCCGGTCGCCGAAAACAGCCCGAGCGCCAGCGCGGCAAGGCGCGGGCGCCCGGTTATGTGCTGCCAGAGGCCCGCCAAACGCGACATGG
>CBHWED010000068.1:0-14090 GCA_966112795.1 uncultured bacterium
GTTCATGTTTATTAACAGAAGGGTCAGTCTGAAACTGATCGATTGAAGAGAGTCGATTTACGGTTTCCTCTTCATCTTCAATCGGCTAAGGTTATCCACAAGCGCAACTTCGACTCCACCCCCCGCCGTTGGGAGCGTCGCGCCAGACTGGTGCCGGATCGCGCCCTGCGATGGAGTTCGCAGGAGGTGACTGTGGGCCAGAACAAGCCGCCCGGGCAAACGACCGGTTCGACGCCCGTCTGCGCAATACTCTTCGAACAGGACCCGCACGTGGCGGTCGCGAGGCCGGCTTCGATGCTGCGCGTCGCTGCGGGCCCCGATGTCCGCGCGCTCAAGCGCTCGATCGAAAACCTGCCCGACCAGACCGCGCTGCTCGACTCCGAGTGGCGCGTGCTCGCGGTCAGCTCCGCCTGGGCCCGCGAGGGCCGCACCGGCGAAGTCCGCGCCGTGGTCCCCGGCGACGATTTCCGCGGGCTGGCGAAGCTCTGGGTGATCGAAGGCAAGCGCAACGCCGAAGTGCTGCTGGCGGCAGTCGAGAGCCTGTCGGCCGGACGAATATCGTCGTTCCATCATATGTTCGAGGTTTCCGACCGGCTCGAAGATCCGAGCTACGCAGTCAACATCTCGAGCCTCGAGGTCGACGGCCAGCGCTATTTCACGATCTCGCGGTGCGAGGTGAGCCGGCTCAACCAGCTCGCGGACCGCTGCCGCGCGCTCGAGGAACGGCTGTTCGTTGCGCGCGAGGAGGAACGCAAGCGGATCGGGCGCGAGCTGCACGATTCCACCTCGCAGCTGCTGGTCGGGCTCAAGCTTTGCCTGATGCGGCTCAAGGAAGCCGACGGGCCGCGCAAGACCTCGAACATCATGGACGAGATGGACGAGATCCTGCTCGACATCGACCAGGAGATCCGGTCGATCTCGTTCCTGCTGCATCCGCCGCGGCTCCAGGGGCGCGGGCTCAGCGAGGCGATCCGCTACATGGTGCGCGGCTTCGCGCGGCGCAGCGGGCTCGACGTGCGGGTCGATGTCGAAGGCGACCTGCCGGTGCGCATTCCCGAAGTCGAGGCGGCGCTGTACCGGCTGACGCAGGAAGCGCTGGCCAACGTCTACCGCCACGCTTCGGCGACCCTGGTCAAGATCCGCCTCGTCGCGCGCCATGGTTCGATGGTCCACCTGCTGATCGAGGACAACGGCGTCGGCTCCGGCGGCGGCCGGCTGCGCCCGGTCGAGCCCGGCGTGGGCATCGAGAGCATGGCCGCGCGGATCGCCGACCTCGGCGGCCGGTTCTCGTTCCGCAAGGCGGGGCGCGGATGCCGGCTGCTGGCGAGCATTCCGACGCCCAACCACCGCGCGCACCTGGCCGCCGCCTAGGCAGCCTCAGGCCCGGGTTCAGGCCTCGATGATGTTGTTGCGGATCGCGTAGCGCACGAGTTCGGCGGTCGAACGCAGCTTGAGCTTGTGCATCGCGGCTGCGCGGTGCGTCTCGACGGTCTTGACGCTGATGTCGAGCAGCCCGCCGATCTCCTTGTTGATCTTGCCCTCGGCGATCAGCTGGACGACCTCGCGCTCGCGATGGGTCAGCGCGCTGAGCGCAGTCTGCGGCTTGGTCTTGAGGAACTGGTCGAGCAGCGTCTCGGACACTCCGCCCGAGAAATAGGGGCGGTGGATCGACAGTGCGTTGAGCGCCGCGAACAGGTGCTCCTCGGTCTCGGACTTGAGGATGAACCCGCGCGCGCCCGCGCGCAGCACGTCGAGCACCATGCTCTCGCGATCGTACATCGTGTAGATCAGGATCTCGATGCGCGGGAACTCGCGCTTGAGCGAGACCGTGAGCTCGTAACCGTTGAGCTCGGGCAGCGAGTAATCGAGGATCGCGATGTCGGGCTTGGTCTCGCGCGCGGCATTGAGCGCGTCGCGACCGTTGGCCGCTTCGGCGACGAGCTGGAAGTTGGGCCGCGTTTCGAGAAGCGCGCGCACGCCACGCCTGATGACGTCGTGGTCGTCGGCAATGAGCACCCGTTTGACCGGTCCGGACATGTCCCCTTACCCCGCAATTCGCCGACCGCCGAAGCGTCTCTTTTTGCTGGCTCGCCCGACCGCCTGTTCTGCGCACGCGGTCCGGACAGGCCGATCGGGACGAGCCCGAGACGCGCATTCCAGCGCCCGATTGTACCTCCTGCTATCGGGACAAGTCCCGATAAATCGGCACTCGAACACCAATGTCCCTGCCTGTCGCCGCGGATCGGGCCGACCCGCGCGATGACGGCGCGGCGGCGCCGGCAAGTTCGGGAAATCAAACGGCTTGTTTGGGGTATTTCCCGATGAGCGCGCCAGCCGGTCGAGCCTAGCCTCGGGACAAAGAGCGGAGGCAGCCATGCGCGAGACCGTCATCCGAAAGCCGCGATCCCCGAGCCTGCGGCGCACCGCGCTGGCGGCCGCGCTCGCCGCCGCATCGGCCGGCACGCCAGCGGCGGCTTCGGAAGGAGGTGCCAGCGTCTACCTGCTCGGGTCGGGCGGCCCGGGCGCGGCGGTGCTACCGCCGGTTGAGGGCGTGTTCTTCGACAACACGTTCTACTGGTATGACGGCGACGCCGGGGCGACCAAGCAGTTCGTCGTCGGCGGGAAGCTCGTCGCCAACCTCGAGGCGACCATCGCTGCCGATTTCGCGACCGTGCTGTGGGTGCCGAGCACCGACGTGCTCGGTGGAACCTTCGCGGTTGGCGCGGCACTGCCGGTCGGCGTGCCCGACGTCACCGCGAGCGTGGTCGCAATCGGGCCCGGTGGCGGCACCATCGGCGCGTCGCGCTCGGACAGCGCGTTCGTGATCGGCGACCCCATCGTCACCGCCGAGCTCGGCTGGAACCTCCCCGGCAACAGCCATGTGGCACTGTCGACAATGGTCAATGTGCCGATCGGGATGTACCGCGAGGACCAGCTGGCCAATCTCGCGTTCCACCGCTGGGCCATCGACGCCTCGCTCGCCGGGACCTGGCACGACCCCAAGCTCGGCTGGGACGTGAGCCTCAAGGTCGGGGTGACGTTTAACGGCACCAACCAGCACACCGACTACAACACCGGGACCGAGGCGCATTTCGAAGCCTCGATCGAGCGGCTGCTGTCGGCGAAATTCTCGCTCGGGCTGCAGGGCTATCGATTTGTCCAGCTGACCGGCGACAGCGGCGCCGGCGCGGTGCTCGGACCGAACAAGGGTCGCGTCACCGGGGTCGGCGTGACCGCGGCGTACAACTTCCCGATCGGCAAGATGCCGGCCACGCTGCGCGGGCGCGTGTTCGAGGAGTTCCAGGCGGAGCGGCGGCTCGAGGGAACCGGGGTCATGCTGAGCCTGACGGTGCCGCTGTCGATGAAGCTGCCGGCAGGTCCCGAATAGGCGGCGGCAGCGGGTGAGCGCGGCAGGTGGGGGCCATTTCCATCCTGCCGCGCCCGACGGGTCCTGGCCGACGGGGGGTATGAGGGCCAATGCCGCCAGTGCACTTGAAAGCACCGATCCGCGCGGCGGGCCATCGGGGTTGTTCCGGATAATGCAGCAAGGAAATCCGCCCTTTCGGCGAGCGAACGCGATTTTGGCGCGCTCCGCAACCGGGCCGCGGAGGGGTTTTTTCCGCGCCCTCTCGGGGCCGACCCCGATGGCCGCGGATCACCTGCGGGCGCGTAATGCGGGCTCACTCGTGGAGGAGGATGAGCCCATGCCGAACGGAAGGCCGAACATCCTGTTCATCATGTCGGACGATATCGGCTGGTTCAACATCAGCTGCAACAACAACGGCATCATGGGGTATCGCACCCCCAACATCGACCGGATCGCCAAAGAAGGCGCGAACTTTACCGACTTCTACGGCCAGCAGAGCTGCACCGCCGGGCGAGCGGCGTTCATCACCGGGCAGTCGCCGATCCGCACCGGGCTGACCAAGGTCGGCATGCCAGGGGCGACCTTGGGGCTGAGCGCGGAGGACCCGACGGTCGCCGAGTTCCTCAAGGCCTACGGCTATGCCACCGGGCAGTTCGGCAAGAACCACCTCGGTGACCGCAACGAGCACCTGCCGACGGTGCACGGCTTCGACGAGTTCTTCGGCAACCTCTACCACCTCAATGCCGAGGAGGAGCCCGAATACCCGAACTGGCCCAAGGACCCCGAGTTCAACAAGAAATACGCGCCGCGCGGAGTGCTCAAGTGCAAGGCCAGCGACAAGGACGACGCGACCGTCGACGAGCATTTTGGCCGCGTCGGCAAGCAGGTGATCGAGAACACTGGCCCGCTTACCCGCAAGCGGATGGAGACGGTCGACGAGGAGTTCCTCGACGCTGCGCTGGAATTCATGGATCGCAAGACCGCCGCCGGCGAACCGTGGTTCTGCTACATGAACACCACCCGGATGCATGTGTTCACGCACCTGAAGCCGGACTCGGACGGCAAGACGGGCCTCGGTCTCTATCCCGACGGCATGGTCGAGCTTGACGGCTATGTCGGTCAGCTACTCGACAAGCTCGACGCGCTCGGCGTGACCGACGACACGATCGTCGTGTTCACCACCGACAACGGCGCCGAGGTCATGTCGTGGCCCGATGGCGGCGCGACCCCGTTCCGCGGCGAGAAGGACACCAATTGGGAAGGCGGCTGGCGCGTGCCGTGCGTGATGCGCTGGCCCGGCGTGATCGAGCCCGGCAGGGTGATCAACGACGTCTGCTCGCTGCAGGACTTCATCCCCACTTTCGCGGCGGCGAACGGCGAGACCGATCTCGTCGACAAGGTGAAGAAGGGGCACACGATCGCCGGCAAGACCTACAAGGTGCACCTCGACGGCTTCAACCTGCTCCCGTTCCTGAAGGGAGATGTCGAGACGTCGCCGCGTGACGGTTTCATCTATTGGAGCGACGATGGCGATTGCATGGGCATGCGCGTGGGCCGCTTCAAGATCGTCTTCGCCGAGCAGCGTTCGACCGGCGTCGACGTATGGCGCGAGCCGCTTTCGCCGGTACGGCTCCCGAAGATCTTCGATCTAAGGGCTGATCCGTTCGAGCGCGGCGAGGAAAGCTTCAAATACGTCGACTGGATGGTTCAGCAGAACTTCGCGATGTACGCCGCGCCGCCGCTGCTGATGGAGTGGCTGGCGAGCTTCAAGGAGTTCCCGCCGCGGGCCAAGTCGGCGAGCTTCAGCATCGACCAGGTCGTCGAGACGCTGATGCCGAAGACCGGCTGATTATCGGCCGCTCGAACCCAAACCCCCCAACCGGAGTTGCAACATGCCCGACGGAAAGCCCAACATCCTCGTCATCTGGGGCGACGACATCGGTCAGTCGAACCTGAGCTGCTACACCCATGGGCTGATGGGGTACCAGACCCCGAACATCGACCGCATCGCCAACGAAGGCATGCTGTTCACCGACAGCTATGGCGAGCAGAGCTGCACGGCCGGGCGCTCGTCGTTCATCACCGGGCAGAGCGTGCTGCGCACCGGGCTGAGCAAGGTCGGCATCCCCGCCTCGCCGATCGGCATGAGCGACCAGATCGTCACCATCGCCGCGCTGCTCAAGGAGCAGGGCTACGCCACAGGCCAGTTCGGCAAGAACCACCTCGGCGACCTCAACGCGATGCTGCCGACCAACCACGGCTTCGACGAGTTCTACGGCAACCTCTACCATCTCAACGCCGAGGAAGAGCCGGAGATGGACAACTATCCGACCGATGCGGAGATCAAGGGATTCCACGCGCGGTTCGGCCCGCGCGGCGTGATCCACAGCTTCGCCAGCGACACCGACGACGCGACGGTGCACGAGCGCTGGGGCAAGGTCGGCAAGCAGAAGATCGAGGACACCGGCCCGCTGACCAAGAAGCGGATGGAGACCTGCGACGACGATTTCGTCGAGAAGGCGATCGATTTCATCAAGCGCCAGAACGAGGCCGGCAAGCCGTGGTTCGTGTGGCTCAACACCACGCACATGCACCTCATCACCCACACCAAGCCCGAGAGCATCGGCCAGGCGGGACAGTGGCAATCGCCCTATCACGACACGATGATCGACCACGACAAGAACGTCGGCCAGATGCTCGACCTGCTCGACGAGCTCGGCATCGCCGACGACACGTTCGTGCAGTACTCGACCGACAACGGGCCGCACCGCAACACCTGGCCCGACGGTGGCATGACCCCGTTCCGCAGCGAGAAGAACACCAACTGGGAAGGCGCCTTCCGCATTCCGATGCTGGTGCGCTGGCCGGGCAAAGTGCCGGCGGGCTCGGTCTCCAACGGGATCGTCCAGCACCATGACTGGATGCCGACGTTCCTCGAGATGGCCGGCGCGCTCGACGTCGTCGACAAGCTCAAGACCGGGTATAAGGCGATCGGGCGGACCTACAAGAACCACATCGACGGGTTCAGCCTGCTCGGACATATCACCGGCAAGGAGAAGAACAGCCCGCGCAACTTCTTCTTCTATATCAGCGATGACGGCGACATCCTGGCGATGCGCTATCACAACTGGAAGATGGTCTTCCTCGAACAGCGCTGCAAAGGCACGATGCAGGTCTGGGCCGAACCGTTTACCCGGTTGCGCATGCCCAAGCTCTATAACTTGCGCACCGATCCGTACGAGTTCGCCGACGTGACCTCGAACAGCTACTACGACTGGTTCATCCACAACGCCTACTTCATCTACGCGGCGCAGACCGGCGCGGCGATGTTCGCGGCGACGTTCAAGGACTTCCCGCCGATCCAGCGGCCCGGAAGCTTCACGATCGACGACGCGGTCGCGAAGATGGCCGACGCCGGCGCCGGCGCGAGCTGACCCGCGGGCCGGCGCGGGAGGAGGACCCCGCCGGCCGCGCCAGCCGAAAGGAGACCGCCTATGCTCCGCATCCTTCTCGCCAGTGCAGCCGCGCTCGCCATGGCCACCACCCCGCTCGCCGCGCAGGAAGGTCAGGCCAACTGGGACGGGCTGGTCAAGGTCGAGTCGAAGAAGCTCGACGAGGTCTACTTGCTGCCGGAGGCCGATTTCCGCGGCTACACCAAGGTCATGCTCGACCCGACCGAGGTCGCGTTCCGCAAGGACTGGCAGCGCGACCAGAACCGCGACCGGCTCGACCTGATGAACCGCGTGTCCGACGAGGATGCGCGGCGGATCCTCGACGACGCCGCCAAGGCGTTCCAGAAGCTGTTCACCGAAACCTACACCAAGGAAGGCTACCAGGTGGTCACCACGCCGGGGCCGGACGTGCTGCGGGTCTCGACCGCCGTCGCCAATCTCGACGTCACGGCGCCCGACGTCATGGCCCCCGGCCGGACGCGGACGTTCTCGCGCAATGCCGGGCAAGCGACGCTGGTGATCGAGGCGCGGGACTCGGTGAGCAACGAGTTGCTCGGCCGCGCGCTCGACGAGCGCGAGACCTCGGAGATGGGACCGTACATCCGCAACAGCGTGACCAACGCCGCCGCGTTCGAGCAGGTCTTCAGCCGCTGGGCACGCACCAGCGCCGACGGCCTCGCCGAACTCAAATCGCTTTCGCCGATCGACACGTCTGCCCTACAAGCCCGGCGGTAAACGGCGACCGCCAGCTTGGGCAGATCGCGGGGCGCCGCGCCCTCTCCCACTCCCTGCGGCGCCCCGCTTTTCTCTTGAGGGACGATGACGAAGACCCTGTCGATCACGCTGGCGACGGCTCCCGTCGCACTCGCGGCACTCGCGCTCGCGGCCTGGACCCAGCCCGGCGCCGCGCAACAGGAGGCGCCGAGCGCGCTTCCCCCGGCCGCCGCGCAGACCACCGGCTACCTGCCGCGCGCGAGCCTGCCCGACAGCCTGGCGCTGCTGCCGCCCCCGCCCGCCGCGGGCTCGGCGGCGTTCGCGCGCGACGAGGAGGCGCACGACACGGCCGCCTCGCAGCGTGGATCGGCGCGCTGGAACCTCGCATCGGCCGACGCGGTGCTCGCCTTCCCGCAAGCGGCGGACACGTTCTCGTGCGCGGCCGGCATACCGATCGGCCACGAGACCACCCCGCACCTCAATCGACTGCTCGGCAAGATGCTGATCGACGTCGCACTGTCCACCGCTGCGGCCAAGGATCACTACAAGCGCACGCGTCCGTTCGTCGCGCACAACGAGGCGACCTGTGCGCCCGCCGACGAGGCGGCGCTGCGCGGCAACGGCTCGTATCCTTCGGGCCACAGCGCGATCGGCTGGAGCTGGGCGCTGGCGCTGGCCGAGATCGATCCCGAGCACGACGACGCGATCCTCGAGCGTGGACGCGAGTTTGGCCAGAGCCGGCTGGTGTGCGACGCGCACTGGCAGAGCGACATCGACGCCGGCAGGATCATCGCCTCGGCGACCGTCGCCCGCCTGCACGGGGACGCGCAGTTCAAGGCCGACCTCGAGCAGGCGCGGCTCGAGGTGCTGGCCGCGCACGAGGCCGGCCTGACGCCGGACCATGACTGCGCCGCGGAGGCCGCGGCGCTCGGAGGCTAGCTCGGCGTGCCCCGCTCGTCGCCGGTGATATCGGGCCGCGCCGGATCGTCGAACAGCACCTTGTAGAGGCCGCCGCCGATCAACCCGCCCGCCAGCGGGGCGACCCAGAACAGCCACAACTGCTGCAGCGCCAGCCCGCCGACGAACAGCGCCGGCCCGGTGCTGCGCGCCGGGTTGACCGACGTGTTGGTCACCGGGATGCTGATCAGGTGGATCAGCGTCAGCGCGAGCCCGATGGCGATCGGCGCGAAGCCCGCGGGCGCGCGGCTGTCGGTCGAGCCGAGGATCACCACGAGGAAGCCCGCGGTGAGCACGATCTCGATGATCAGCCCGGCGCTCAGCGAATAGCCGCCCGGCGAGCCCGCGCCGAAGCCGTTCTGGGCGAGGCCCGAGGCGGCAAGGTCGAAGCCCGGCTTGCCGGTGGCGATCGCCAGCAGCACCAGCGCGGCAACGATCGCGCCGGCAACTTGCGCGCCGATGTATGGCAGGATGTCCTTCGCCGGAAAGCGCCCGCCGGCCCACAGCCCGGCGGTCACCGCGGGGTTGAGATGACAGCCCGAGACATGCCCGATCGCATAGGCCATCGTCAGCACAGTGAGTCCGAAGGCCAGCGAGACGCCGACGAGGCCGATCCCGACCTCGGGAAACGCGGCCGCGAGCACCGCGCTGCCGCAGCCGCCGAAGACCAGCCAGAACGTGCCGATCATCTCGGCCGCCATCCTCTTCCCCATGTTCATCGTGTTCCCTCCCCTGTCAGGTGGACGGACCCAGCCTACCGGCGCGGCCGGCACTGCAAATCGGGACAAGTCTGGAGGTGCCCTCAGGCCTTCCCGGGCCGGACGATGCAGCGGAACCCGACATGCGAGGTCGAGGTGTCGACCGGCTGCGGGTGACGCGCCGCGGGCCGGTAGCGGCGGCAGTAGTTCGGCGCGCACAAGTGCGAGCCGCCCTTGAGCACGCTGCGCGGGATCTTCAGCGGATCGCCGGGCGTGGCGCTCGCGCTGCGCTTGGCCGAGCAACAGGCCGCGCTCTCGGGCCCGCCTTCGGACCACCAGTCGCTGGTCCATTCCCAGACGTTGCCGATCATGTCGTAGAGACCGTACCGGCTCTTGCCGAACGTGCGCACCGGCGAGGTGCGCAGCCAGCCGTCCTTGAGGCTGTTGTGGTAGGGGAAGGTGCCCTGCCACGTGTTGGCCTGCGGCTCGCCGCCCGGCTCGAACTCCTCGCCCCAGGCGAACTCGGCATCGGCGAGCCCGGCGCGCGCGGCGAACTCCCATTCGCGTTCGGTCGGCAGCGATGTCCCGGCCCACCGGCAGTAGGCTTCGATATCGACCAGCGCGACATGGACCACCGGATGGTCGTCGAGGCCTTCGAGCGAGCTTTCCGGCCCGGTCGGATGGCGCCAGTCGGCGCCGTGGACGAAATTCCACCACATCTCGGGCCGATCGGGCGCGACGGGGCGGGTGCTGCCGACGAACACCATCGAGCCGGCCCTGAGGTTCTCGGGTGGGGCGCCCGGATAGTCCGCGGCGCGCGGCGGGATCTCGGCGAAAGTGCGGTAGCCGGTCGCCTCGACGAATGCGGCGAACTGGCGGTTGGTGACCGGCGTCTCGTCGATCCAGAAGGCCTCGACGCGCTCGCGGCGCTCGGGACGCTCCTCGGGATAGTGCCGGTCGGAGCCCATCGTGAACTCGCCGCCCTGGAGGCGGATCATGCCCCTCGCCCTAGCGACCGCACGCCGTTCGGCGGGGGCCATGATCCGGGGCTCAGGAGGAATGATCGGCTGGCAGTCGTTCACGCTGTCCCACTCCGTTGCCCGGTCCAGCTTCCGAGATCGCCCGCGACGGCGAGCCGGTCCATCGGGATTTGTCCCGAGCCGCGGTCAGCGTCCTACGACGGGCGCCGCATCGAACGAGCCCGGCGGCCAGGACCGCAACGAAGCGCGCAAGTCTTCCATCGCCCCCTGCGATTCGTTGATGCTGCCGCTCGCCGGACGATCGATGTCGATGATCAGCATCAGGCACAGCGTGAGCAGCAGGAACAGGAACACCGTCGTGTATCGCTCGAGCCTGCCCTGCAGCGTGAAGCCATGCAGCCCGGCAGCGGCGATGACGTAGATGAACAGCACGAGATAGACCGCATAAGGCACCCGTACCTGGCGGGACACGATACGCGCCTCGCCGAGGTCGATGACCGCGTTGATCGAATCGAGATAGGCGCTCGAGAAGTCGACCGAGCGGATCGTCGGGAAGGCGGCGACCGTCGCGCTCCACAGCTCGGTCACCAGCTCGTGGTCCCGCGCCAGCTCGCGCGCGGCCTCGGCGCGCGTTGCATGCGAAGCCTCGAGGCGGTGGTCGGTGTATTCGACGAGGATGCGGCTGATCCGCGAGCGGTGCGGCTCGTCGAGCAGCTGGGTCCTGAGATAGGCCGTGCCGATCGCGTTCGACTCCTCGAGCACCAGCGCCCGCCGCGTCTCGAAACGGTCGACCGCCAGCGCGAACGTGAAGCCGACGAGCAGCGCGAGGAGCCCGAGCACCGCCGAGAGCACATGGCCCTCCTTGTCTTCCCCGTCTTTCTCGCCCGCGGTTGCCTTGCGCGCATGCCGCCGCCTGAGCTGGTAGCCGGCGAGCGAGGCCGCGATCATCGCGATGACCAGGACGAGCGCGATCATCCACAGCGGGGTGGCGTTGAGCCAGGCCGAGAACGCCGGCGAGTTCACGCGTCGCTGCCCACCGGCGGCGTGCCCGGCTCCTCGCCACCCTCGGCGGTTTCAAGGTCGCGGCCGAGGAAGAAGCCGAGGAAGGTGCGAATGCCGGCGATCGCGCCGAGCTTGCCGATATCGTCCCACGACGGCGCGATCGCGGTGCGCACGAGGTCGGCACCGAGCGCGAACTCGAGCGCGAGCAGGATCCAGCCGGCGAAGCGCAGCCAGACCGCGCGCCGGTCCCAGTCGTCCGCACGCCGCACCACGCCCGCCACGAGGATGCGGTAGAGCGCCTCGAACGCGCCGATCATCACCGTGAGCACGACGGTCGCCTCGAGCATCAGCGCGACGTACGATGCGACGGTCCGGAACGCTTCTTCCATGGGCGCCTCCCGAAGCGCCCGGCGTACCGCGGCTTTGCCGAGGCCTTCCATCAGGCATTGTCCCGGTATCGAGCCGATGCGGACACGACCCGGAGATCAGCGGGATAGGCCGGCGATCGGCATCGCGCGCCGCGAAAGCGGCCCGCGGTGGGAGTGCCGGCCGCGCCGCGTGTCAGGAATTTTGCCGGGGCGTCTGGGGGTCTTCCCCGGTGCTGCGCAGTCGGGCGCAGTGCGAGAAGCCTGACACAATCCAGGGAAGCGGCATTCAACGACAAGCCCGCGCCTGCCGGCGTTTCGTGACCAGGAGGATCGCGATGGCTGAACCCGATGCTGCGCACCACCGCCCGGCGCTGCCGAAGGATCTCGGCGAGATCCGCACGATCATGGCCGCCGATCGCACGCTGATGGCATGGATCCGCACCTCGCTGTCGATGCTGAGCTTCGGCTTCACGATCTACAAGTTCCTCCAGGCCGTCGCCGAGCAGGGCAAGATGGCGCACTCGAACAGCCCGCAGCAGGTCGGACTGTTCCTCACCGCGCTGGGGGTCGCGGCGATCGTGCTCGGGACGATCAGCTACTGGGTCACGCTGCGCGACCTGCAGCGGATCGAGGAGTTCCGCATCGGTCGCCCGGTGCTGCTCATGGCGCTGATCATGTCGATCGCCGGCGTGGCGCTGTTCGTCGCCATCGCCACGCGGCTGGTCTGAGAGGGGCGCAGGATGACCACCGCCGAGATCATCATCCTCGCCGCCAAGGCCAGCATCGCGGCGATGGTCTTCGCGCTCGGGCTGCAGAGCAAGCCCGAGGACCTCTCGCTGCTGATTCGCCGGCCGGGGCTTCTGGCGCGCTCGTTCCTCGCCATCAACGTGATCGTGCCGCTGTTCGCCATCGCCGCGGTCAAGCTGCTTGCGCTCAGGCTCGACGTCGCGGTCACGCTGATCGCGCTGTCGCTGTCGCCCGTGCCTCCGCTGCTGCCGGGCAAGGCCTCGCGCGCGCGCGGCGAGCGGTCGTTCGCGATCGCGCTGCTGGTGGTGTTCGCCGTGCTGGCGATCGTCTGGGTGCCGATCGGGGTCCACATCGTCGGGCTGATCTTCGACCGGCCGGCCGGCGCCGACCCGCGCGCGATCGGCTGGATTGTGGCGACACTGGTGGTCGGGCCCTTGCTGCTCGGCATGGCGTTGCGCCGCTGGGCCGCCGATTTCGCCGCGCGCATCGAGCACGCGGTCTCGGTGCTGTCGATGCTCGTGCTGGGCATCGTCGGCGTGCTGATCATCGCCAGCACCGCCAAGCCGATGGTCGCGCAGACCGGCGACGGGACGCTCGTGCTGATGGTCGTGTTCGTGCTCGTCGGCCTTGCAGCCGGGCACCTGCTCGGCGGCCCTGTCCCGCAGGAGCGGACCGACCTCGCGCTCGCGGCGGCCTCGCGCCACCCGGGCATCACGCTGGCGGTCGCGCACGCGCTCTTCCCGGCCGGGCAAGCGGCGATGGCGCTGGTCGCGCTCTACCTGATCGTCAACATCGTGATCGGGCTGCCTTACGTGAAGTGGCGCGCGAAGCGGGCGCTCCCGCGGGCGGACCCGGGCAGCCCAGCGTAGAGCTCAGCCGAGCTCCGCCAGCCAGTCGGCGATCATCGCCCGGCCCGCGGCGACGGCCTGCGGGCCATGCGCCGCATGGTCGGCGCGCAGACGCTCTGCGGTCGTGCCGCCGGCGGCGATGTCGTCGGGCCATTGCTCGGTCCAGACCTGGAAACGCTCGTCGAGCCCCATCTCGGCGTGGAACTGCAGCGCGAGGACGTTGCGTCCGCGGCGGAAGGCCTGGTGCGCATAACGCTCGCTCGAGGCAAGCAGCTCGGCGCCTTCGGGCAAGCTGAAGGTGTCGCCGTGCCAGTGGAGCACCGGCTGCCCGGCAAGATGCCGCAGCGGCGCGGCAAGCGCGGTGTCGCGGATCGCCAGCGGGGCGAAGCCGATTTCCTTGGCGGGACCGCGGAACACCTCGGCGCCGAGCGCGGCGGCGATCAGCTGGGCGCCGAAGCAGACCCCGAGCGTCGGCCGGTCGAGCGCGAGCCGCAGCGCCACGCGGCGCTGCTGGCAAGCGATCCACGGGTGGCGCTCGTGCTCGTAGACGCTCATCGGCCCGCCCATCATGATCAGCAGGTCGGGCTCGCGCAGGTCGAGCGTGGCGAACGCCGGATCGGTCACGTCGATGCGCTCGAGCGCGTAGCCGGCCGCCTCGACCGGCTCACGGAAGCCGGCAATCCCTTCGACGGGTACGTGGCGGATGATCAGACCGGACTTCATGGCACGCGCCTTCCCGCTTTGAGGCACGAGCCGGGCGCGGTCGCCTGGGGCCGTGCGCTTTAGCCGTTGGTGACGCGGAGCAAGCTGACATCGATCAAAAGCCGCGGCCCGCCTCGCCGGCAGGCGGGCCCCTTGTCGCCGCCGGGCGCGGCGGACGCAAGCTAGTCTCGCTTGGCCCGCTGCAACCCGGCTTTGCGGCGCACTCGATCAGACCACGACGAAGTCGGCCGCGGT
>CBHWED010000069.1:0-14084 GCA_966112795.1 uncultured bacterium
AGCGGAAACGCGCGAATCACGAACGGACCCGGATCCTTGTCCTTGAGCGCGGGATCGAACAGGTAGTTGGCCTTGCCCTCGATCGCATAGCCGACCTTGCCGACCTGGGCGGTGCCGGGCGACGACTCGAGCCCGGTCTTGACCGGCGTCACCGTGGCGTTGTCGCCGTCGATCTCGATCAGCGCGACGCGGCCGCCGGGACCCTCGGCCTGGAGGAACCGGTTGCCGCCCATCGCGCGCAGCCCGTCGGGGCCGTTGAGCTTGTCGTTGAGCGTCAGCGTGGTGAGCCCGGTGTAGCTGCCGTCGGCGCCGACATTGACCCGCTGGACGAGGTTCTGGCGCACGTTGTTGATGTAGATCTTGCCGTCGCCGGCGATGGCGATGCCGTCGATTCCGACCAAGTCCTGCCCCTCGGCGAACAGCGCGAGCGCATCCGCGCCCGGGCGTAGCGCGAAGATGCGGCCCGACAGCGTCTCGCTCGCATAGACCGTGCCGTCGCGCGCGACCGCGATGTCGTTGCAGGCCGAAGGCTTGTCGGCCGGGAAGTCGTAGCTCGCCTTGAGCTCGCCGCTGGCGAGGTCGAACGCCTTCAAGACCGAGATGCCGGTCTCGCGCGGCTGGGCGAACAGGTTCGGGATCGAGCAGGCCCACAGCACCTTGCGCCCCTCGTCGGGAAACACGCCGAACAACGAGCGCAAGCCGTTCGCCGGGCTCGGCACGATCCACGGCTCGGCCGTCGTCGCACCGGCTTTGGCGCGGTAGATCGTGCCGCCGTTGCTGCCGACGTAGATGTTGCCCGCGGCGTCGGCAGCCATGCTTTCGGGGAAAATGCGGCTGCCGGTGATCGTGATGTCGGCCGGAACCTGCGCCGCCGTTGCCCCGCCGAGGCACGCCAGCACCGCCGCAATCGAAAGACCAAGTCCGCGCATCGCTCATCCTCTCCCGTGACGGGTCCATGATAGGCGGCTGAACTCGCGAGGAAAGCCAAGTTTTCGAGGGTTTCTTTTCGCGCCCTCTGCTCTATCCCTTCAGGCAACAGACGGGATGGGATTGCGGGATGCTGGATGCGATGCGCCGGGGGGTCTCGGCCTCGGCAGTGAGCCTCGTGGCAGGGTTGGCGCTGTTCGCCTCGGGGGTGGCTGCGCAAGGCGGACCGGCCGCGGTCGACGGCGCGACGATGCGCCAGGCCGATACCCCTGCGAGCGTCGGCGACTGGCAGAGCTACAGCCGCACCTGGGACGAGCAGCGCTTCAGCCCGCTCGACCAGATCAACGACAAGAACGTCGAGCAGCTCGGCCTCGCCTGGTACGCCGACCTCGAGACCTTCCGCGGCGTGCAGGCGAGCCCGCTGGTGATCGACGGGGTGCTCTACAACGAGAGCATCTACAACATCGTCACCGCCTACGACGGCAAGACTGGGCGCAAGCTGTGGACTTATGACCCGAAAGTCGGCCCCGAATGGGCCCGGCTCGCCTGCTGCGGCCCGTCGGCGCGCGGCATCGCCGCATGGAACGGCAAGATCATCCTCGCCACGCTCGACGGCCGCCTGATCGCGGTCGACGCCAGGGACGGCCACGAGATCTGGTCCACCCAGACCTTCCCGCCGGGCCAGGAGTACTCGATCACCGGCGCCCCGCGGGTCTACGACGGCAAGGTCGTCATCGGCAACGGCGGCGCCGACTACGGCTCGCGCGGGTTCGTCACCGCGTGGGACGCCGAGACCGGCGCCAAGCTGTGGAAGTTCTACATCGTCCCCGGCGACCCGGCGAAGGGCCCCGACGGCGAGGCCTCGGACAGCGCGATGGCAATCGCCCAGCCGACCTGGTCTGGCCGCTTCTGGGAGCAGGCCGCGGGGGGCGGCGGCAACGCCTGGGACAGCTTCGCCTACGATCCCGAGCTCAACCTGGTCTACATCGGCACCGGCAACGGATCCCCTCACATGTGGCACTTCCGCAGCGAGGGGAAGGGCGACAACCTGTTCCTGTGCTCGATCGTCGCGGTCGATGCGACCACCGGCGAGTACAAGTGGCACTACCAGGAAGTGCCCGAGGAGGACTGGGACTACACGTGCACCCAGCCGATCGTGCTCGCCGACCTCATGATCGACGGCAAGCTGCGCAAGGTCGCGATGCACGCGCCGAAGAACGCGTTCTTCTACGTGATCGACCGGACCAACGGCCAAGTCATCAGCGGCAAGAGTTACACCTCGGTTAACACCTGGGCGAGCGGCCTCGACCCCAACGGCCGCCCGATCCTGATGCCCGGCGCGCACAACACCACGACGCCGCATCTGATGTCGCCCAGCTGGATGGCCGGCCACACCTGGCACCCGATGAGCTATTCGCCGCTCACCGGCCTCGTCTACTTCTCGGCGCAGGAGCAAGGCTCGATCTACGCCCGCGCCGCCGACGGTCAGTATCGTTACGTCAAGGGCCGCAGCAATTCGGGCCAGGCCTACGGCACCGAGCCCGAGCTGCGCGCCCGGCTCCAGGCCGAGGCCGTGGCCAGCGAGAAGGGCTACCTGCTCGCATGGAACCCGATCACCCAGAGCGAGGCCTGGCGTGTCGACTACGGCATCCCCGGCTCGGGCGGCGTGCTCTCGACCGCGGGCAACCTCGTGATCCAAGGCACGATCAACAAGACCCTGGCGATCTACCGCGCCGACGACGGCCGGAAGCTGTGGGAGATGAACATCGACCAGGCCCCGGTCGCGGGCGCGATCACCTACATGATCGACGGCGAGCAATATATCGCCATCAACGCCGGCTGGGGCGGCTCGCCGGTCTACAACCTCACGCGCAACGGCCCGTTCCGCACCGCCACTGCGAAGCTGCTGGTGTTCAAGCTCGGCGCCAAGGGCGTGACCCTGCCGCCGATGCCGCCGCCCTCGGCGCTGCCGGCACCGCCGCCGTTGCGCGCGGCCGAAGCGCAAGTGACCCGCGGCCGCGAGCTCTACCAGCAGACTTGCGTGCGCTGCCATGGCGAGGACGCGATCGGCGGGGTCAAGGACTTGCGCTGGATGACCGCCGAGACCCACAGGCTGTTCAACCAGATCGTGCTCGATGGCCTCTATCGCGAGAAGGGCATGTCGAGCTTCGCCGACGTGCTCAAGCCCGAGGATGTCGAGGCGATCCACCAATACCTGATCGCGCGCGCCAACGAGGACTACGCCGACACGGCGGCCAAGGGACAATGAGGGGATGACGGGATGCGTGCGATGACTCGATTGCTGGTGGGCGCCCTCGCGCTCGCCGCGGTTCCGGCGGCGGCTCAGGCTCCCGGCGAGGATAGCGCGGTGCGCGTCTATGCCTGCGACCGCGCTTGCCTGATCGGCCATCTCGAGGATCACATGAAGGCCCTCGCCGCGCGCGATCCTTCGAAGGTGAAGCTCGCCGGCACGGTCCGCTTCACCGAGAACAACGTGCTTATCCCGGTCGGCGACGGCTTGTGGGACACCGTCACCGGCGTCGATGCCACCGGCCTCGAGGCGGCCGACCCGAGCACCGGCAACGCCGCCTGGTTCGGCTCGGTCAAGGAGAACGGCCGCCCGGCGATCTACGCCGTGCGCATCCACGTCAAGGGTGGCGCGATCGACGAGATCGAGAGCGTGGTCCACCGCAAGACCGCGCTCCCGGCGCCGTTCGGCGACGTCACCCACATGGTCCACGATCCCGAGTTCAACGAGGTCCTCGCGCCCGAGCAGCGTCGTCCGCGCGAGCGCATGCTGTCGATCGCCGACGGCTATTTCAGCACCGTCGAGCTCAACGACGGCCAGGTGCTGACCGAATTCACCGACGACTGCGCCCGGCTCGAGAACGGCATCAGCACCACCGCGCCGACCCCGGGCAGCACCGGCGGCAACGCCGCGGCGATTGCGAGCGGCTGCCGCGCGCAGTTCGAGCTCGGTCTGTACAAGATCAACAAGCGCATCCGCCGCGGCTTCTTCATCGTCGACGAGGAGCGCGGGGTCGCGGTCGGCAGCGGGTTCTTCGATCACGCCAACGAGTGGGACAAGTACCTGCTGACCAACGGCCGCGAGATGAAGACCGCGCTCAAGTGGCCGAACTCGATCAGCCTGATCGAAGCGTTCCGCATCCGCGACGGCAAGATCTCGCGGATCGAGGCGGTGTTCACCTACGTGCCGTACTTCATGCACAACCCGTTCTGGGGCCCCGCCGCCGAGCCGCCGGCCGACGCGCCCGATCCGCGCGCCTGCGACACGGCCTGCGTCGCCGCCAACACCAACGCGGTCATGGCCGCCTATCCGGTGCGTGGCCAATGGGCCTCGCTGCCGTGGGCCGAGACAGTCGGCTACGCCGAGAACAGCGTCGGCATCCGCGTCAACGAGGGCATCTGGCAAGGCGTCACCGCGGTCGACGCGAACCCGCTGGTGATCTCCGACGCGACGACCGGCAAGGGCGTGTGGATCGGCCGCATCGAGGAGCACGGGCAGCCGTCGTGGGCGGCGATCACCGTCACCAGCAACGGCCGCCGGATCAGCGACATCGACGCGGTGATCCGCCGCAAGGAATACGGCGCGCCTTATGTCGAGCCCACTGCCGCGCCCATGTTCGCCGTGGTCCCGCAAGCCCAGCGCACCTCGCGCGCGGCGATGATCGCCGGGGCCGACGCGTTCTACGCGGCGATGAACGCGCACGACGGCAAGCCCCCCGCCGGTCTTGCCCAGGCCTGCAAGTGGCTGGTCAACGGCCAGGACGTCGGCGACTGCGCTCCGCCGTTCTCCGGCCCGGTCCTCGCCAGCATCAAGCAGGTGCGCGACCGCGAGGTGCTTGCGGTCGACGAGGCTCGCGGCCTCGTCGTCTACCGCACCTTCGAGGACCTGCCGGCGAGCGCTGGTGCCGAAGGATCCTATCCGCTGACCTACCAGGTGGTCGAGCTGTTCCGCTTCGTCGGCGGCAAGATCGAGCGGGTCGAAGCCTTCACCGCCGAGCTTCCCTACGGCATGCCCCCGCACGACGCGCGCTAGCGGAGCGCCCTCTTGCCCTCGATGTAGCGCTACCATACACTCCCCGGCGATCCCGCAAAGCGGGACGCTCGGGGAGAACACAATGAACCGCTTCGCACTCGCGCTCGGTTACGCGTTCGCCGGCCTGCTGCTCGCACCGGCCACCGCGCAGGAGCTCAACATCATCAACGACCCCGGCGCGCCGCAGGTCAACGGCGCCTCGGCCCGCCTGCGCGACGATGCCGCGGTCCAGGGCGGCAAGGCGCTGCGCGTCGTCGTCCGCGCCAAGGGCGCCAATCCGTGGGACGTCGCGGTGCAGACGCCGATCACCAAGCCGGTCAAGGCCGGTGACCAGCTGCTGTTCGCGTTCTGGGCGCGGCTCGACAAGGGCGAGGGCGGCGCGACCACGACCACGCTGCCGTACAACGCCATCCAGCAGTCGTCCGCGCCTTATGCCGCGCTGTTCGCCGGCCCGGCCGAGCTCGGCCCCGAGTGGAAGCTCCACGAGGTCCGCGGCAAGGCCGACGCCGACCACCCCGCCGGCACGCTCAACGCGACGATCCATCTCGCCACCGCCGCGCAGACGGTCGACCTCGGCCCGATCTTCGTGGTCAACCTCGGCCAATGAAGGCCCTTCTCGCCGCCACCCTCGCGTTGCTCGCGGCACCCGCCCTGGCGGAGGCGCCGGCGAACAGCCCCGTCGCCTGCCACGGCGCGCTGTCGGTCAGTGACGGGCAGATCGTCGACCAGCACGGCGCACCGGTGACCTTGCGCGGCATGAGCCTGTTCTGGTCGCAATGGGCGCCGCGCTACTACTCGGCCGAAACGGTCGGCTGGCTCGCGCAGGACTGGCAGGTCGACGTGGTCCGCGCGGCCATCGCCGCCGAAGGCAACGACGGCGCGCGCCAGCACTTCGACCGCGAGTTCGCCAAGGCCAGCACGGTGATCGACGCCGCGGTCGCCAACGGCCTCTACGTCGTCGTCGACTGGCACGCGCACCACGCCTTCCCCGACGAGGCCGAGCGCTTCCTGACCGCGATCGCGCGCAAGTACGGCCACTTGCCCAACCTGATCTACGAGGACTGGAACGAGCCGCTGCGCGACGGCGTCGAGTGGTCGCGCGACGTCAAGCCGTACCACGAGCGCGTGTTCGGCGCGGTCCGCGCGATCGATCCCGACAACCTGATGATCGCCGGCAGCCCGAGCTGGAGCCAGGACGTCGATCTCGCCGCGCAAGACCCCCTCGCGTTCACCAACCTCGCCTACACGCTGCACTATTACGCCGGCACCCACCGTCAGGAGTTGCGTGACAAGGCTGACGCCGCGCGCGCCAAGGGCCTCGCGCTGCTGGTCACCGAGTTCGGCGTGGTCAATGCCGACGGCGACGGCCCGATCGCGCACGAGGAAAGCGAGCGCTGGTGGGACTGGGCCGAGGCGCATCAAATCGGCTGGATGGCCTGGTCGATCGGCGACCGCGACGAGAGCAGCGCCGCGCTCCGCCCCGGTACCGCAACCGCCGGCTGGACCGAGGCCGACCTCACCGAAGGCGGCAAACTTCTGCGTGGAAAACTCCGTGCCGCCGCGAGCCGGAATCCGGCTTGCCACGGCTCGGCGACCGGCATACGTTAGCGGTAACATTTGCAGCGAGCCGCGACACAGCGGCAGCATGGGAGGGACAGGATGAACGCACCCACGCGTACCAGCGTGAACACCGGGCTTATCAGCATGATCGTTGCCGTGGCGACGATCGGCGGCCTGCTGTTCGGCTACGACAGCGGCGCGGTCAACGGCACGCAGGACGGTCTCAGGACCGAGTTCGACCTCAGCGACGCGAGCCTCGGCTTCACGGTCGGCTCGCTGCTGATCGGCTGCGCGGTCGGCGCGTTCTTCGCCGGGCGCCTCGCCGACGTGATCGGCCGGCGCATGGTCATGGTCCTCGCCGCGCTGCTGTTCGTGATCGGTGCGCTGGTCCAGGGCCTCACGGGCGTGCACGAGGTCTTCGTCGTCGCGCGTTTCGCCGGCGGCATGGCGGTCGGCGCCGCCTCGGTGCTCTCGCCGCTGTACATCTCGGAGATGGCTCCCGCGAACATCCGCGGCCGGCTGACCACGGTGCAGCAGGTCATGATCATCTCGGGCCTGACGCTCGCCTTCGTGGTCAACTACTTCCTCGCCCAGGCCGCCGGCAGCTCGCTCGGCGAGCTCGGCGGGCGCGAGGCGTGGCGCTGGATGTATCTGATGCAGGCGGTCCCCGCCGCGGTGTTCCTCGTCGCGCTGCTGCTGATTCCCGAGAGCCCGCGCTACCTCGTCAGCCGCGGTCGCGAGGACGATGCGCGCAAGGTGCTCACCAGCCTGTTCGGGCCCGACGAGGCCGAGCGCAAGATCGGCGAGATCCGCGCCAGCTTCTCGGCCGACCACCGCCCGAGCTTCCGCGACGTTGCGGCCCCTCCGGGCATGATCTTCCGCCCGATCGTCTGGGCCGGCATCATGCTCGCGACGTTCCAGCAGTTCGTCGGCATCAACATCATCTTCTACTACGGCGAGACGCTGTGGAAGCTCGCCGGCGTGTCCGAGGAAGCCGCGCTCGAGCGCAACATCGTCTCCGGCCTCGTCTCGATCGCCGCGGTGTTCCTCGCGCTCGTGCTGATCGACCGGATCGGCCGCAAGCCGCTGCTGCTGATCGGCTCGGTCGGCATGTCGGTCACGCTCGCGGCGATGACCTGGGCGTTCAACAGCGGCGGCCTCGACGCCTCGGGCAACCTGCTGCTCGATCCGGGCACCGGCCTGATCGCGCTCGTCGCCGCCAACCTCTACGTGATCTTCTTCAACATGAGCTGGGGCCCGGTGATGTGGGTCATGCTCGGCGAGATGTTCCCCAACCAGATGCGCGGCTCGGCGCTGGCGGTCTGCGGCCTCGCCCAATGGGGCGCCAACTACGCGGTCGTGCAGACCTTCCCGATGATGTCGTCGCCCGACGGCCTCGGCCTCGCCGGGACATATCTGCTGTACACGATCAGCGCGGTGATCAGCATCTGGCTGGTCAAGAAGTTCATCAACGAGACCAAGGGCAAGGAGCTCGAGGAGATGGAAGGCTGAACCGTCCATCGGGGGTTGGACGGATCGCCTTCTGCCGGGGCGGGCTTGCCCGTCCCGGCTTTTGCTTTCTCGGGACCCCTCTGCGAAGATGCGGCGTAGGGGCAACGTGGCCGGGGACCGATGAGCGCTGACACACCTCGCCCGACCCGCGTCGTCGTCCTCGGCGGCGGCACCGCCGGGTGGATGAGCGCCGCGTCGCTGCAGAAGCTGCTCGGCGGCCTCGTCGAGGTCCACCTGATCGAGAGCGAGGACATCGGCATCGTCGGCGTCGGCGAGGCGACGCTGCCGCACATCCGCGGCTTCGTCGAGCGGCTCGGGATCGACGAGGCCGCGTTCATCAAGGCGACCCACGCGACCTACAAGCTCGGCATCGACTTCCGCGACTTCGGCCGCATCGGAAAGACCTACGTCCATCCGTTCGGCAGCTTCGGCGAGGAAGTCGCCGGGGTCGGTTTCCACCACTACTGGCTCGAGATGCAGCGGCAGGGCCGCGCCGCGCCGATCGGCGCCTATTCGCTCGCGGTCGAGGCCGCGCTCGCCGGCAAGTTCAAGCCGCCGGCCGAGGACCAGAGCCTGGCCTCGACGTACGGCTACGCCTACCAGTTCGACGCGACGCTGTTCGGCCCGTTCATGCGCGAGTTCGGCCTCGGCATCGGGGTCAGGCGCACCGAGGGCAAGGTCGTCGAGGTCCGTCAGGATCCCGCGACCGGCGACGTGACCACCTTGGTGCTCGAGGACGGGCGCGAGGTCTCCGGCGACCTGTTCGTCGACTGCTCGGGCTTCCGCTCGCTGATGCTCGGCAACACCCTCGGCGAGGATTGGGAGGACTGGTCCCCCTGGCTTCCGTGCGACCGTGCCGCGGCCATGCCGTGCACCCACGTCACGCGCGAGATCGAGCCGTTCACGCGCGCCTCGGCCCGTCCGGCCGGCTGGCAATGGCGTATCCCGCTGCAGCACCGCATCGGCAACGGCTACGTGTTTGCGAGCAGTTTCATCTCCGAGGACGAGGCCTGCTCCGCGCTGCTCGCCAACGTCGAGGGCGAGCCGCTCGCGGAACCGCGCGTGCTGCGCTTCCGCGCCGGGCGTCGCAAGCATTCGTGGAGCCACAACGTGATCGCGGTCGGGCTCGCCAGCGGGTTCCTCGAGCCGCTCGAATCGACCTCGATCTACCTTGCGCAGATGGCGATCACCTACCTGATCGAGCTGTTCCCGCTCGGCGGGCAGGTCGACCCGCGCGACCGCGCCGAGTTCAATCGCCTGGTCGACATGGAATACGACCGCGTGCGCGATTTCCTGATCCTGCACTTCCACGCGACCACGCGCGACGATTCCGAGTTCTGGAACCATGTCCGCACGATGGCCGTGCCCGACACGCTCGCCGGCAAGATGGCGCTGTGGCGCGAGACCGGGCGGGTCGAGAAGTACGCCGACGGCCTGTTCTACGATGCGAGCTGGATCGCGGTCTATCTCGGGCAGGGCGTCGTGCCCGAGCGCCACGACCCGCGCGCGGCTCTGCCGCCGCCCGAACAGATCGCCCGCGCGCTCGCCTCGCTCCAGGGCGCGATCCGCCGTGAGGTCGACGCGATGCCGGGCCATCGCGAATATCTCGTCTCGCGCGCCGAGCGGCTGGCGGACGCGCCATGAGCGCGGCGCGCGAACTGCCGCGGCGGGTGATCGTCGCCGGTGCCGGCCAGGTCGGCGCGCTCGCCGCGATCGCGCTGCGTCGCGCGCTGCCGCAGAGCGAGGTGCTGGTCCTCGGCACCCCGCCCGATCCCGCGGCGCTGGCCGACCGCGCGCCGACCGCGCTGCCGTTCACCAACCGTTTGCACGACCGCCTCGGCATCGACGAGGAACGCCTCGTGCGCGAGGCCGGGGCGAGCCACCGCCTCGTCGTCCGCTACCGCGGCTGGGGCGGGGCGGGGCACGAGGGCGTCGCGCCGTACGGCGCCACGGTCGATCCCAGGCTCAAGACCCGCTTCGCGCGCGACTGGGGTGGCGGTCCGCGCAACGCGTCGACCGCCGCGCCGGCCGGCTCGCTCGGCGAAGTGCTCGCCGCGCAGGGCCGCTTCCAACCGCCCGCGGTCGAGCCCGGCTCGCCGCTCGCCGAACTCGACTACGCACTGCGCTGGAACCCCGCGGCCTACCGCGAGCTGCTCGTGCACGAGGCGCAGCGGCTCGGGGTGCAGTACATGCACGGCGCGGTGACCGCGGCCGCGCTCCGCGCCGACGGTGGGCTCGCTGCGGTCGGCGTCGATGGCGGCGGGCCGATCGAGGCCGACCTGTTCGTCGATTGCACGGGCTCGCGCGCAGTGCTGCTGTCGCAGCTCCCCGAGATGCGCTGGCAGACATGGCAGCCGTTCCTGCCGATCCGCGCCCTGCAGTACGGCCGCCCCGGCGGGCCCGTGCTCGGCCTCGATGACCGCGTCGCGCTCGCGCCGGTCGGCTGGCGCGCGGAGCTCGCCGGGCGCGACGGCGCGCAGGCCGTGCTGGCGATGGTCGAGGGCACCGGCGAGCAGGCCGCGCGCACTGCGCTCGGCACCGAATTCGCCGATGTCGTCGCGCTCGACCCGGGCCGCGTGGTCGAGCCGTGGATCGGCAACGTGGTCGCGCTCGGCGACGCTGCGGCCACGTTCGAGCCGCTCGCCTGGCTCAACCTCGATCTCGCGCACCGCCAACTCGCCCTGCTGCTCGAGCTGCTTCCCGGCCGCGACCCCGATCCGCGCGAACGCGCCGAGTTCAACCGCCGCGCCGGCCTCATGGCCGACCGCGTCCGCGACGTGCTCGGCATGCACTATGCGGCACCCGGCGCCGCGCATCTCGCAATCCCTGCGGGCCCGCTCGAACGCTCGCCCGAGCTCGCGCTCGCGCTCGACCAGTACCACCGACGCGGCCGCCTGCCGTTCTTCGAGGAAATGCCGCTCGCCGTGCAGGAAGTCTCGGCGCTGCTCGAGGCGCTCGGCCACCCCGCGGGCATCGGCGCCCTCTCGCTCGCCACCGACCCGCGCGAAGGCGAAGCCGCGCAACGCGCGTTCGCAGCCAAGGCGAACGCCGCGCTCAACGCGGTGCCGCCCTACGGCACGTGGCTGCGGCAGGTGCTGGGCGGGTAACGCAGGAGCCCTCATCCAAGCTGCGCTATCCTTCTCCCGCCAGCGGGAGAAGGAAGGTTCGACCACAGCGCAACTTCTTCTCCCGCTGGCGGGAGAAGGATACGAAGACTTAGCCCCATAGGGGCTTAGTCGGAGTTGGATGAGGGTGCCCTTCCACTTGAACCCACAATCCCACTGCGTGCTCGTCCCCTGCGGCGCGGACGGCTTCCCGCTCGCTGCGGACGCTCCCGCAGTTCCTGCCGAGCTCGCCGCAATCTGCCGCGCCTCGGCCGAACACTATTGCACGGTCGGCTACGCTCCGCCGTGGACCGGCTACCTGCTCGCGGGCGACGGCACGTACTTCGGCGGCGGCGCCTTCGTCGCGCCGCCCGAACACGGCCGGGTCGAGATCGCCTACTTCACGCTGCCCGCACACGAAGGGCAGGGCTTCGCCACGACCACCGCCGCACTGCTCGTCGACCTCGCCCGCCGCACCGATCCGACGCTCGTTCTGTGGGCCAAGACCCTGCCTCAGGACAACGCCAGCACCGCGATCCTGCGCCGGCTCGGCTTCCGCCAAGCCGGCTCGACGACCGATCACGAGATCGGCGAAGCTTGGCTGTGGATTCTTTCAAATACCTGAAAAGGCAAGATAATAGGATTTCGCAAAAACGCGAATGCCTAAACTTTGCTAAACTTCGCCTAGCTGAAGATCCGCTTCAGCAGCCCCCGCATATGCGCGAACAGCCGCGGGCTCGGCGGCCCGAGAACCCCCTGGGCATGCGCCGGCAGGTGCGCCCCCGGGTCGCCGTCGCCGAAGATGTAGTGCTCGAACATCATCCGCCAGACGGCCCGCTGGTCCTGCGGCAAGTGGCGGTACGACAGCATCGCGTGGAGTAGCGCGTCGTAGCCGCTGCCCTGCGCCTCGGGCGCCCCGTTCCACCAGTAGTTGACCAGGATCGAGACCGGCTCGAGCGCGTCGACCGCGTGCCACCAGGCGTAGGGCAGGTACAGCGCGTCGCCCGGCTCGAGCGTCACCTGCATCGCGTGCGCCCAGGCCTCGGCGAAGCCCGGGTAGCGCTCGAGGTCGGGCGCCTCGGGGTCGACCATCGACACCGGCGTCCCCGCCGGGGTCAGCTCGAACGGTCCCGGATACATGTTGGCCAGCTGCTCGGGCGGGAACACCGTGAACCGCCGCCGCCCGGCAAGACATACGCCGATGTTCTCCATCAGGTCGTAGTGCGGGGCGACGCGGATCCGGTTGCCGAGCCAGATGCGCGGGGTCACGTCGGGCACCAGCGGCATCGGGTTGGCCTCGACGAACCCCGGCAGCAGCTCGGGGATCCGCTCGGACTGCACCGCCATCCCGAGCGGCTCCGCCTCGTCGACGACCCGCAGCAGCTCGCCGAGGAACGCCCCGAGCTCGCCCTGGTGCTTGGAGAAGTTGAACCCGGTCAGCTCGCGATTGTAGAAGAACCGGCCCTTGTCCTCGGGCGGCAGCATGATCCCCCCGACCGGTCGCGCCGGGCGGAAGCCGAGCAGGTACTCGACGATCGCCTTGTCGCCCTGCCGCGCCGCCGCGACTCCGGGCCAGTGCGCCGCCAGCCCGCGCATCACCACCGGCCGCCGCGCCGGGCGGATCTCCTCGTGGAACCGCGCGAAGTCGACCGGGCCCGCTTCGGCCACCGGCGGCGGGGGCGGCAGTGCGGTCACGCGAACAGCCGCATCGCCGGGTCGATCGCGCCGCCGTTGACCTCGAGGAACTCCTCCTGCGTCGGCATCTGCGCCACCGTCTGCGCGATCGTCCCGCGGATCGAGGCGAGCCGCCGCAGCGTCTCGTCGTCGGGCAGGAGGTCGGCCATCGGGTGGTAGCCGCCCGGGACGATCCCCTGGCCGATCATCACCGCCTGCCAGCTGGTCTCGGCAAACAGCTCCTTGTGCTCGCCGAACACCCGCCCGGACGAGCCGAACATCGCCAGCTTGTCGAGCAGCCCGTCGGGTCGCTCGATGTTGCGGCAGTAGTTCCAGTAGGCGCTGTCGTCGCGCTCGGTCGCGCAATAGTGCAGCACGAGGAAGTCGCGGATGTCGATGTAGAGCTGCATCGTCTCACGGTTGTAGCGCTCGCGCTCGTGCTCGCCGAACCCGCGCGTCGGGAACAGCGTCAGCAGCCGGGCGAGGCCCGACTGGACCAGGTGGATCGAGGTCGATTCGAGCGGCTCGAGGAACCCGCCCGAGAGCCCGAGCGCGACCACGTTCTTGTCCCACGCCTTCTCGCGGCAGCCGGCGAGGAAGCGCAGCTGGTTGGGGGAGGCGAGCGGTTCGCCCTCGAGGTTGCCGAGCAGCACTTCGGTCGCCTCGTCGTCCGAGATGTAGGCCGAGCAGTAGACGTGCCCGTTGCCGGTCCGGTGCTGCAGCGGGATGTTCCACTGCCAGCCCGAGCTCAGCGCGGTCGAGCGCGTCAGCGGCTTGCGGCTGGGCCCGAGCCGGCACGGCACCGCAACCGCGCGGTCGTTGGGCAGCCACTTGCTCCAGTCGATGAACGGCACCCCGAGCGTCTGCCCGAGCAGCAGCGAGCGGAAGCCCGAGCAGTCGATGAACAGCTCGCCTTCGACGCGCTTACCGTTGTCGAGGGCGAGCGCGGTGACGAAGCCGCTCTCGGGGTCCTGCTCGACCTCGACGATGCGCCCTTCGGTGCGCACGACCCCATGGCTCTCGGCGTAGCGGCGCAAGTAGCGGGCATAGAGCCCGGCATCGAACTGGAACGCATAGGCGAGCCGCGCCAGCGGCCCCTTGGGCTGCTCGGGCGTCGGATGGAGGAACTTGTTGGCCTGCGCCGCCATCGAGCAGATCGAGTACTCGTCGAACTCGCTGGTGTCCCCCGCGAGGCGGCCCTTGAGCCAGTGGTGGTGGAACTCGACCCCCATCATGTCGAGCCCGTA
>CBHWED010000070.1:0-13829 GCA_966112795.1 uncultured bacterium
ACTTGGCGAGGCCGCCGAGCTTGAAGTTCTCGATCAGCACGTCGGCCTCGCGGACGAGATCGAGCACCAGTTCGCGGCCCTTCGCGGTGGCGAAGTCCGCCACGACCGAGCGCTTGCCGCGGTTGGTGGCGTGGAAATAGGCCGCGTCGTCGCCGACAAACGGCGGGCCCCAGCGACGGGTGTCGTCGCCATCGGGGCTCTCGACCTTGGTGACCTCGGCGCCGAGGTCGGCCAGCACCTGCCCGGCCCACGGGCCGGCGAGGATGCGGGCGAGCTCGACGACCTTGAGGCCGGAGAGAGGTGGGCCGGCGGTCATGGCTTAATCATGCCGGACCAGAACGATGCTCCGATCACTCCCGCAAGGAACAGCTGCATCACGATCCCCCACGCGAAACCCGGATAGTCGCGATAGACCCACCGGTTGCGGTTCCACATTTTCCCATAGGCGAGCCCGCAAACCGCGTTGCCGGCAAATGCCATGCCCACGACTGCGAAGACTATCATCCCAGAGATCCTCACTCCGGGGCGATGTGGAACACGCGCTCGGCGTTGCCGTGGCACAAGGCGTGGCGCTCCGCGTCGGTGCAGTCGAACGCCTCGATGAAATCGACCGCGGGCTGCATCGGCTGGTACGGGTAGTCGATCGCCCACATCACGTTGTCCACGCCGAGCTTGTCGATCGTGTAGCGCAACGCGAGCGGGTCCTCGACACCGCTGGTGGTGACGACGAAGTTGTCCTGGAAGTACTCGGCCATCGAGCGATCGGTCTTGCGCGCGCGGCCGACGACCTGGGCGCGCGAGTTCATGAAGTTGATGCGCCAGAGCCAGAACGGAACCGCCTCGCCCATGTGGCCGATGCAGATCTTGAGCCTGGGGAACTGGTCGAACACGCCGCCGGCCATCATGCGGACGGCGTGAGTACCCACCTCGACGCCGTAGCCCCACATCGCCGAGTCCATGCCGTAGTCCTGCAGCGGGCCCTTGAGCGTGTCGCTGGCCGCGCGCGGGTGGATGTAGATGCAGCGGTCGAGCGCCTCGGCGGCCTCGAGGATCGGCCAGAACTTGGGATCGTCGAGATACTCGCCATGGGTGTGGCTGTTGATCATGAAGCCGTTGAGGCCGAGCTCGTGGATCGCCCGCTCCATCTCCCTGGCCGCGCGCTTGGGGCTGTGCGGGGCGAAGCTGGCGAGGCCGGCGAAGCGGGTCGGGTGCTTGCGGCAGATCTCCGCGAGGCGGTCGTTGGCGAGAATCGCCAGCTCCATCGCGGTGTCGGCGTCGAACATCTGCACGCCGGGCGCGGTCAGCGCGAGCAGATGCATGTCGACGCCGAGCTCGTCCATCTGCAGCAGGCGGCGCTCCTCGACGTCGGTCAGGCCCGAGAGGAAGTCGAGCTTGCTGTAGCCCGAAGTGTCGGTCGGCGCGTCGTAGATGCCCTTGACGAGGAGCTTGTCGAGGCTCTGCGAGGGACCGTTGGCGACCTTGCGCAGCTCCTCGGCGACTTCGGGGATCGACCAGGCTTCTTCGGTCGCAATCAGACGCATTCGATTCTCTCCCAATCCGGTTTGCGGCGAGCTTGTCGGAGCACCGCGCTTTGTTCAAGCGCCGCGCTGTCGCCAGATCCGTCCCGGTCGAGATGACCCTTCCCCCTTGATGGGGGAAGGATAGCGCAGCTTACCGCCGCAGGTGGTTAGCGAAGCTTGGATGGGGGTGATCGCGCCGGTAAGCACGGCGCTCGACCGAGAGATCACCCCCATCCAACTCCGACTAAGCCACTGCGTGGCTAAGTCTCCGTATCCTTCCCCCATCAAGGGGGAAGGGTTTCGCGGCTAGTTGCGGTGGCCGTCGGACCAGGTCAGTCTGGTCTCGGGCTCGCGGCCGCTGACCGGGTTGGCGAAGTGAAAGCCGAGGGGGCGGATGCGCGGATAAGGGGCGAAGGTCTCGCCGCGCAGCGGGGCGTCGGGGGCGAAGCGGGCGAGCTGCTCGGCGGTGGGGGAGAAGCGGCTGCTCGCGGCGGGGTCGATCGCGGTCCAGCCGCCGGCGTAGTCGGCGAGCGCGACATAATCGAGGTCCATGCCGTGGATGCGCCAGATCCCGTCTTCCTTGACGATCTGGTTTTCGTAGACGCCGAAGATCATCGAGCCGGCATTGGTCGCCGAGCTGTTCATCTGCAGCAGGCGCAGGCGGATCTGCGCGCGGCTGCCGTCGCCGAGCACGGTGACGTAAGGCTGGGTCTTCTGGTGCAGCGTCTGCATCGCGGCGCTCGGGCCGTTCTCGCCGTAGCGCTGGATCATCGAGTTGGTGACCCGGTCCTTGCCGATGAAGGTGCCGATGTAGCTGAGCTCCTTCCAGCCGTCGCGCGCGAACAGGCCGCCGGTCTCGCGCCACGAGAACTGGTCGATGTAGTAGCCATAGGCGTCGGAGACGTTCTCGGCGCCGTCGAACGCCTCGGCCATGGCGAGCGCGTTGGCGGTGGTGTGGAGCTCGCCCGGGGTGCCGCGCGGGGGAAAGACGAGATCGCCGCCGAGCTGCTGCATCGCGAACGCGTGCTCGGGATAGCTGGTGTCGACCGGCTGGCCAGCACCGTCGGGGAACAGGCTCTCGCCGATCGGCAGCGCCGCCGGGAGCGGGTGTGCCCAGCCCTGCTTGTAATCGGCGCGCATCAGCGGGCGCTGGTGAAGCTGCTGGATGCGCCAGTGGCCGTCGCCTTCGGAGCGCAGCAAGAAGGTGTTGATCGCGGCCGACCAGAAGCCCTCCCCACCATGCTGGCCATAGGCGCCGAGCTCGACCACGCGGACGAGCGCGGTAGTGCCGTCGGCGGAGATCGAGACCAGCGGCATGAGCTGCGGGTGGTCGTTGAGCTCGCCTTCGTCGAGGCCGGGGGCGCCGTAGCGGCCGAGGAACTTCCGCACGCCGGCCACGCCGTTGTAGATGCCCTGCCCGGCGACGTCGATCGTCGCGTCGGGCGCGAACAGGTCGGCGATGTCGTCGTACATCCCGCGGTCGAGGTAATAACCGTAAGCCGCGACGCGGTTTTGCGCGGTGCCGAGCTCGAGCAGCAGGGTGGCGTCTCGCGACAGGTCCTCTGCCGCGCGCGGGGTCGCGGCGGCACGGTCGGGCAGCAGGCGGCCGACCTCGTCGGGGGTGTAATGGTAAGGCGCGCGGACGAGCGTCGCAGCGTCGTGACGCCACCCTTCCTCATAAGTGCCCTCGAACGCGAGCCACGGGCGGATCATCGCGATGCGCCAGCCTTCCGGGGTCTTGCGGTACTGGATCACGTCGGTGGTGCTGAGCCAGTCCGCCGAGATGCCAGCCTCGCCGCGCAACGCGAGGTGGCGCCAGCGGACGGTGGCGCTCTGGCCGTCCTGGGCGAGCGTGACCACCGGGCTGATGTAGAGGCGCACGTTGAGCCGGCCGGCGGGGATGCCGTCGACGCCCTTCCCCTGCCGCTCGCGCAGCGACTGCTCGAGGCTGGCGCGGCCGACCGCATCGCCGTTGGGCAGGACCATGCGCACGTCGTCGGTGCCGAGCGCGGCCATGCCCTTCCAATCGCCGGCCATCGCGAGATAGCCCCATTGCGCCTGGAGGCGCTTGATCTCGCGGATCGAGCGGAGGTCTTCGACTTTGGCGGTCTGGCGGGCGAGATCATCCTGCGCCTGGGCTGCCGGGGCGAGCAGCAGCGCGGCGAACGCGAGCAGCAGGCGGCGGATCATCGGCGCGGCTCCAGCGCGAGGGCTTCCTGGTAGACGCTGGTGTCGATCAGCGTGGCGAGCTGCTCGCGGGTGCGCGGCTCGCGGTTCTCGCGCTTGGCGAGCCACTGTTCCTGCAGCACCAGCACGTCGAGCGTCTGCGGCAGCGGCGTGGCGTTGAAGCGGTGGTGCCGCCAGCTCTCCTTGACGTCCTCCGCGGAGAAGCCGCCGGCTTCGACCGAGAGCTGCTGCGCCTTGTCGGGATATTCGTGGAGCTCGGCGGTGGCGTCGATGATCGCACGCACGAAGCGGACGATCTTGGCGCGCTTGTCCGGGTCGGCGAGCGCGCCCGCGGTGGTGTTGAGGTTGAACAGCTCGGCGTAGACGCCATCGCCGTCGAACACGATCGCATCGGACCCCAGCGCCTGCTCGGCGTTGACGCCTTCGGGCTCCCAGATCGCCACCGCATCGACCTCGCCGGCGCGCAAGGCCTCGGTCATTTTCGACAGCGGGGTCATCGGCACCGCGGTGATGTCGTCGAAGCTCAGGCCCTCGGTGGCGAGCATGCGGTGGAGGAAGTAGCCGGCGCTGGTCGGCTCGATCGTAGCGACGCGCTTGCCCTTGAGGTCGGCGATGCTGTGGATGCCCGACGAGCGGCGGGCGACGATCCGGTACAGCCCTTCGGTGACGTTGAAGATGATCCGCAGGTCTGGGTGGCGGACCGAAAAGCGCAGCAGCTGGGTCTCGGCGTTGGTGGCGAGGTCGGCCACGCCCGGGGAGGCGAAGCCTTGCGCGCCGGCCTCGCCGACGAGGTTGGGGATGCCGCCCATCTTGACCTCGACCGGGTCAGCGTTGAACTCGTCGGCCGCGTAGAGCACGGGGGCGAGCTCGATCGTCTGGAGGTTGCCGTAGACCTGGAGCGGGGCCTCGTCGGCGTGCGCCGCCGGTGCCCAGGCCGACAGCATCAAAGCCGCCGCCGCGATCAGGCCAGTGCGCCGCATAACCTCTCCCGTTTTTCGTTGGCGCGGAGACTAGCGGGTGCGGGGCATGGGGCAACGCGTAAAGCGGCACGGAGTCTTGCTTGGGTCTGCCCTGCTCCTCTCTTGATCAAAACAAGCTCGTCATCCCCGCGAAAGCGGGGTCCCCGCTTTCGCGGGGATGACGAATGGTGGTTGGGTAGCTTGGGCTGAGGTCGCCTATCCGAGCCGCGAGGGCGTCACGCCGAAATGCTTGCGGAATGCGGCGATGAAGGCACTGGTGCCCGAATAGCCGGCCTCGAGCCCGGCCTCGGTGACCGACTTGCCTTCGCCGAGGGCCGCGGCGCCGTGGAGCAGGCGCAGGCGCTGGCGCCATTGCGCGAACGGGAGTCCAGTCTCGGCGAGGAACAGGCGCTGGATCGTGCGCGCGCTGGCGCCCGCGGCGCGGGCGAGATCGGCAAGGCTGGCCTGGGAGGACGGGTCCTCGCGCAGCGCTTCGGCGAGGCGGGCGGCGCGCGGATCGCGCGGGAGCGGGAGCTGGAGCGGCAGCGTCCGCGCCGCGGCGATCTGGTCGACGGCGACCGTGGCCATGCGCATGCCGGGCACATCGGCCTCATCGACCGGGCAGCGCTCGACCAGCTCGAGCACCAGCTCGCGCAGCAGTGGGGGAACTTCGAGCGCGCAGCATTCGGCCGGCAGGCCGGCGACCATCGCGGTCGGGAAGTACAGCGTGCGCATCTTGAAGTCGCCGAGCGCGCGGATCTCGTGCTCGGCGCCGGCCGGCACCCAGATCGCGCGCGCCGGGGGGACGATCCACAGCATGCCGCCCGCGCGCACCCGCATCAGCCCGGCAGCGGCATAGATCAGCTGGCCCCAGTGATGCCGGTGCGGCTTGATGTGGAACCCGTCGTAGTAGGTCGCGGCGAGGCAGCGGATCGCCGGCGGCAGCAGCGGATAGGTGCCGGGCTCGGGGGTCATCGTCCCTGGTCGAGGTAGAACTCGTTGCCGTCGGGATCGACGAACATCGCCATGTAGCCGCCCCACGGCATCTTGCCGGGGCCCATGGTGAACTTGACGCCCTTGGCGGCAAGCTCGGCATGGGCCGCGTCGACGTCGGCGACCATGAAGCCGATGCCGGTGTTGCGGTCGCCGGTGCCGTGGACCTCCTCGGCGCCCTCGGCGAGCGAGAAGCTGAGGTCGCCGACCTTGAACGAGGCGAAGTGGAACTCGGGCTCGCAGTAGAGCAGCTCGAAACCCAGCACGTCGCGGTAGAACGGGATGGCCGTATCGAACGACTTCACCCCGACGATCACGTAACCGATCCTGCAATCCATGGCGCGTCTCCCCTCGACGAATGAGGCGAGATTATCGCGCCTGCGCGCGGCGTGCTATCGCAAGAATGGCAATCAATATCGCACAGGCGACATACTGGCGCGCTCGAAGCGCAAGAGTATCCGCTGCAGCACGACGTTGTCGTCGATCCGCCAGATGCGCAGCGTGTGCGGGCCTTCCTCGGTGTCGGGGAACCGGGCCGTCACCACGCTGGCATTCTCGCTCACGGCCTTGTTCCAGTCGCGCTGTTCCTGCGTCGTCGTCGCGTTGGGCGCGGGCACGAGGCGCACCGACAGGATCTGGACCGGACCGTCGTCGAGCGAAACGCCGATCCGCTGCGCGTTGCGGCCGTCGGGATCGAGCGTCGGGACCAGCTGCAACTCCACGGAGAGATGTTCTTTGGCGAGGGTGGCGACCGAGTAGTCGAGCCGAACGCCGTCGGCCGCGCTCGTTTCCGGGCGCCCTTGCGGGAAGGCGGAGACCGCGCCGGCGGTACGGCCGAGGTGCGGGACGACTCGCCATTCGAGGCCCTGACCGCCAACCGCGCGATCGAACTCCGGCGCCTCGACGACGACTGCGCGGAGCCACCTGTTCTGCCTGAGCTCGATCGGCGGCGATGGTCCGCTCGCGGGCACGCGGGTGAGTTCGGGCATGACCTGCACGTCGGGCTGCTGCCAGGTGGTGTAGCCGATATGGGTCTGGTCCATCATGTGGCTCCACTTGCCGCCCTCGAGCGCGTGGTAGGCCTCGGTCAGCGCCTGGTCCTCGCGCCAGGCGGCTTCGGCCTGGTCGGCGAAGGCGTTGGCGCGGGGATCGTTCAGCGCGGCGAGCCGGCGGTTCCAGGCCACCGCGTAGTAGAGCCGGTGGAGGTTCGCCATCGCGCGGATCTTGTGCTCGACCAGCTCGAACCAGGCCGCGTGCTGCTGCGCCGGAATGGTCGCCGCCACCTCGCGCATGTCGCGTTCGAGCGCGTCCCACTCGGTGACGACCTCGCCGAACTCGCCGCCGTAGAGCACCGCGCCAGCGTTCTCGCCGAGCGCATAGCTCGTAGCGTCGAGCAGCTCGGGCTTGCGTCGCGCGGCGAGCTGGCCGTAGCGGGTGAGGAGCGCGCCGATGCGCTCGGCCTGCGCCGGCCCGAATGCGGCGCGGGCCCATTCCTCGGGAAAGCGCTCGAGCGCGACGAGGTCCATCTCCGCCGGATTCCAGGCCTGCTTCATGAAGAAGCTCAGCGGAAATTCCTCGGGCTTGATGTCGCCGACGTTGACGATCCAGATCGTGCGGGCGCCGCGCTGCCAGGCGAGGTCCATCTGCTGCCAGGTCTTCTCGATCTGGACCGTGTCGAGCCACTTGTAGTTGCGAGGCGCGCCGACGTAGTCGAAGTGGTAGTAGACGCCGTAGCCGCCCGCGCGCGGCGCGGCGCCGATCGCGGGCAGGCGGCGGATCTGGCCCCAGTTGTCGTCGGAAAACAGCAGGGTGACGTCGTCGGGCACCTGCATGCCGGCGTCGTAGTAGTCCTGCACTTCCTTGTAGAGCGCCCACAGCTGCGGGGTTTCGCTCGCGGGCTTGCCGGTGACTTCGGCGATGATCGCGCGCTGGTCGGCGACGATGCGTTCGAGCAGCGGGATCGCGGTGCCCTCGGCCATCGCCTCGTCGCCGTCGCCGCGCATGCCGACGGTGAGCAGCGCCTCATAGCCTTCACCGTCGCCCTTCGACATCATCCGCTCGACGCCGCCGCGCCAGAACGTGCGCAAGTTCCCGACGTTGGTCTCGTAGTTCCATGCGCCGCCGGTGACGCCGGCTTCGGTGTTGCGGTGCCATTCGTCCTGCGCGCGGGTCAGCGGCTCGTGGTGCGAAGTGCCCATGACCACGCCCATTTCATCGGCGAGGACCATGTTCTGCGGATCGTCATCGTTGAACGCGCGCGGGGCCCACATTGCGGGCCACAGGTAGTTGCCCTTGAGGCGCAGCAGCAGCTCGAAGACATGCTCGTAGGCCTCATGGTTGGCGCCGCCGAACTTCGCCTTGGTCCACTCACTGAAGGCAGGGGCCTCGTCGTTGATGAAGAAGCCGCGGTACTTGACCGCGGGCTGGTCGCGGCGGGAGCCGGAGGTCAGGTAGACGTCGGCCCGGTGCTCGACCGGGACGTCGGCAAACCAGTACCACGGCGAGACGCCGATGCGCGCGGACAGGTCGTAGGTGCCGAAGACCGCACCGCGCCGGTCCGAGCCGACGATCACCAGCGCGCGGGGCACCCGGGGAAACGGGCGGTCGACGACGATCTGGCGGTAGGCTTCCCATTGGCCGGCGAGATCGTCCGCCGCGATCAGTCCGCGCCGGCGCAAGTCCTCGATCAGCGCGCTCTTGCCGAGCTCGCCGATGAGGACGACCGGGCCGTGCACCGAGGACGGATCGTTGGCGAGTTGCGCCGCGGTGCCGCCGACGCGGCCGAGATCGGCGGCGAAATTGCGGGCCGCGTGGCCGATCGCGGGATCGGCATCGGTATCGGTTACCACCGTCGCCGCACGGCCTTCGAGGATCAGCGCCAGGCTGTCGGCAGCAGCCTCGTCACAGACGGTGACGGCACCTGCGCACGCCTGCGCCGTCGCCGGCGCGGCCGCGATCATGCCCAGCACGGCGGCAATGAGAGCCCAGCACTGTCGCCGCGAGATCATGGGCAATCCCTAGCTCGCCCTTCCCGTGCTGTCATCGCACTTTGGTAGCGCTCCCATCCGGCGGGGATGACGAACGAGGCGTGGGCGGTTAGGCTGGCGGCATGAACCCCGCCCGCCCCGCCGACGACATGAGCTGGACTTCGGCCGGCATCGCCCGTGCCGAGGCGGTGCGTCAGTGGCAGGACTGGGCGGCGCAGACGATTGCGCCGATCGACGTCTGCGTGTTCGACGAAGGCAGCTTCGCCGCACGCTGGAGCAGCCATGGCGTCGGCCAGCTGCGGCTGTTGCGGCTCGAAGCGCCGGCCCAGCGGGTGGTCCATTCGGGCGATGGTGCCGGCAAGGCGACGCCCTCGATCCAGCTGGTCTATGCGCGGCACGGGGCGCTGAAGACACGGATGGGCGGCAAGCGCTTCACCGTACGGCCGGGCGAGTTCGTGCTGCTCGACAACACGCGGTTCTACCAGATGGAGATGGACACCGCGCACGAGGCGGTCGATCTGATGATGCCGCTCGGCTGGCTCGACCGCTACTTGCCCGACCCCGGCGCGCTGCTCGGTCGGCCGGTCAGTGCCCGCGACGGCTGGGGCGCGCCGCTCGGCAGCCTGCTCGAGACGATGGCCGAAGGGATTGACGCCACGCCGCTGCCCCGCCCGATGATCGCCGAGCAGGTCGGCGCGCTGCTGACCCTCGCCACCGGGTTCCACGAGCCGGCGACCGAAAGCCGCCACCGCGGCCAGCTCGCGCGGCAGATCCTGCGGCGGATCGAGAGCGATTTTGCGGATCCGGAGCTGTCGCCCGAAGGGCTCGCTGCCGAGCTCGGCATCTCCAAGCGCTACCTGCAGCAGCTGCTCGCCGGCAGCGGGACCAGCTTCGTGCAGGAGCTGACGGCCACCCGGCTCGACCGCGCGAGCGACATGCTCAGCGATCCGCGCGCGGGCGGGCTCACTGTCGGCGAGATCGCCTTCCGCTGCGGATTCCTCGACCAGGGCTACTTCGCGCGGGCGTTCCGCAAGCGCTTCGCCGTGACGCCGAGCGCCTGGCGGCTCGGGACGATCGCGCGCGGCTGAGCCGCAACGCGGCGAGACGCCCCCGAGCCGGGGCGGAAAGCCGGCGCTGTCGGGGTTTGTCCCGATACCCACCATCAGGGGCGGGCGCATATTCGCCTTTCTGCCTTCGGCGTCCCCTTGAACTATCAGGGAAATTTCCATGGCACTCATCAGAAAGCTGTCGTGGCTGGCCCTCGGGGCGGCGCTCGTCCTTCCAGCCACCTCCTCGGCGCAGCGCGCCAACCAGTTGATTCTCTACAGCGATATCGGATTTCGCGGCCGCAGCGTGACGGTCAGCGGGACGCAGACGCTGGTCAACGTGCCCTTTACCGTGCGCAGCGCGCGCATCGCCCCGCGCGAGGCGTGGCAGGTGTGCCCGCTGCCGGCGTTCCAGGGATCGTGCAACACGTTCCAGGAGAACCAGGGCAACATTCTGTGGCGGGTAAGCTCGGCGCGGCCGCGGACCTTCGTGACGCCCACGCCGATGCCGACGCCGGTTCCGCCGATCGGCACCGCCCCGTCACTGCGCGGCATGTCGTCCGAGTTCTTCCCCCAGCCGACTGACCGCAACGGCCGCGTCGAATCCTGTGCCCAGGGCACGGCCCGCTGTGCCCAGCAGAGCGCCGACCGGTTCTGCCAGTCGCGCGGATGGACCGCCTCGGCGCACGAGCTGCAGGAGACGGTCAACCGGCGCAACTTCCTCGCCGACGTGCTGTGCACGCAGGCGCGGACGCGCTGAAGGGAGCAGCCATGAAAGCGACCATTGCCCTGCTCGCGGCGCTCACCCTCGCGGCCTGTGCAACGGACGGCGGTGGCGCTGGCGGGGGAACGGCCGAGCGGCGCGTGATCTACCAGTGCGACCGCGACACCGAGATCGTGGTCGTGTTCGCCGGCGACGTCGCCCGGATCGAGAGCGAGACCGGGCCGCCGATCGTGCTGCGGCGCGGCCAGGCGGCGTCGGGATTCCTGTTCGAATCCGCCACGCATTCGATCCGCGGGACCGAAGACCGGATCACCTACACGATCGGGCGGATGGTGCCGATGACCTGCACCGCGCTGCGGCCGACGCCGCGCTAGGGCCCGGCTTTGGCCCGAGGAGGAACGATGGCAGCGAGGACGCTCACGGGGCTGGCCGCCGCCCTTCTCGCGGGGTGCGCGACCACGCCCGGCGGCAGCGGCGACGGGCGGTCGTCGCTTGTTGGGAGCTGGCGCCTGGTCGAGCTGCAGTCGAGCGATGACTCGATCGGCACCACCCGGCCGGACGATCCGACGAAGTACGAGATGACTCTCAACGCCGACGGCAGCGTGGCCATGCAGCTCGACTGCAATCGCGGGATCGGGCGCTGGCAGTCCCCGGAACCGAGCCAGATCACCTTCGGCCAGATGGCCATGAGCATGGCGCTGTGCCCCGAAGGCTCGCTCGACACGCGCATCGCCCGCGAGATGGGTTTCGTCCGAACGTACGTGCTCCAGGGCAACCGCCTGTCGCTCAACATGCTCGCCGACGGCGGCAACCTCGTGTGGGACCGGATCGTACCGTGAGCGACGGCGAAGGCGCCCGCGCGCGGCTCGAAGCGCAGCTGGCCGAGCTCGAGGGCCGGCTCGCGCGGCTCGCCGACGACCTGGCCGAGCCGCTCAACGCCGACAGCTCCGAGCAGGCGGTCGAGACCGAGGACGACGCCTCGCTCGAAGGCCAGGCCGCGCTCGTCACGCAGCAGATCGCCTCGACCCGCCGCGCGCTCGAGCGGATCGAGGCGGGGACTTACGGCGAATGCGTGCAGTGCGGCGGCGAGATCGCCGAGGGCCGGCTCGAGGCGCGGCCCGAGGCGGCGCTGTGCATCGAGTGCGCGAGCCGGGCCGAGTAGCGCGCCCTCGCCTGCGCGTTTGTCCCACCGGTCGTGCGTGGGAGTCCTTTACGTTGAGGCATCAACGACCATAGACTGCGGGCAAAACGGCTGGAGAGGAGCCGACCCCGATGAGGCATCGCCGTCTCGTATCGTGCGTGGCCGTGGCGTTCGCCATGGCCGCTTTGCCCGCCTTCGCGCAGGAGCGCCCGGCCGACCTGACCGTGCTGCCGCCGGTGCCGACCGACTACACGCCCGGGAAGACCGCGTGGGGCGACTGGGATTTCAGCGCGACCTACCAGATCGAGTACTACAACGCCGGCAAGATCCTGTTCCAGCGGCCGAAGGAATACGGCAACCGGGTGTGGGTGACCGACGAGGAGCTCGGCCGCCGGATTGCCGCCGCTGAGCGCTCCGATGCCGCCTATTCGCCCGAGGGCCAAGGCATCAACTACCCGGGCAGCCAGGGGCTCGCCGAGTGGATGCGCAGCTCGCCGTTCGCCAAGCGCACGAGCCTGATCGTCAGCCCCGCCAATGGCCAGCTGCCGCCGATGACGGCCGAGGGCGAACGGCTGTTCCGCGCCGGCCGCTCGGGCTGGGTTCCCGGGCAGGAATACGACTGGGTCACCGACTTCGACACCTGGGACCGCTGCATCACCCGCGGCTTCCCGACCTCGATGTTCCCCAACCGCTACAACAACGGCATCCGCGTGTGGCAGGCGCCCGGGTACATCGTGATCCAGAACGAGATGCTTGCGCTCAGGGTGATCCCGGTCGGCGACACGCCCGCGTGGCCGGGCGCGGTCGAGCAGTGGATGGGGCACAGCCGGGCGCGCTGGGAGGGCAAGACGCTGGTCATCGAGACGGCCAACATCCAGTCGGGCGACGCGGTAACGCACGATCCTTACCGGCGCTCGGCGGCGCCGGTGATCGTGACCATGATCGGTGGGGCGCCGTTCAACACGATCCCGATGAGCGCAAAGACGCGGGTGACCGAGCGGCTGACGATGACCGGGCCGCAGACGCTGGTGCACGAGCTGACGTACGACGACCCGGCGACCTTCACCGCGCCGTGGACCACGCGCATCGAGTGGGTGCGCGACGACGGCTACCAGTTCTACGAATACGCCTGCCACGAGGGCAACCACGCGATCCGCGGATATATCAGCTCGTCGCGGGCCAAGCGGCGGGGGTTGGCGGACGGGACGGTGCAGCCGGATGCGAGCGATGACCGGTCGCGGTTCGTGGAGATCTTCGATCGCGATCCCGGGGTAGCGCCGCCGCCGGCGCCCGCAGCGAGCGGAGGCGGCAACTAGACCCCTTCCCCCTTGCTGGGGGAAGGATAGCGTAGCTTACCGCCGCAGGCGGTTAGCGAAGCTTGGATGGGGGTGAGCGCGCCAGCAGCGCTGCGCCCAGCCGAGAGCTCACCCCCATCCAACTCCGACTAAGCCCCTGCGGGGCCAAGTCTCCGTATCCTTCCCCCATCAAGGGGGAAGGGCGGTCTGCGCATTTTTCCCACGCCTCATGCGCGGGAATCCTCACATTCAGTTGCGCGCAAGGGCTAGACCGGCAACCCTAGGATCACGCCGATACGTAGAGGCCGAGAAAGGCCCGCGGGCGCTCCCGAGAGAGGTTTGCCGACGATGACCGACAAGAGCTTTCCCCTGCCCAGCGACCTCACGGTCGTGCCCGGGACCGAGGGCGCGCAGGCTGCGTATCCGTACTACACGCAGTTCGTGCCCGAGGATGACCAGAAGTTCTGGTTCTACAACTCGATGCACTTCCCCGAGCCGATGCATCACTTCGACATGATCACCGCCGAGGCGGCCTACGTGGCGCTCGGCGCGTTCAACACGCGCGTGCACGTGCTGCCGACGGCCAAGGGGATCGAGCACCGGGTGATCAACGGGCGGGTCTATATCGGCGGGGTCGCGGTGACCGATCCGGTCGAGATCGGCGAGCGGGTCGAGCAGTTCCAGAGCCGCGCGTTCTACTACTACGAGCACTGGGAGCGGCTCTACGACCAGTGGAAGGACAAGATGAAGGCGCTGATCGCGGATGCGCAGGCGCTGCCGAAGCCTTCGCTGCCCCATTACGAGCCGATCGAAACGACGCATACCGGCAAGGGGGTCGCGAGCAACCACGCGCTGCTCGAGATCTACCAGAAGCAGGTCGAGGGGTACCACCGGATGTGGCACCACCACTTCGAGTTCCTGCTGCTCGGCTACGGCGCGTACATGACCTTCTTCGATTTCTGCAAGAAGGCCTTCCC
>CBHWED010000071.1:0-13704 GCA_966112795.1 uncultured bacterium
CGATGGAGATCGAGGCCTCGAAGTACGACCTCGCCTACATCAAGCTCGACGGCGATATCGGCTGCATGGTCAACGGCGCCGGCCTTGCCATGGCGACGATGGACATCATCAAGCTCAACGGGATGTTCCCGGCGAACTTCCTCGACGTCGGCGGCGGCGCCAACAAGGAGAAGGTCACCGCAGCGTTCAAGATCATCCTCTCGGACCCGGCGGTGAAGGGCATTCTCGTCAACATCTTCGGCGGGATCATGAAGTGCGACACGATCGCCGAGGGCATCGTCGCGGCGGCCAAGGAAGTCGAGCTCGACGTGCCGCTGGTGGTCCGGCTCGAGGGCACCAACGTCAACGAGGGCAAGGCCATTCTCGCCAACTCGGGGCTCGCGATCGTGCCGGCCGACGATCTCGGCGATGCGGCGAAGAAGATCGTCGCGGAGGTCAAGCAGGCGGCCTAACCGGCCAGGCCGCGCTCGCGCATCCAGGCCGCGAGCGCGCGCCCGACCTCGTCGGGCGCTTCCTCCGGCGCCCAGTGCGACACGTCGGGCAGACGGTGGATCGTGAGGTCGGCGACGTGATCGGTGGTCGGAGCGACGAGCTCCGGGCCTAGGGCGTGATCGCGCTCGCCCCAGATCAGCAGCGTCGGCGCCGCGACCCCCGGCCCGTCGGTCATGGCCGCGAGATCGAGGTTTGCGCGATAATAGGCCAGCATCGCGGACATCGCGCCGGGCACGGCGGCATTGTCGCGATAGTGCGCGAGGATCTCGGGCGGGAACGTCTCGGGCCGCAGCGCCGATTTCCGGAGGGCGATGCCGACCCGGCGGGCGTGGCCAGCCGTGAGCATCCGCTCGGGAAGCCAGGGCAGCTGAAACAAGAGGATGTACCAGGAGCGGAGCCGCTGGCGCCAGCTGGAGCGGACGATCCGCCCGAACACCGCCGGATGGGGCGCGTTGACGATGACGAGTCCGTCGAGCGGCTGCGCCTGGCGGATCGCGAAGGCCCAGGCGACGATCCCGCCCCAGTCGTGCCCGATCAGCAGGCGCGACTTCGCTCCCAGTGCGTCGAACAGACCTGCGACGTCCGCAACGAGGTGCTCGACGCGATAGGCAGTCCGCTCACCCGGCCGGCTGCTGCCGCCGTAGCCGCGCATGTCGACCGCCACCGCCCGCCAGCCCAGCGCGGCGAGCGCCGGAAGCTGGTAACGCCAGCAGCGCCGGCTTTGCGGGAAACCGTGCAGGAGCAACGCCACGCGGTTGCCCTCGCCGGCTTCATCGATCGCGAAGCGCAGACCGCTTGCGTCGACAGTGCGGGTGCGAACAGGGACCACGTGGCCTATCCGACGCGGCGGTAGCGGAAGACGTATTCGCGGACCGAGCCGTCGTCCTGGCGGACGAGCACCGCGCTGATCAGCGTGTCGCCCTCGCGACGCACGGTGAGGCCGTCGAAATAGGCGGCGTTGTCCTCGAGCGCGACGAGGGGGAAGGCTTCCATCTCAGCCTTGTCCTCCCATCCGACGAGATCGGAACCGAAATGCTTGAGCCGGTAGACGAGGCTGCCGTCGACTTCGGCGATCTGGACGATCTCGAGGAACTGGACACGGCCCTCGCCGTCCTGCTGCACGAAGTGCCCGGCGACCGAGCCGCCGCCGGGCGGCGAGTAGACCTCGGTCGCCGGAGCACCGCCGATTCCCTCGCCGGCCCAGATTCCGGCCAGCCAGTCGAGCTGCTCGGCCCTGGCGCACGGCGGGATGTGGCCTTCGGGCGCGGTGCGAGTCTCGGCGGCGTGAGCCGCGGTGGCGAGGAACAGAGCCAGCAACGAAACGATCAGGCGCATGCATGGCCCTTTCCAAAGGTTGCGAAGATGCGAGCTTAATGCTTGGACGGGTGCGCTCCAAGCGACAGCGCTTGACCTTGCATCCGTGGAGCGCGAAGGCGCTCGCGCAAGATTATTACAAGCGCTGGGAAAGCCAGTCGGAGGGTGCCGATGAAGATCCTCGTGCCCGTGAAGCGGGTCATCGATTACAACGTGCGGCCACGGGTCAAAGCCGACGGCAGCGGAGTCGATCTCGCCAACGTCAAGATGAGCATGAACCCGTTCGACGAGATCGCCGTCGAGGAAGCGATCCGGCTCAAGGAAAAGGGTGTCGGCTCGGAGATCGTCGCGGTGTCGATCGGGCCGGCCAAGGCCGCCGAGACACTGCGCACCGCGCTGGCGATGGGCGCCGACCGGGCGATCCTCGTCGAGACCGACGAGACGGTCGAGCCGCTCGCGGTGGCCAAGATCCTCAAGGCGATCTGCGACGAGGAGCAGCCGGGCCTGGTGGTCATGGGCAAGCAGGCAATCGACGACGACAGCAACCAGACCGGGCAGATGCTCGCCGCGCTGACCGGGCGGCCGCAAGGCACCTTCGCGAGCAAGGTCGAGGTCGACGGCGACAGCGTCACGGTGACGCGCGAGGTCGACGGCGGGCTCGAGACAGTGAAGCTCGCGCTGCCGGCGATCGTCACCACCGACTTGAGGCTCAACGAGCCGCGCTACGCCTCGTTGCCCAACATCATGAAGGCCAAGTCGAAGCCGCTCGCGACCAAGGCGCCGGCCGACTACGGCGTCGACGTGACGCCGCGGCTCACGGTGCTCAAGGTCGCCGAGCCGCCGGTGCGGCAGGCGGGGATCAAGGTCGGCTCGGTCGACGAGCTGGTCGCCAAGCTCAAGTCGCTGGGAGTCGTCGCATGACCGCGCTGGTATTCGTCGAGCACGAAGCGGGGGCAGTAAAGGACGCGACGCTCGCCGCGGTCACCGCCGCCGGGCAGCTGGGCGCGGTCCACGCGCTGGTCGCCGGCGATGCCGACGCCAAGGGCGTCGCCGAGGCGGTCGCGAAGATCGCGGGGGTCGAGAAAGTGCTGCTCGCGGCCGATCCGGCTTACGCGCACATGCTGCCCGAGAACCTCGCGCCGCTCGCGGCGCAGGCGATGGCAGAGTACGATGCATTCGTCGCCCCGGCCACGACCACCGGCAAGAACCTCGCCCCACGGGTCGCCGCGCTGCTTGACGTGATGCAGCTCAGCGAAGTGATCGGGATCGAGGACGCGAAGACCTTCGTGCGGCCGATCTATGCCGGCAACGCGATCGCCACCGTCGAGAGCTCGGATGCCAAGCTGGTGCTGACCGTGCGCGCGACCGCGTTCGAGAAGGCGGCGGCCGAGGGCGGCTCCGCCGCGATCGAGACCGTCGCGGGCCCGGGCGATGCGGGTCTGTCGAGCTTCGTGGCGCTCGAGGCCTCGAAGAGCGAGCGGCCCGAGCTGACCAGCGCCGGGATCGTCGTCTCGGGCGGGCGCGCGCTCAAGGACGCGGCGACGTTCGAGCAGTTGATCGTGCCGCTGGCCGACAAGCTCGGCGCCGCGGTCGGCGCGAGCCGCGCGGCGGTCGATGCGGGCTATATCTCGAACGACTTCCAGGTCGGCCAGACGGGCAAGATCGTCGCCCCGGCAGTGTACTTCGCGGTCGGCATCTCGGGCGCGATCCAGCATCTCGCGGGGATGAAGGATTCGAAGCTGATCGTCGCGATCAACAAGGATCCCGACGCGCCGATCTTCCAGGTCGCCGACATCGGGCTGGTCGCCGACCTGTTCCAGGCGGTGCCGGAGCTGACCGGCAAGTTGTAGCCGTCTTGCGGCCCCCACGCGGCCGCGATAGCGTGGGCCGCTCGACGAGTGGGGGTTACACAATGATATCGCGATTCCTGGCATGGCCGCTGGCGGCCGTGGCAGCGCTCGGCTTGCCGGCCGCCGAGGGGCTGGCCGCGGACGGGCCGAAGATTCTCGCGCCCTCGGGCGAGTGGACGCTCAGCAGCGACACCGAGAGCTGCACGATGGCGCGCCAGTTCGGCGGCCCGGACGGCGTGTCGTTCCGCCTGCGCGCGTTCTCTCCGAACGGACGCTACCGGCTGGTGCTGCATGGGCCGTCGCTGCCGCAACGCGACAGCGGTTTGCTCCGGTTCGAATACAGCTTCAAGCCGGATGCCGAGGACATTCAAGGGACGGGCGTGCTCAACAAGGCAGGCGGCGTGCCGATGGTTTCGTTTCTCCTCGCACTCGAGACGGGCGCGGACTTCGCAGGCGACCGGTCCGACGACGCTGCGCGCGGCCCCCGCGAGGCCATGGAACGCGCGAACGAGTTCGAGATCGTCTTCAGCCGCGGGCGCCCGCTGGCGTTGCCCCTGGGCGCGATGGCCGAACCGGTCGCGCAGCTCGATGCCTGTGCCGGGGACTTGCCGCAGAAGTGGGGCCTCGACCCGGCGGTGCAGCAGTCGTTGCAGCGGCCGGCGCTGCCGATCGCGCAGGAAACCTGGCTCAGCCCGGGCAGCTATCCATGGAGCTTCCTGCGCATTTCGCAGAGCCTGATCGTCAACTTGCGGATGACGGTCGATGCGAGCGGGATGCCGACCGAGTGCGTGGTCCAGGCGCCGAAGACGCAATCGGGGGCGGAAGCGCTTACCTGCCGCGAAATCATGAAGACCGCGCGGTTCGAGCCGGCGCTGGACAGCGCAGGCGATCCGGTTCCGAGCTATTTCGCGACCACGATCTTCTATGCCACCCCGCGCCGGAACGGGCCGACCAGTCGCGGCGGCACGCTCGTCGGCGGGCCGTAGCCGCTGCACCTTGTCGCCGTTTGTCGCAGCGCACCGCGCGGCCTTGCTCCGCCAATTTGCCTGAAATAGCATTCGCTCCGGGATTGGAGGATCGCGAATGAGGGGCATGCTTTGTTGGATCGCGGCAGCGGCGATGCTCGCCGTGCCGGTCGCGCAGGCGCAGGCGCAGGAAGAGACCGCGTTCAAGCCGGTCGGCGGCTGGACCGCCGACTACGGCGACGATTACTGCCGGCTGATCCGCAACTTCAGCGACGGCACGCGCACGATGAGCATTGCGCTCGAGCGGCTCCAGCCCGGCGCGGACGTGCGCCTGATCGTGGTCGGCGACGGCATTCGGCTGTTCCGCGGGGCGGACCAGATCGCCTACCAGTTCCTGCCCTCGGGCAGCTCGGGCAAGACGCGCTACGTCCGCTCGGACACCGCCGACGGCAGGCAGTTCGTCAGCTTCGATCCCGTCACGCTCGCGCCGCGGCCAGCATTCGTGCCGGGGACGCCGCCGCCGGTCTACAGCCGCGCCGACGAGCAGGCGGCGGCGCGCCCGGTCACCGGGTTCGAGCTGACCGAAGGCCTGATCGCGCCGGTGCGGGTCGAGACCGGTTCGCTGGGCGCGCCGATCGGGGCGCTGCAGACTTGCGCCGACGACCTGCTCACCGTCTGGGGCCTCGACCCCGAGAAGGACAAGACGATGACCGCGGCGGCGATGCTCACGCCCAGATCCGACGGCGTGCTGCCGCAGGGCACGGTGCCGTTCACCGAGTTCGCCAAGCTTGCCGGCGGGGCCAACCAGGTGCGGCTGCTGATCGGCACCGACGGCAAGGTGACCGGGTGCGCGATCTACTCGCCGTCGCTGTCGCAGACGGTCAACGACAGGATCTGCACGCTGGCCAAGGAGCGCGCCACGTTCACCCCGGCCAAGGACGCGGCCGGGCAGCCGATGGCGAGCGTGTGGATCGGCTCGCCGCTGTTCCTCGGCCCGCCGTTCCCGGGCGGCCGCGGACCGCGCTAGCCGCGCGTCAGGGCAGGCGCTCGAACGCCGGACGGTATCGCCGCCCGGCTGGCGCACGTCGCGCATCGAGGTGAAGCCGAGCCTGGCGGCGAGCTCAGCGACGCCACGTTTTGGGGCGCGACGAGGCAGACGACACGGCGCAGGCCGTGGACCTGCTCGAACCACGCGAGGGCCGCGGTCATCGCTTCGTAGGCAAAGCCCTGGCCGGTGTGGTCGCGGTGCACGATCCAGCCGGCTTCGGGCATGTCGTCGAAATCGGGGCCGAGATCGCGGATGGTGTGGAACACGCCGCAGCTGCCGATCACCTCGCGGGCCCCGCGGAGCCGGACGACGAAGGCGCCGTAGCCGTAGAGCAGCCAGCTGCCGGCGTTACGGGTGAAGCGCATGAAGTGCTCGGCGCGGGTACGCGAGCCGAGGAAGCGCGCGGTCTCGGGATCGGTGGCGATGGCGAGCACCGCAGGAAGGTCGTCGACGGTCGGCACGCGCAAGTCGAGCCGCTCGGTCACGAGCTGCGGGGATGCAGTCAGAGCCATTGCGAAACGGTGTGGATCGTCACTCCGACGAGACCGCCGACGACAGTGCCGTTGATGCGGATGAACTGCAGGTCGCGGCCGACGGCCCTCTCGAGCCGGTCGGTCAGCGTGCGCGCGTCCCACCGGCGCACGGTCTCCGAGACCAGCTGGGTGATCTGCGTGCCGTAGCGCGTGGCGACGCCGACCACGGTGCGGCGGGCGAAGCGGTTGACCTGCCATTGCAGGATCGGGTCGCTCTGCAGCGAGCGGCCAAGCTCGGCGAGGCTTTCGCCGAGCTGGCCGCCGAGCGCGGCTTCGGGATCGCGCGCCATCGCGATCAGCGACAGGCGCAGCTTCTCCCACACCCCGGTCCACCAGTCGCCGACCGCCGGGTTGTTGAGGATCTCGCGCTTGGCCGCCTCGACCTTCTCGCGTGTCTCGGGATCGTGGGCGAGGTCGTTGGCGAGCTTCTCGAGCCCTTCCTCGATGGTCCGGCGCAGCGGATGCTCGGGGTCGACGAGGACTTCGGCGAGCAGCCGGTAGAGCCCGTCGAGCACCGAGTTGGCGAGCTTTTCGTCGAGCCCGGTCCAGCGCAGCAAGGCATTGGCGCGCGCCTGGATCATCGAGCGGACCATCTCCTCGTTGCGCTCGAGCGCGACTCCGGCCCAGCGGATCAGCGCATCGAGCAGCGGCCGGTGGCGCCCATCGGCGATCGCCGCGCCGAGCGCGCTGCCGAGCAGCGGCGAGAGCTCGATCTTCTCGATCTGGCGCGCGAGCCCGGCACGGACCTGGTTGCCGAGCCGCTCGGGGTCGAGCGATTCGAGCATTTCGGCGAGCAGCCCGGCGGCGCCCTCGCGGATCCGGCTCTGCCCGGCGCGGCGCGGCTCGGCGAGAAAGTCGCCGACCGCGAGCGCGACGTTCATCCCGCGCATCCGGTGGGCGACGACCGTCGGGGTCAGGAAGTTGTCGCGCAGGAAGCCGGCCATCGTGTCGGCGATGCGGTCCTTCTTCTCCGGGATGATCGCGGTGTGCGGGATCGGGATGCCGAGCGGGTGGCGGAATAGCGCGGTGACCGCGAACCAGTCGGCGAGCCCGCCGACCATCGCCGCTTCGGTGAAGGCGACGACATAGCCGATCGCCGGGTGCACGTGCTCGAAGCGCAGCGCGACGACGAACACCGCGGCCATCGCCACGAGCAGCGAGGTGGCGACGATGCGCATGCGTCGCGCCCGGTCGACTGGCGCCGCGGGCTTGGGGCGCGGCGCGGGCAGGGCCTTCGGCGGACCCGGCTCCTTACTCGGCGGGATAGTTCAGGGCCTCTGCCTTGCCGACGGCGTGCTCGTGCTCGGGCCGGTAGGTCAGCACGCGGTGGCGCAGCCACGGACCGAGCCGCTTCTCGAGGCCGTCGGCGATGCTGAAGCCCGCCGGGACGATCAGCAGCGTGAGCATCGTCGACAGGATCAGGCCGCCGATCACCGTGGTGCCCATCGGCGCACGCCATGCAGCGTCGCCCGAGATCGACAGCGCGGTCGGAATCATGCCGGCGACCATCGCCACCGTGGTCATCACGATCGGCTGGGCGCGCTTGTGCCCGGCGTCGATGATCGCGACCCGCTTCGGCACGCCGCTCTCGATCTCCTCGATCGCGAAGTCGATCAGCAGGATCGAGTTCTTGGCGACGATGCCGAGCAGCATGAGCAGGCCGATGTAGACCGAGATCGAGATCGGCTGCCCGAGCGCGGCCAGCGCGAGCAGCCCGCCGAGTGGCGCCAGCAGCAGCGAGGTCATGTTGACCAGCGGCGAGACGAACCGGCGGTAGAGCAGCACCAGCACCGCGAACACCAGCAGGATGCCGGCGATCACCGCGATGATGAAGTTCTGGATCAGCTCTTCCTGCCACTTCTGGTCGCCGACCGGCGCGCTCGACACGCCGGCGGGCAGGTTCTTCATGATCGGCAGGTTGTGGATCTTGTCCATCACCGGACCCGAGACATAGTCCTGCCCAAGGTCGGCGCCGATGAACACGCGGCGTGACTGGTTGAAGCGCTGGATCTGCGTCGGACCCGCGCCGAAGCGGATTTCGGCGACGCGCTTGAGCGGCACCGAGCCGCCGGCGGAGGTCGGCACGGGCAGGTTCTCGATCGTCGAGATGTCCTGCCGCGAGCGCTTGGGCAGCACGACGCGGATCGGCACCTGGCGGTCGCTGAGCGAGAACTTGGCGGCGTTCTGGTCGATCTCGCCGATCGTGGCGATGCGGATCGCCTGGCTCAGCGCGCTGGTGGTCACACCGAGCTGCGCGGCGAGATCGAGCCGCGGGACGATCAACAGCTCGGGCCGCTGCATGTCGGCGGCGATGCGCGGAGCGACCACGCCGGGCACGCCCTGCATCTGCTCGACCAGCGTCTGCGCCGTGCGCCGCAGGAGATCGGGGTCGGAACCGGTGAGCATGACCGAAATGTCGCGCCCGGTGCCGCCGCCGCCACCGCCGCCCTGGAAGGTCACCCGCGCGTCGGGGATTTGCTGCAGTTCGGGCGTGACGCGGCGCTGGAAGTCGTAGCTCGGCACCGCGCGGTCGGCGCGGAGCACGATGAACAGCCGCGCGTTGCCTTCGCTGATCCGCTCGAGCACGCGGTCGACCTCGGGCTGGCTCTCGATCACCGCGGTGACCTGGTCGGCGACCGCTTCGGTCTGTTCGATGGTCGTGCCCGGGACCATCTCGATCTGGAGCTGGCTGGTGTCCTGGTCGGTGGTCGGCTGGAACTGCTGCGGCAGCGTCATGAGCAGCGTCACGGTCAGCCCGAGCGCGCCGATGCCGGCAAGGAACATCCAGAAGCGATGATCGCGATAGCGCGCGCGGACGCGGCCGCGGAAGTATTCATGCCATTCGGCAAAGGCACCGCCCGTGCCGCGCACGAGCGTGTGGATCAGCGCGCGCACGACGAGCGCAGCGGCGAGCGTCGCGACGAGCTTGGCGAGCGTGCCCAGCGTGCCCTCGAGCCCGACGGCGGCGATCAGGGGCGCGCCGTAGCGCCAGGTCATGATCGCGGAGATGACGATCAGCAGTGCGAATCCGAACTCGGCCAGCGGATACCAGCCGCGCTCGGGCGCCGGGGTCAGCCGCGCCTTGTAGGCCTGGGCCTTCTCGGTATCGAGAGTCCAGGTGAGGACCTTCATGTAGACGTCCATCAGCCGGCCTTCGCCGTGCGCGGCGTGGCCCTTGGCGTGGAGGAAGTAGGCCGCGACCATCGGCGTGATCATGCGCGCAACCGCGAGGCTGACGAGCACCGCGGCAACCACGGTTAGGCCGAAGTTCTTGAAGAACTGGCCCGAGATGCCGGGCATGAGGCCGACGGGCAGGAACACCGCGACGATCGAGAAGCTGGTCGCGACGACCGCGAGGCCGATCTCGTCGGCGGCGTCGATCGCCGCCTGGTAGGCGCTCTTGCCCATGCGCATGTGCCGGACGATGTTCTCGATCTCGACGATCGCGTCGTCGACCAGCACGCCGGCGACGAGGCTCAGCGCGAGCAGCGAGAGCTGGTTCAGCGTGAAGCCCATCAGGTCCATGAACCAGAACGTCGGGATCGCCGAGAGCGGGATCGCCAGCGCCGAGATCATCGTCGCGCGCCAGTCGCGCAGGAACAGGAACACCACGATGACCGCGAGGATCGCGCCTTCGACCATCGCCGAGATCGAGCTTTCGTACTGCTCCTTGGTGTAGTCGACGCTAGTGTAGAGCTGCGTGAAGTGGATCCCGGGATTGTCCTTCTGGATGCTCTTCATCTCGGCGATCGCGGCGTCATAGACGGTCACGTCCGAGGCGCCCTTGGCGCGCTCGATGCCGAAGGTGACGACCTGGCGGCCGGCCAGCTTGGCAATCGAGGTCTGCTCCGAATAGCCGTCGTAGACGGTGGCGATCTGGTCGAGCCGGATCGTGCGGCCGCCGCCGAGGCTGATGCGGGTGTTGGCGAGCTGCAGCGCGGTCTCGGCATTGCCGAGCACGCGGACCGACTGGCGCGAGCCGGCGACTTCGGCGACGCCGCCGGCGGCGTCGGTGTTGACCTGGCGAAGCGCCTGGTTGACCGAAGCGGCGGTGGCGCCCTGCGCCTGCATCCGCGCCGGATCGAGCACCACGCGGATCTCGCGGTCGACGCCGCCGGCGCGGCTGACCGCGGCCATGCCTTCGATCGACAGCAGCCGGCGCGAGATCGTGTCGTCGATGAACCAGCTGAGCTGCTCCATCGTCATGTCGTCGGCGCTGACCGCGAAGTAGCCGATCGGGCCGTTGCCGCCGACTTCGTTCTTGGTCACGCGCGGCTCGAGGATGCCGTCGGGCAAGTCGCCGCGGATCTGATCGACCGCGTTCTTGACCTCGTTGACCGCCTCGTTCGGATCGATGCCGATGACGAACTGGACGTTGGTGTTCGAGCTGCCTTCGCGCGCGGTCGACTGGATCTCCTCGACCCCGTTGACCGAGCGCACCGCGGCCTCGACCTTCTGGGTGATCTGGGTCTCGATCTCGGTCGGGGCGGCGCCGGGCTGGCTGATGCTGACCGAGACCGACGGGAATTCGATGTCCGGATTGTCGTTGACGTCCATCCGGCTGAACGAGACGAGGCCGGCCAGAGTCAGGCCGATGAAGAAGACGATCGGGACGATCGGGTTACGGATCGACCACGCGGAGATGTTCCGGAAGTTCATTTGCCGGCGGCCTGACCACCCGCGCCGGCGGCGACCGGGTTGACCTTGTCGCCTTCGTTGAGGAACTGGCCGGCGCGCTCGACCACGCGCTCGTTGCCGCTGAGGCCCGCCGTCACGGCGATGCCGTCAACGGTGACCAGGCCCGAGGTCACGTTGCGGCGCTGCACCCGGTTCTCGCTGTCGACGACGTAGACGAAGCTGCCCTTGTCGTCGGACAGGATCGCGCTCTCGGGCAGCTTGGGCGCGACCATCGCGCCGCGCGCGACTTGCGCCGAGGCGAAGCCGCCGGGGCGGATCGCCGGATCGAACGGCAGCGCGATGCGGGCGATGCCCTGGCGCGTCTGCTGGTCGATCACCGGCGACTTCTGCCAGATCGAGCCGGCGAATCCGCGCGAGGTGCCGACCGGAGTGACGGTTGCGGTCGAGCCGACCTGCACCGCGGCGAGATCGTCCTCGTTCATCGCGGCGAGCAGCTCCATCTCGCCGCCCTTGGCGATCGTGAACAGCGGCGTGCCGCCGGCGCCGACGACCTGGCCGGGCTCGACGTTGCGTTCGAGCACGAGGCCGGCAGCCGGAGCGACGATGTTGAGCCGCGCGTTGCGGGCGAGCAGCTCGCGATACTGGGCTTCGGCGACCTGGACGCGGGCGACCGCGGCGTCGCGGGTCGCGGTCAGCCGGTCGACGTCGGCCTTGCTGATGAAGCCGCGGTCGACGAGCTGGAGCGCGCGGTCGAGATTCGACTGGGCAAGGCTCGCGTCGGCGCGGGCCACGGTGATCTGCGCCGCCGAGCTCTGCGCCTGCTGGTTCTGCACCGAGCGGTCGATCACCAGCAGCGCCTGTCCGGCGCGGACCCAGTCACCGGGCTCGACGAGCACCGAGACGACCCGCCCGCCTTCGCCGACGACGCCGACCGGCATCGTCCGCCGCGCGGCGAGCGTGCCGGTGGCGTTGATCACCCCGGCAACCGTCGTGCGGCCCGGGGAGACGACCGTGACGGTCGGGATCTGCTGGTTGCCAGCAGGGAACGGTGATTCCTCGGTCTGGCTGTAGAACATCAAGGTGCCGCCGATGAGCAGCGCGATGAGCACCACCGCAGCGATCACCAGTCCGCGCCGACGGGGACGGCCCGTGGTTTCGATGTCCTCGACGAGCACGCTCGACGCGCCGCTCAGGTCCGACACTTTCGCTTCGTAGTTCATGTCCGCGTACCAGCCCCGAAGCCTCGCAGGGGCGAGGCCATACCATAATTGTCGCCGCCACGCACTCGGACGCAGCGATCACAGGCCGCCGCATAGACCTGCGAGTGTCTTACCGCAATGCAACACTCCATGAACGTGGCCCGTGGACCGACGAAATGCGGCCTACCTGCCATAAATGGGGGCGGTTCGCCGCGCGACCCGCCCCCGTGTACTTTTTTGTATCAGCCACCCGGCTCGTTCGGCCGGGCAGTTCGAATGCTTTTGCCTAGCGAACGCGTCCGCGCTGCACCAGGTTCACGATCGCCAGCAGCACGACCGCGCCGACGAAGGCGGTGATCAGGTACAGGAACCAGCCCGCGTTGTTGGTGAGAAAGCCGGTCACGTTGCCGATGGCGCTGCCGATCAGGCCGCCGATGACGCCGACGACGATGTTCATCAGAATGCCCATCGACGCATCGCGGTTCATCACCATGCTGGCCAGCCAGCCGGCGATGCCGCCAAGGATGATCGTTGCAATCCAGCCCATGCCAAGGTCCTCCTGTTCGCCGCACCGTCGCGTGCGCGCTCTCTCCCAACGGGAGGTGCGCAGATGCGTTCCCTCGACCCGGAATTGCCGCGGGTAAGGACGAATCTCGGAGAAAATGAGGCCGGCACGCGCCGGCCGGGCGAATCAGTACTTGAGCTGGCGCTCGTAGAGGTCGCGGTAGTGCTGGATGCGGGTCACACGCAGGCCCTGCATGCCCGAGCGATCGACCGCGCGCTGCCAGCCGGCGAACTCCTCGAGCGTGAGGTTGTAGCGCTCGAGAACCTCGTCGATCGTCAGCAGGCCGCCGTTGACCGCGGCGACGACCTCGGCCTTGCGGCGCACGACCCAACGCTTGGTGGACGGCGACGGCAGGTCGGCAATCGTGAGCGGCTCGCCGAGCGGGCCGATCACTTGCGCCGGACGGATTTTCTGGTTCTCGATCATTTACTTCCTCATGGCGCGCGGTTCTGCGCCGGTCGCAGCGGCCGATGCTGTGCCTGCGTGGCCTTTGCCATTGCCTGAAACATCAAGGTTAACATCGTGCTTACCATTGTGATGCGCGGCGATCCGGCGTGCCGAGCTCGCGTCGAAGCTCGCCTCCCCGCCTGCCTCGCCGTGCTCGCAGGGCGGGCGCAAGTCGCGTGCCGCCGACAGCCGGGCGACGAGGTCGCCCCAGCTGAGCGGGCGCAGCGCGTCGATGTCGTGCGGCTCGTCGCCGAGCGCACGGGCGTCGCGGGGCCGGGGCGGTTTTCCCTCGAACATGAGGCACGCTCTAGACTCGGAACGGTCAAGATCGGGTAAATTGGCGGTTTACCCGGCGTTAGCACGCGCGGTTTGGCGCACGGGCCCGCGCGGTGTAAGGGCGCCGCGCATGGATCCCGCCCTCCGCCTTCCTGCCGCCGACGCCGCGGCGCTGTTCGACCTGCCGCGCGCGGCCGAGGCGTGCCGCGTGGTCGTCGCCATGTCGGGCGGAGTCGACAGCTCGGTGGTCGCCGCGCTGGCGGCGGCGAGCGGAGCCGAGGTCATCGGGGTCACGCTGCAGCTCTACGACTATGGCGCGGCGACCGGACGCAAGGGCGCGTGCTGCGCCGGCGACGACATCCGCGACGCGCGCGCGG
>CBHWED010000072.1:0-13670 GCA_966112795.1 uncultured bacterium
GTTCCGCCCTGTTCGGCTCGAAGCCTGCCGCTCGCGAGCAGCAGCGTTCCGCCCGCCAGGAACGTGCGGCGGGAGACGCGGGGCATGCGGGTTTCCCCCGACTCGGGCGTCGAGCGTCGCGTCCGAGGGTTCGGTTCGATTCCCAATAGCCGGCTCCCCTCTCGTCACCCGCGGTGTCGCCTTGCGGCCTGCGAACCGCAAGCGGTTGCGGCATGGCCTGCGGCGCACCGCACCCGCTGCGCGACGAGGCGCAGACCCGGCTGCGTCGCCGAAAAAGCCCCGCTGGACCTCGCGGTCCAAGCCGCTATCCTCCCGTCCGCCAAGGGGAAATCGAGGAGGCCGGAATGTGTGAGCTGGACCAGTTGAGCGATATGGGTCGCGTCAGTCGACGGCAATTCGGAAAGGTCGGCGCGGTCGCCGGCCTCGGCGCGGCGTTCGCGCCGTGGGCCACGGCCTGCGCGCAAGGCGCCGGCGGGCTCGCCGAAAGCGACGTCAAGTTCGACGCGCCCGGCGGCACGATGGATGCGTTCTTCGTCCATCCGGGCGAGGGCAAGCACCCGGCCGTGATCATCTGGCCCGACATCGCCGGGCTGCGCGACGCGTTCAAGGCCATGGGCCGCCGCCTTGCCACCGCGGGCTACGCGGTGCTCGTGGTCAACCCGTTCTACCGCAGCACCCCCGCGCCGCAGTTCAAGGACTTCGAGGATTTTCGCTCGAACGGCGGGTTCCAGAAGGTCGGCCCGTGGATGCAGCAGAACAGCCACGAGAACGTGCTCGAGACTGCCAAGGCGGTCGTCGCCTGGCTCGACCAGCAGGCGGCGGTCGACACCGCCAAGGGCATCGGCAACCAGGGCTACTGCATGGGCGGCCCGTTCACCGTGCGCACCGCTGCGGCGGTCCCGACGCGGGTCAAGGCCGCGGCCTCGTTCCACGGCGGCGGGCTCGTCAGCGACGACCCCAACGCGCCGGTCAAGCTTCTGCCGCAGACCCAGGCGAGCTTCCTGTTCGCCATCGCCAAGAACGACGACGCGCAGAACCCGACCCACAAGGACGCGCTCAAGGAGGCCGCGGCGGCCGCCGGGCGGCCGGCCGAGATCGAGGTCTACCAGGCCGACCACGGTTGGACCGTCGCCGACAGCCCGGTCTACAACGAAGCCGAGGCCGAGCGCGCCTGGGCCCGCCTGCTCGCGCTCTATCAGGGCGCGCTCTAGCGCCCCTGGCCTACTTGCCTGCTCGGCGCGCGTCGCGCCCGCGATCGTCAACAGCCGCGACCGCGCCGAGCTAGACCCCTGTCGCCAATAGGATATCCTCGCCTCCGGGAAAGGAAGCGAGGGAGGCGAGTCGTGTGCGACCAGGACCACTTTGCTGAAATGGGGAAAATCGCGAAGCCGGGCGGCCTGAGCCGGCGGGAATTCGCGGCGATGGGCGCGGCGGCGACGGTGGTCGCGCTGACACCGATCGACGGGGCCGAGGCGCAAGCGTCGCGGCTCGAGGAGACCAACGTCAAGTTTCCGGCGCCCGACGGGACGATGGACGCGTTCCTCCTCCATGGCGCCGGCAAGAGCCCGGCGATCATCGTCTGGCCCGACATCGCCGGGCCGCGCGACGCGTTCGCTTCGATGGGCCGCCGTCTCGCGCGCGAAGGCTACGCGGTGCTGATCCTCAACCCGTACTACCGCGACAAGGAAGCGCCCGAGTTCGACGACTTCGACGACTTCCGCAACAACGGCGGCATGGACAAGGTCGCCCCGTGGCGCGAGAAGCTCACCGCCGAGGCGGTCATGGCGACCGCCAAGGCGGTCGTCGCCTATCTCGATGCGAACGACGCGGTCGATACCTCGAAGGGCATCGGCGTGCAGGGCTACTGCATGGGCGGGCCGTTCGCGGTGTGGACCGCCGCGGCCGCGCCCGAGCGGGTCAAGGCCGTTGCCTCGTTCCACGGCGGCGGGCTGGTCGGCGAGGATGCGACCTCGCCGGTCAAGATGCTCGGGCAGACCCAGGCGAGCTACCTGTTCGCGATCGCCAAGAACGACGACCAGCGCGCTCCGGGCGACAAGGATGCGCTCAAGGCGGCGGCCGAAGCCGCGGGCCGGCCGGCCGAGATCAAGGTCTACAAGGGCGACCACGGTTGGACCGTGGCCGATTCCCCGGTCTACAACTACGACGAGGACGACGCGTCGTGGGAGCGCCTGCTCGAGCTCTATTCGACCGCGCTGTGACCGCCCGCACTTGCGATGCCCTGCGCGGCCCTGTTCCGCGCTCGCCGCTTCTCGCGCGCGTGCTGGGTGCCGTGTTCGCCGCGCTGGCCTTGGTCTTCGCGACACCTCTGGCCGCACAGCCCGACGACCGCGCGCTCGCCGAGCTCGCGCGCGACACCGAGCGCGTCGAGAGCCTGCGCGCGATCAAGACCCTGCAGCGCACATACGCGCAGTACGCGCAGTATGGCCTGTGGAGCGAGATCGGGGCGCTGTTCGCCGCGGATGCGCCGTTCACCTTCGACGGCCAGGTCCGCCAGGGCCAGACCATGCATGGACCGCAGGAGATCGCTGCGTTCCTGCGCGCGCGCTATGGCGGCGGGCACGACGGGCTCGAGCCCGGCGACACGCGGCTGATGATGATCGAGCAGCCGGTCGTCATGCTCGCCCCCAACGGCCGCGAGGCGACCGGGCGCTGGGCGGTGCTGATCTTCCTCGGCGGGAAGGGCAGGGCGGCGATCGAAGGCGGGATCTTCGTCAACGACTACCGCATGGGCGACGACGGCAAGTGGCGCATCGCCGGCGCGCGCTACTTCCCGCAATACTCGGGGCCCTACGAGACCGGCTGGACCAACTGGGGCGGCGGCGACCTGCCGATCGTGCCCTACCACTTCACCCCCGACGAGGCCGGCGCGCCGGTCATGACGCCCGAAGGCGAGCCGCCGACGAACGCCACGACGCTGGCCGAGCTCTCCGCGCGCATCCGCATGCTCAACGACGAGGACACCGTGCGCAACCTGCAGGCGGCCTACGGCTACTACGCCGACCGCAAGATGTGGGACGACGTGGTCGACATGTTCGCCGAAGACAGCGAAGTCTTCAGCGGCGGTCAGGCGTACCTCGGCAAGGATGGGATCCGCCGCTGGCTCGAAACCATGGGCCCGGCCGGGCTTGCGCACGGCCAGCTCAACGACCGGCCGCAATTCGACGTGACGGTCGACGTCGTCGGCGACCACGCCGTCGCGCGCGGCATCGAGCTCGGGATGCTCGCCGAGGCCGACCAGGAGAAGGGCTGGTGGGAAGGCGCCGTCTTCTTCACCCATTTCGTCAGGGAAAACGGTGTGTGGAAGATCCGCGATCTCCGCCGCTTTCCGCTGTTCAGGTCGGACTACGACCTCGGCTGGGGTGCCGACAGGAGCGGTTCGCCCGATGTCGCGCCCATGCCCGAATTCGCGCGCGAGCATCCGGTGACGGGAGAGGTCGTCGAACCGCAGGGCGGCGCTCACGGGGTCCGCGACGAGATCCGCGTCGTGCTCGATACGCCCAACGATCCCGCGCCGATGACGCTCGACCAGGCCCGCACCGCGCTCGGCCGTTCGCTGGCCTACGACGCGATCGAGAACGTCTCCTCGGCCTACGGCGACTACCTCGACGACTTCCAGTCGGACAATTTCAGCGCGCTGCTCGCCCGCGACGGCTTCAAGATGTCGGCCTTCGCCGGCTACTACATCGGTCGCGACCGCGTCGCCGAAGCCGGGCGCCGCGTGTGGGGCCCGGCTCCGGCCACGCGCAGCGGCATCTCGTTCCACTGGCGCGTGCAGCCGGTGATCCTCGTCTCCGACGACGGCCGCAGCGCCAACCAGCGCGTGCGGCTGTTCCAGCCGCGCACCGGCAAGACCGTCGGCGAGCCGCGCGGGTTCTACGGCGCCTACTTCTACTCAGGGATGTACCACGACCAGTACGTGCTCGAGGACGGCGCCTGGCGCATGTGGAACCTCTCGCTCGACGAGCCTTACATGGGCACCGTCGACTGGAAGAGCGGCTGGCAGCGCGCCAAGGACCCGGCGACCCCGCCGCAAGGCGCGACCAGCGTGCTCGTGCGCGAGGACAGCGACTTCAAGCCCGACGTGCCGGTCAAGGACCTCGGCGAGCGCCAGCTGCACTTCCGCGGCGGCACCGGCGATCCGTGGCAGTGGCCGACGATCCTGCCGATGTGGTTCGAGTACCGCAATCCGGTCAGCGGCCGCGAGCCCGAGCACTTCCAGCGGGACTGCGCTCCGTGCACCGCACGGCCCGATTTGCGCCTCGATCGCCACGGCTACCAGCAGCCGCCAATCTGGCCGCAAGCCGCGGCGCCCGCGGCGCTCGCGAACGTCACCATCGACGGTGCGAAGATCGATCGCATGCTCCAGTCGATGGTCGACACGGGCCGCGTCGCCGGCGCCGAGGTGCTGGTCTGGAAGGATGGCCGCGAGGCGCACTACGGCAGCGCCGGCCTGCGCCGCATCGAGCGCCCCGCGCCGTTCACCCGCGACACGCGGGTGCAGATCTACTCGATGACCAAGCCGGTCACCGGTGTCGCGCTGATGCAGCTGTGGGAGCAGGGCAAGTTCGGCCTCGACGATCCGCTGTCGCGCTATCTGCCGCAATTCGCCGGCACCAGGGTCTTCGTCCGCTGGGTGAATGACGACGATCATTCGATGGTCAACTACCAGAGCCGCGAACCGTCGCGGCCGATCACGATCCGCGACATCATGCGCCACACCGCCGGCTTCACTTATGGCAACGCAGGGCACCCGAGCGACGTCCTGTGGAATGCGCTGCAGCCGCTGTCTCCCGACAACACGCTGGCCGAGTTTGCCGACCTGATGGCGCAAGTGCCGCTGCTCTACGATCCCGGCACGCACTGGCACTACAGCGCCGGGGTCGACGTCCAGGCGCGGCTGGTCGAGGTCCTCTCGGGCCAGCCGTTCGACGAGTACGTGCGCGACCACGTGTTCCGCCCGCTGGGCATGGCGCATTCGTGCTGGAAGTGCGGCGACGAGGTCCTCGACACGCTCGCCTCGATCTATTCCATCGGTCCCGACGGCAAGCTCCAGGCGATACCCGACAATGACTGGCTGGTGCACAACTTCGCCGACAAGCCGATGACCGAAGGCGGCGCCGGGATCGTCACCACGGTCGACGATTACATGCGCTTTGCCCGCATGCTGCTGAACGAGGGCGAGCTCGACGGCGTGCGCGTGCTCGAGCCGGCAACGGTCCGGCTGATGGCGACCGACCAGCTCGACCCGCGGATCGCGGACAAGGATCGCCTGTGGCTGCCCAGCAAGGGCTCGGGCGGCTTCGGCCTCGACCTCTTCGTCCGCACCCGCCCGCCGCAGACTCCGCAGGAAAACCGCGGCGCGGTCGGCGAGTTCTTCTGGGACGGGTATCCGTCGATGCTGTTCTGGGTCGATCCGGCGAACGACATGGCGGTCGTCTTCGCGACGCAGAAGATGCCGTTCGACGGCACCCTGCACCACGACATCCGCGAAGCGATCTACGGCGCGGACTACGCCGGCCGCTGATCAGCCGTACCAGTAGCAGGTCCCGCGCATCTCGAGGCTCACCCGGGCGGGCGCGTCGGGCCCCGCGAGCGGGTTGTCGAACGCGCCGTGCGGCATCAGCTGCGCGCGCTCGGGGTCGCTCTCACTGGTCTTGAACACGATCGCCTCGTCACGCGTCATGTCCGAATAGTAGTACCAGCGGTGCGCCGGGTTGTGCGCGAGCAGGTAGTTCGGGAAGCCCCACTCGGGGCTGCCGTCGAGCGGGTCGAAGATCGCGTCGCAGTCGAGCAGGTCCTCGCGCGCGACGCTCGGATAGGCGCAGAGCCCGAGCGGCACGTCCTGCGTGCCGCCGGCGAGCGAGCGCCACACGTTGTACTGCGCGCTGCGGACCACCGCCTTGCCCTCGGGCGGCGTCGGCGCGGTCTTGTCGCGCATTCCCGCGGCGGCTTCCTTGGCCATGTCGACATGGACGAAGCGCGCCGGGTGCGAGTTGTCGTGCGCCTCGTTCTCGCCGAGCTTCTCGGAGAAGCGCAGGATGCCGAACGGCGTCATCACCACCTCGTCGCACCCGGTGATCCGCTTGAGCAGGTCGACGATCTCGCCGCGATGGACCTCGGCCACCGCCTCGAGGTCCGTCAGGTCCTCGACCGCGCTCGCGTGCTCGACGAGCGTGAAACCCTCGCGGTCGAGCGTGCAGTCGCGCCCGCGCGCGTCGGCGATCGCGACTTCGGCCGGCTTGAGCGGCACGAAGTCCTTCTCGTGCGCATTGGCGTAGAAGTAGGGCTTCGTCTCGGTCCGTTCGGAATAGCCGATCTCGGCGCGCACGTCGGTCATGCCGGTTCGAACTCCTCGGTGTCGATCGTCGGCCGGATCGCGTCGTGGTAGCGGTGCCCGGCGACGGTGCCCTCGTTGATCAGCGCGCCCGCCGCATCGAGCACGTCCTGCCCGACCGCCAGGCCCGCCGCCGCGTGGTTGTCCGCGAGATGCTGCAGGTTCGTGGTCCCCGGGATCACGTGGACGTGGTCGCCGCGCGACAGCACCCAGGCCAGCGCGAGCTGCGCCGCGGTCATCCCCGCGTCCTTCGCCAGCGCGGCGAGCCGGTCGACCAGCGCGAGGTTGTGCGGCCAGTTCTGCGCATTGAACCGCGGCATCTTGGTCCTGAGGTCCTGCTCCTCGAGCGTGGCCGGATCGCGCAGCAGCCCGGCGAGCGCGCCGCGCCCGACCGGCGAGAACGCGACCAGCGGCACGCCGAGCTCGCGGCAGGTCTCGAGCACGGCCAGCTCGACGTTGCGGGTCCACAGCGAATACTCGGTCTGCACCGCGCCCACGGGGTGGACCGCGTGCGCCTCGCGGATGTGCCGCGCCGACCATTCGGACACGCCGTAGGCGCCGATCTTGCCCGCCTCGATCGCCCGCGCCAGCGCGCCGACCGAATCGGCGATCGGCACCTTCGGGTCGAACCGGTGCATGTAGTAGAGGTCGATGTGGTCGGTCTGCAGCAGCCGCAGGCTCTCGTCGACCGCCGTGTCGATCGCTTGCGGAGAGCAGTCGACCCCGCGCTTGGGCCCGTCGACGACGATGCCGCACTTCGAGGCGAGGAAGAATTCGCCGCGCCGCCCCTTGAGCGTCTCGCCGATCAGCGCCTCGTTCTTGCCGCCGCCGTAGATCCGCGCAGTGTCGAGGTGGTTGTAGCCGAGGTCGAGCGCGCGGGCGAGCAGCGCGGCGCCCTCCTCAGGGCTCGGCGGGGTGCCGTAGGCCCACGACAGGTTCATGCAGCCGAGGCCCACCGGGTGGAGCTCGGTTCCGGCGATCGTACGCGTTGTGCTGGTCATCGCCGCCCCATGTGCAGAGGCGGCGGGGGCGGTGCAACCCCTTTAGAGCCCGGTCAGCGTGTTCTTCGCCCAGGTGTAGAATTCGTCCTGCTTCTGCCCCAGCTCGTCGGTCGAGCGGCGGTAGCCGGCCGGATCCTCGTCGATGTTGGCGCTGCGCCACTTCGACTGGTGCTGCGCCAGCGCCTGGCGCATGTCGAAGAAGCGGGCCTCGAACTCGCGCGCGATGTCGGGCTTGGCCTGGAGGCGGGCGTCCGCCTTGATCGAGCCCATCATCTCGGCGACGAGCGTGGCGAAGCGCGTGCGCAGGCGGACGATGTCGCGCACCGCCCTGTCGCCCGACGTCTTCACCGCTTCCTGCATCAGCTTGTGCGTTTCCTGGGCCTCGCCCAGGATGCGGTCCAGCTCTGCCATGGCAAACCCCTGCGTTGTCTTATGTTCGGAGAATCAGCTTAGCTCGCGAACTAGTCAAGATTGGTTAACTGCGCGCTACTTGTCGAACGGATTTACGACCACCCGTCCTGTGCTTCGAGGCTCGCCGCGAGTTCGCCGATCACACGGTAGCAATCGAGCACTTGTGACACCGAGCTGTTCGGTTCGCGACCTTCGCGGATCGCCGCGACGAACTCGCGGTCCTGCAGCTCGATACCGTTGTTCGACACGGTCACGCCGGTGAGATCGATCGGCTCTTCCTTGCCGGTGACGAGGTCGTCGTAACGGGCAATATAGGTCGCGGTGTCGCCGATATAGCGGAAGAACGTGCCCAGCGGGCCGTCGTTGTTGAAGCTCAGCGCCAGCGTGCAGATCGCGCCGGTCTCGCTCTTGAGCTGGATCGACATGTCCATGGCGATGCCGAGCTCGGGGTGCTTGGGACCCTGGATCGCGTTGGCGGCAACGATCTTGCCGGTCTGGTAGGCGAACAGGTCGATCGTGTGCGCCGCGTGGTGCCACAGCAGGTGGTCGGTCCAGCTGCGCGCCTCGCCCTTCGCATTCATGTTCTTGCGGCGGAAGAAGAACGTCTCGACGTCCATCGCCTGGATGGCGAACTCGCCGGCGACGATCTTGTTGTGCACGTACTGGTGGCTCGGGTTGAACCGCCGGGTGTGCCCGACCATGCAGGTGAGCCCCGTCTCCTGCTGCTTCTTGAGCACCGCCTCGGCGTCGGCCCACGAATCCGACAGCGGGATCTCGACCTGCACGTGCTTGCCCGCGTCCATGCAGGCGATCGCCTGCTCGGCGTGCATCTGCGTCGGCGTGCACAGGATCACCGCGTCGACGTCGTCGCGCTCGAGCGCTTCCGAAAGCTCGGTGCCCGAATGCCGCGCGCCGTACTTGGCGGCGACTTCGGCCGCCTGCTCGGCGCGGCGCGAGATGACCGAGACGATCTCGACCCCATCGATGTTCTTGAGGCCGTCGAGGTGCTTTTCACCGAAGGCGCCGGCGCCGGCGAGGGCAATGCGCATGGGGGTCTCCTGTCAGTTCCCCTCTCGTGCGCGGGAGGGGTTAGGGGATGAAAATTCAGGCGATCGCCTTGCCGGCCTCAGGCCACTCCCGCAAGCCGGAGCGCGAAATTTTCACGCCGCCGCGTCGTACTATTCCCCCTCCCCGGCGGGGAGGGGGTGGGGGGTGGGGAGCGCCGCGAAGCGGCGCGTCGACGCCAGCGCCGAACACTCCCACCCTACCCTCCCCCCTCAAGGGGGAGGGAAAGCACCTCAAGCGTCGGCCAGGCTGTGGCCGCTCATCACCTTGCGCGGGTTGAGCGGCTCGCCCGCGATGTCCTCGGGCTGGAGGATCAGCGCGCCGAGCGCGGTGTTCGAGGCCGGGATGTGGTAGAAGGTGTAGAGGTCCTTGACCTTCTCACCCAGCGCGCCGCGCATGATCAGCCACATCACGAGCTCGATGCCTTCCGACCCGCTTTCACGCAGGTACTGGATATGCGGCATCTTGCTGAGCTCCTCGGGGTCCGAGATCAGCTTGTCGATGAAGTTGAGGTCGAAGTCCTTGTTGATCAGGCCCGCGCGCGGGCCCTGGAGCTGGTGGCTCATGCCGCCGGTGCCCCAGACCTGGACGTTGAGGTCCTCGGGGAAGCTCTCAACCGCGGCCTTGATCGAATCGCCGAGGTTGAAGCAGCGGCGGCCCGACGGCGGCGGATAGGTCACCACGTTGACCGGGAACGGGATCACCTTGCACGGCCAGGCCTCGGGCTCGCCGAAGATCATGCTCAGCGGCACGGTGCAGCCGTGGTCGACGTCCATCTGGTTCATGATGGTCATGTCGAAGTCGTCGAGGATCAGGCTCTGGGCGATGTGCCAGGCCAAGTCCGGATGGCCGATCACGTCGGGCACCGGGCGCGGGCCCCAGCCTTCGTCGGCCGGCTTGAAGCTCTCGGCGCAGCCGATCGCGAACGTCGGGATGATGTTCATGTCGAACGCGCTGGCGTGGTCGTTGTAAACCAGGATGACCACGTCGGGCATGTTGCCCGGCTGCTGGATCCATTGCTTGATCGGCTCGTAGCCGTCGAACACCGGACCCCAGTAGTCGTTGTGCAGCGTGCCGGTCTGGATCGCCGCGCCGAGCGCGGGGATGTGGCTCGAGGTGATGCCGGCGGTAATGCGGGCCATGGTCAGCGTCCTTCCTTGATCGAGCGGACGCCTTCGGGCGAACGGCCGCCCTTGAGCATCATCTCGGCATATTCTTCCTGGGTCATCCCGGTCATCGAGCCGGCGGCGAACTGGAAGCTCTTCTTGTCGGTCGAGAACAGCTTCGACAGGAAGTAGATGTTCCCGCCGTGGTCGATCATGCGGTTGTAGTCGCGATCGAGCACCGCCTGCTTGGCATCCTCGCTGAGCTGCCACTCGTCGAGATAGGCCTTCTCGTCGGCGAGGAACCGGTTGCGGTTCTCTTCCTTCATCAGGCTCATCGCGAACTGGTTCAGGTGGTAGCCCTGCCGCGCGCGCGCGGCGGTGAACACCCGGGTGCCCGGGATGTCGTCGAATTCCGCGAGGTACTCGTGGATGTTGATACGCTCTTTCTTGTCGCTCATTTCAGGCGTCCTCGGGATCTTTCCATTCGTAGGTCAGCGGCGCCTCGCGAAACGCGAAGCGGTCGATGTGGCGCTCGATCACGCCGCGCAAGTGCACGTTGCGCTCGTGGTCGCCGGTGGTCAGCGTGATGGCGATGCCGCCGGGGCGCGCCGTCATCACCGCGGTCTCGGTGTCGCCGAACGGAAACACGCCCATGCCGTCGCCCTCGTCGTAGCTGGTCGCCATCTTGTGGCTCCAGTGGCTGACGAGCTGCTGGATGTAGCGTTCGGGCTTCTCGCAGTGAGCGAAGCCCGTGGCGACGGAGGGGGTTTCGTTCTGGGTCATCGTCCTTGCGATTTCAGCTTGGCATCGAGCCGCGGGAACACCCGGCGCGCATTGCCTTCGAAGATCGCGTGCTTAGCAGCTTCGTCGATCGGCAGTGCGTCAACGTATCGCTTAGTGTCATCGAAATAGTGCCCGGTCGTCGGGTCGATCCCGCGCACCGCCCCGACCATCTCGCTGCCGAACAGGATGTTCTTGGTCTCGATCACCTCGGCCAGCAGGTCCACGCCCGGCTGGTGGTAGACGCAGGTGTCGAAGAACACGTTGTTCATCAGGTGCGTGTCCAGGCTCGGCTGTTTCAGCATGTCCGCAAGGCCGCGGTAGCGGCCCCAGTGGAATGGCACGGCGCCGCCGCCGTGCGGTATGATGAATCTCAAAGTCGGGAACCGGGCAAAAAGGTCCCCCTGCAGGAGCTGCATGAAGGCGACCGTATCGGCAGCGAGGTAGAACCCGCCCGTCGCGTGCATCGCCGGGTTGCAGCTGCCCGAGACGTGGATCATCGCCGGCACGTCGAGCTCGCACATGACCTCGTAGATCGGGAACCACGATTCGTCGGTCAGCGGCGGATGGGTGAAGTGCCCGCCGCCCGGATCGGGATTGAGGTTGCAGCCGACCATGCCGAGTTGCTCCACGCAGCGGCGCAGCTCCTTGATGCTCGCGGCCAGGTCCGCCTTCGGGCTCTGCGGCAGCATGCACACGCCGGTGAACCACTCGGGATAGAGCTGGGTCACGCGGTAGATCAGGTCGTTGCAGGCGATCGACCACGCCTCGCTGACCGCCTGGTCGCCGACGTGGTGCGCCATCGTGCTCGCGCGCGGGCTGAAGATCGTGTGGTCGGCCCCGCGCTCCTTGATCAGCTTGAGCTGGTTGGTCTCGATCGTCTCGCGGATCTCGTCGTCGCTGATCGCCGGGTAGGCCGGCGCGGCTTCGCCGGCCTTGAACGCGGCCTTCTGCGCGTCGCGCCAGGTGTCGTGCTGCGGCGGCGCCGTGGTATAGTGGCCGTGGCAATCGATGATCAGCGTCATGCGGTCCTCTCGCTCCCTTTGACCTTGGCGGCCTGGCGCTGCAACGCGACGGTGCCGCGGGTCATCACCGGCTCGACACCGAGCCCCTGCAACGTCTTGGCCGATTCTTCCATCTCGGCGGCGCGCCGGAGCCCGTGGGTCTCCATCCGCTCGCGGTTATAGGCCACGCGCTCGGCCCAGCCGATCGCCTTCTCCGAAGCGTCGAGCGAGGCCATGACCTCGTCGAACACGCCAGCGGCTTGGGCCGCCGCGGCGCATTCCCAGGTCAGCGCCTCGAGCCCCTTGACCATGACCGAGCGGATCATCTTGATCGCCGAGGCGCGGCCGACCTCGTCGCCGACCACGCGCGTGTTGGTGAAGCCGAGCGCCTCGAGCAGCGGTTGCGCAGCGAGCGCATGCGGCCCGGAAATGAGCAGCGGCACGGCCATGCCCTTGTCGACCGGCGCCATCACCGCGACGTCGACGTAACGCCCGCCCGCGGCCTCGATCGCCGCAGCAGCGTCGCGCTTGGTCTGCGGCGCGACCGAGTTCATGTCGCACCACAGCGCGCCCTCGGGCAGCAGCGGAGCGTATTCGCGCGCGGCGTCGAGCGCAGAGTCGGCGGTCACCAGCGACAGCAGGAACGCGCGGTCGCCCAGCGCTTCGGCAGCGTTGTCGGCGGTTTCGACACCCGCCGGGCCCATCGCCGCGCGCCGCTCGGGCAGGACATCCCAGGCGCGCGTCTCGCCGCGCCAGCCTTGCGAACGGGCAAAAGTCTCCCCGGCTTCACCGAAGCCGACCAGCGCCACCCGCGGGGGCGAGAGAGGGGCAGTTGCGTCAGGCATCCTTCGTGGCCGCCGTTACAGAATGTATGTGTTACATACAAGTTTGCCAGAGACCCTGTGGCACTCTTGACGCAAGCCCCCGCGCGGGTCCACCGGGCACGCGCAGCTTGAGCCGATAGGAGTCTCGCGAATGAGCGGTGTCGTCGTCCAGAACATCGAACGGGCCCCACTGGATGTGGTCGACGGCCTCGGCGCCTGCGGCGTCGCCACGGTCCACGAATCGCAGGGCCGCACCGGCCTCCTCGCCAGCTACATGCGCCCGATCTACGCCGGCGCGCGCATCGGCGCGACCGCGGTGACGATCTCGGTCCCGCCGGGCGACAACTACATGGTCCACGCCGCGATCGAGCAGTGCCGCGAAGGCGACGTGCTCGTCATCGCCCCCACAAGTCCTTGTGAAGACGGCTATTTCGGTGACCTCCTGGCCACCAGCGCCCAGGCCCGTGGCGTCCGCGGCCTGATCATCGACGCCGGCGTGCGCGACGTTCGCGACCTTCACGAGATGAACTTCCCGGTCTGGTCGAAGCGCGTCTTCGCCCAAGGCACGATCAAGGCCTCGCTCGGCAGCGTCAACGTCCCGGTCGTCTGCGCCGGCGCCTACATCGAGCCCGGTGACGTGATCGTCGCCGACGACGACGGCGTCTGCGTGGTCAAGCGCGCCGATGCCACGAAGGTGCTCGAGAAGGCCCGCGCCCGCGAAGCCAACGAAGGCGACAAGCGCCAGCGCCTCGCCAGCGGCGAGCTCGGCCTCGACATGTACGGCTTCCGCCAGAAGCTCACCGACATGGGCCTGAAGTGGATCTGACGATGAACTCCGCGCCCGTCATGTGGATGCGCGGAGGGACGTCCAAGGGCGGCTACTTCCTCGCTTCCGACCTGCCGCAGGATATCGCCGAGCGCGACGCCTTCCTGCTCGGCGTGATGGGCTCGCCCGACCCGCGCCAGATCGACGGCATGGGCGGCGCCGACCCGCTGACCAGCAAGGTCGCCGTCGTGAAGAAGTCCGAGCGCGAGGGGATCGACGTCGATTACCTGTTCCTGCAGGTCTTCGTCGACCAGGCGATCGTCACCGACCAGCAGAACTGCGGCAACATCCTCGCCGG
>CBHWED010000073.1:0-13637 GCA_966112795.1 uncultured bacterium
GAACGCGGCCTCGGCGGTCCACACGTCCTCGACGGTCTGGCCGGGCATGGGCTCGGGGGTGAAGCCGACGAAGTAGCACGGGTGGCCGGCGTGGAGCGCGGCGCCGATCTCGCTGTCCTTCTTCATCCCGCCGATGCCGGGGCCATGGCCGGCGCGCGGGTCGACCACGACGAAGGGCCGCTTGTCGTCATCGACCGTGACGGCTTCGGGCGGGACGATGCGCACGAGGCCGTAGTTGACCGGGCGCGGCAGCGTGCGACCGTCGAGCACGAGCTCGGCGCCGAAGTGGAGCACGTTTGGCACGTGCTTGGCCTTCTGCGCCTGGTAGATGTTGCCGCGCCGGCGCAGCACGTCGAGGAACAGGATCGCCCTGCGCCACGCGTCCTGCAGGTATTCGTCGAGGTATCCGATATGCTCTTGCGCCATCGCACGTCTCCTGACGAACGGTCGGCCGGGATTGTTACCCGGTGAGGACCGCGTGCGTGTGCCTCGCAATCATCCTCTCTTCGTCGGTCGGGATGACCCAGACCTCGACCGCAGCGTTGGCGCTGCTGATCTTTCGCTCGCCGCTGCCGCTGTCGTTCGCAGCCACGTCGGCGCCGAGCCACTCGCAGCCCGCGATCACCTTGGGCCGCAAGTCGGCGTCGTTTTCGCCGATGCCGCCGGTGAAGACAATCCCGTCAAGCCCGCCGAGCGCCGCCGCGAGCGAGCCGATTTCCCTGACGATGCGGTAGACGAACAGGTCGATGGCGAGCCTGGCGGAAGGCTCGGACGAAGCCTTGAGCTCGCGCATGTCCGACGACACGCCCGAGACGCCGAGCAGGCCGGACTTCTTGTAGACGAGGTCCTCGAGCGCGCGCGCGTCCATGCCGTGCTGGTCGATCAGGTAGATCAGCACCCCGGGGTCGATCGAGCCGCAGCGGGTGCCCATCATCAGACCCTCGACCGCGGTGAAGCCCATCGTCGTGGCAATGCTCTTGCCGCCCTTGAGCGCGGCGACGCTCGCGCCGTTGCCGAGGTGGCAGACGATCGTGCGGCCGGCGGCGAGGTCGGGCGCGACCGCGCGCAGCCGGCCGGCGATGAACTCGTACGAGAGGCCGTGGAAGCCGTAGCGGCGCACGCCTTCCTCGGTCAGGGCCTTGGGGATCGCGTAGAGCTGGGCGAGCTCGGGCTGCGCGCGGTGGAACGCGGTGTCGAAGCAGGCGACTTGCGGCATGTTTGGCGCGGCTTCGGCGATCGCGCGGATCGGCGCGAGGTTGTGCGGCTGGTGCAGCGGGGCGAGCGGGGCGAGCGTGGCAAGCGTGTCGATCACCTCGGCATCGACGCGCACCGGGGCCGCGTAATGCGTGCCGCCGTGGACCACGCGGTGGCCGACCCCGGCGACCGGGCGGCCGCCGAGCTGCGCGAGGCAGGTCTCGAGGATCACGTTGGTCGCGGTCTTGTGGTCGAGCTCGGCGGCGGGCCACTCGCGCTCGGCGAGCTTGTCGCCGGCGGCGCTCCTGGCCGTCATCCGCGGGGCGGTGCCGATCTTCTCGACCTGGCCCTTGAACAGCAGCTCGTCGCCGCTGCCGTCGGCGTAGACCGCGAACTTGATGCTCGACGAGCCGGCGTTGAGGACCGCGATGCAGCTCACGCGATCGCGTCCTCGAGCTTGGCTCGGCGCGCGGCGACCAGCAGCAGCGCGACCGCGCACGAGGCGAGGCGGGTCAGCAGCGAGTCTGCGCGGCTGGTCAGGATGATCGGCACGCGCGCGCCGAGCACGATGCCCGCGGCGTCGGCGTCGGCGAGGAACGACAGGCTCTTAGCCAGCATGTTGCCGGCCTCGAGGTCAGGCACGACGAGCACGTTGGCCTTGCCGGCGACCGGCGAGACGATCTTCTTGACCGCCGCCGCCTCGAGGCTGATCGCGTTGTCGAGCGCGAGCGGGCCGTCGAGAATGCCGCCCGTGATCTGGCCGCGGTCGGCCATCTTGCACAGCGCCGCGGCCTCGAGCGTCGAAGGCACGTCGGGGTTGATCGTCTCCATCGCGCTGAGGATCGCCACCAACGGCTCGGTGTTGCCGAGCGCGTGGGCCAGCTCGATCGCGTTCTGGACAATGTCGACCTTGGTCTTGAGGTCGGGCGCGATGTTGACCGCGGCGTCGGTGATGATCAGCGCGTTCTCGTGGTCGGGCACGTCCATGATGAAGCAGTGGCTGATGCGCTTGCCGGTGCGCAGCCCGGTCTCGCGCGCGACCACCGCGCTCATCAGCTCGTCGGTGTGCAGGCTGCCTTTCATCAGCGCGTCGGCCTTGCCCTCGCGGACCAGCGCGACGGCCTTGCGCGCGGCGTCGACACTGTGCTCGGCGTCGACCACCTCGATGTCGCCGAGGTCGATCCCGGCGTCGGTGGCGGCCTTGGCGATCTTGCCCGTGTGGCCGACGAGGATCGGTTCGATCAGCTTCATCTTGCGCGCCTCGACCGCGCTCTCGAGCGAGACCTGGTCGCACGGATGGGCGATCGCGGTCCTCGCCGGGCGGTGCTTCTGCGCGACTTCGACCAGGCGCTCGAATTTCTGGTGCTGGGCGGCTTCGGGGCCAGGCATCGTCCGATCTCCTCGTCCGGCGGGCGGATTCCCGGCGGGTCGGGTGGGCCTGCGAATGCCGGACTGCCTGCGCCGAACCCACCCGCTGCGGGGCCTACGTCGGCTTCCCTTGGCGAGGCATCGGGTGAACCCCCGAGCCGATACCGGGGGGCGTCCTATGCCCCCGAATTCGGGGCGCGCGAGGGCCGGTAATCTGCGGCGTCTTGCGGCGATATAGAACTTTCTCTGGGTACTTCGAAACCGGCCCGTCGTTCCTGGCAATCTATTCGAATATCATAAGTATAGATTGCCTATACTAGGTTAGGGGTTTCGCCCGATACTCGCTCGAATTGTTGCGCGTAGAAGTCACAGGCGGAGGGGGCGCCAAAAGGCGAGTCCCCTCGTGAGAGTCTTTGCCGGTGCCTGCGGTCGCGAGCGGAAGCGGTCCTGCCGGCGAGGGAACTGGACCGGGAGAAGGGACATGGATTTCCAGCATTTCGATCGCCGCGACGAAGGCGCGGTGCCCGAGCTCGATTACAGCAATCCTCCGCTGGGATCCGATCGCCGCGCGTTCATGATGCGCAGCGCGCTGGCGACCGCGGTCGCTGCGCTCTCGGGCCGGCCGATCGCGGCTTTCGCGCAGACCCCGGCGGTCGATCCGGTGGTCAACGTCGGGGTCGATCCGAGCCTCAACGTGGTCCGGCAGAGCAAGGGCCCGGTGATGACGCTGATCGACGAGTTCTACAAGGTCGGCCCGGGGCCGTCGTCGTCGCACACGATCGGGCCGATGCGGATCACCTACGACTTCTACCAGCGGGCGACCAAGCTGCCGGCGGCGCAGCTCGCCGAAGCGCAGAAGTTCCGGGTCAACCTGTTCGGCAGCCTCAGCGCGACCGGCAAGGGCCATGGGACCGAGCGCGCCTCGCTCGCCGGGCTCACGGGCATGGAGCCGGCGACGACCGACCCGGCGTTCCTCGACGGGCTTGCCGCCGATCCGAGCCAGGTGTTCCAGGTCAAGCTGGGTTCGAAGGAGATCCCGGTCTCGCTCGCCGACATCGTCTACGACGAGACCAAAGGCGATTTCCATCACCCGAACACGATGCGCGCCTACCTGCTCGGGGCCGGGGACAAGGTCCTGCTCGAGCAGGAGTACTATTCGGTCGGCGGTGGCTTCATCGAGTGGAAGGGCTACGAGCCGCCGCAGAAGAGCCCGCCCAAGTATCCCTACGAGACGATGGCCGAGATCCTCGCCCACGCCGAACGCGACAACCTGACTCTGGCGCAGCTGGCGATGGCCAACGAGACGACGATCTCGGGCCGCAGCGAGGACGAGATCAACGCGTTCCTCGACAAGATCATCGGGGCGATGCGGGCGACGGTGAAGACCGGGCTCGAGGCGCCGACGAGCGTGCTGCCGGGGCCGATCAAGCTCAAGACCAAGGCCGGCGACGTGTACAAGAACGCGATGGCGCAGGAGAGCCCGGCGCGGCGCGGGATCGGCGTGGTCTCGGCGGCGGCCTTGGCGGGTTCCGAGGAGAATGCGCGCGGACACCTCGTGATCACCGCGCCGACCGGCGGCTCGGCGGGCGTGATGCCGGCGGTGGTCTATTCGCTCGGCGCCGACGGGGCCAAGCTCAGCGACCAGCAGATCCGCGAGGGCCTGCTGGCCGGGGCGCTGGTCGGGTACTTGTGCAAGCACAACGCGACGCTGTCGGCGGCCGAGGGGGGGTGCCAAGCGGAGATCGGGGTGGCTTCGGCGATGGGCGCGGCGTGCATCGCCGCAGCCTCGGGCGAGTCCAACCAGGTGGCGGCCAACGGCGCGGGCGCGGCGCTCGAGCATCACCTCGGCATGACCTGCGATCCGGTCGCGGGCTTCGTGCAGATCCCGTGCATCGAGCGGTGCGCGTTCGGCGCGGTCAAGTCGTGGGCCGGGTTCCTGATGGCGCAGAACGAGATCCCGGCGAACCGACGCGTCGACATCGACTCGGTGATCACCGCGCTCGACCTGACTGCCAAGGAGATGAACTCGAAGTACAAGGAGACCTCCGAAGGCGGCATGGCCGTCTCGCTGGTCCTCTGCTGAAGCCGGAGCAGGGCACGTGAACCGGGCCGCGGGGACCCAGACCGCCGTCGGATTGGTCCTCGCGGCCTGGTTCGTCACGTCGATCTACTACTTCTACCAGTACATGATCCGCTCGGCGCCGGCGGTCATGGTGCCCGAGATGTCGGCTGGCCTCGGGCTGACCGCGGCCGGCGTCGCCGGGGTCATCGGGCTGTTCTACTATGCCTATGCGCCGTTCAGCCTTGTTGCCGGCGTGGCGATGGATCAGCTCGGGCCGCGGCGCGTGGTGCCGGTCGGGGCAGCGACGCTGGCGGTCGGCGCACTGCTGTTCTCGACCGGCGACGCGACGCTCGCCAGCGTGGGCCGCTTCGTCCAGGGCGCGGGCGGGGTGTTCGCGCTGATCGGCGCCGTCTACCTCGCGACGACCTACTTGCCCGCGGCGCGCGCGGCGACGCTGATCGGCTTCACCCAGATGTTCGGCATGGCCGGCGGCTCGGCCGGGCAGTTCCTCGTTGGCCCGGCGATCGCCGGCGGGCTCGCGTGGGACCGGTTCTGGTTCCTGATGGGCTTGATCGGGCTGCCGATCGCCGTGCTGCTGTTCCTGTTCATTCCCAAGCCGAAGCCCAAGCCCGCGTCGCTGTCGGGCGGGGTGCCGTGGTGGCGCGATGCCGGCGCGGCGATGAAGACCGTATTCGGCAACCCGCAGTCGTGGCTGTGCGGGTTCATCGCCGGGCTGTTCTTCATTCCGACGACGATCTTCGACATGATCTGGGGCGTGCGCTTCCTCGAGGAGGCGCACGACATGCCGTACTCGATGGCGGTGATGCGCTCGGCCGCGGTTCCGGCCGGGTGGATCATCGGCTGCCCGCTGCTCGGCTGGCTCAGCGACCGGCTCGGCCGGCGCAAGCCGGTGATCGTCGGCGCCGGCGTGGTGCTCGCGGGGACGCTCGCACTGATCCTCTACGCGCCGGCCGGGATGTTCCCGCAGTTCTCGCTCGGCCTCGTCGCCGGCATCGCCTCGGGCGCGGCGATGATCCCCTACACGGTGATCAAGGAAGCCAACCGGCCCGAGCACTCGGGCACCGCGACCGGGGTGATCAACTTCCTCAACTTCTCGTTCTCGGCGCTGCTCGGCCCGGTCTTCGCCGGCGTGCTTTCGCGCGCCAGCGGCGGCGGCGAGCGTGCGCTCGAGCACTATCAGGTCAGCTTCCAGCCGCTGATCTGGGGCGTGCTGCTCGCGATCGTCCTCGCCCTCCTGCTGCGCGAGACCGGCCCCGCCGTGCGCCGTGCGGCCGAACCGCAACTGCAACCCCAGTCCTGATCCTCAACGGAGCATCGCCATGTCGACCGTCGAACTCGAGCCCGCCGCCGAAGCGCAAGCCGATCCGCGCGAGCCCTTCGTCACCGGGCTGTGGACCAAGGACGTCGACGTCCGCGACTTCATCCAGGCCAACTACACGCCGTACTACGGCGACGAGAGCTTCCTCGCCGGGCCCACGGCGCGCACGACGGCGATCTGGGACAAGCTCCAGGCGCTGATGGTCGAGGAGCGCAAAAAGGGCGTGCTCGACGTCTCGCAGATCCCGAGCTCGATCATTGCGCACGATCCCGGTTACATCGACAAGGACAACGAGATCATCGTCGGCCTCCAGACCGACGCGCCGCTCAAGCGCGCGATCATGCCCAACGGCGGGCTCAAGACCGTGATCAACTCGTTGAAGGCGTTCGACTACGAGCCCGACCCGCAGATGGTCGAGACCTTCACCAAGTACCGCAAGACCCACAACGACGGGGTGTTCGACGCCTACACCGCCGACGTCCGCAAGTGCCGCAGCTCGCACGTGCTGACCGGGCTGCCCGACGCCTATGGCCGCGGGCGCATCATTGGCGATTATCGGCGAGTGGCGCTCTACGGCGTCGACCGGCTGATCGCGGCGAAGAAGGGCGAGAAGGCCGCGCTCGACCGCGAGTGGACCACCCAGGACGTCATCCGCGATCGCGAGGAGCTCAGCGAGCAGATCCGCGCGCTGGGCGAGCTCAAGGAAATGGCTGCCAAGTACGGCTACGACATCTCGGGCCCGGCGAGTTCGGCGCGCGAAGCGGTGCAGTGGCTCTACTTCGCCTATCTTGCGGCGGTGAAGGAGCAGAATGGCGCGGCGATGTCGCTCGGGCGCGCCTCGACCTTCCTCGACATCTATATCGAGCGCGACCTCAAGGCCGGCCTGATCACCGAGGAACAGGCGCAGGAGATGATCGACGACTTCGTCATCAAGCTCAGGATCGTCCGCTTCCTGCGCACGCCCGAGTACGACGAGCTGTTCGCCGGCGATCCGACCTGGGTGACGGAGTCCATCGCCGGGATGGGCGACGACGGGCGGCCGCTGGTGACCAAGACCAGCTTCCGCTTTCTGCATACGCTGTACAACATCGGCCCGGCGCCCGAGCCGAACCTGACGATCTGGTACACCCCGCTCTTGCCCGAGGGTTTCCGCCGCTACTCGGCCAAAGTCGCGATCGACACGAGCTCGATCCAGTTCGAGAACGACGAGATCATGCGCGCCGCGTGGGGCGACGACGGGGCGATCGCCTGCTGCGTCTCGCCGATGGCGATCGGCAAGCAGATGCAGTTCTTCGGCGCGCGTGCCAACCTCGCCAAGGCGCTGCTCTACGCGATCAACGGCGGCCGCGACGAGAAGAGCGGCGAGCAGGTCGCGCCGGCCTCGGACCCGGTGCAGGGCGACTACCTCGAGTTCGACGACGTGCTCGAGAAGTACGAGGCGCTGATGGACTGGCTCGCGGGGACGTACGTCAGCGCGATGAACGCGATCCACTACATGCACGACAAGTACGCCTACGAGCGGATCGAGATGGCGCTGCACGACTACAATCCCGTGCGGACGATGGCCTTCGGCATCGCCGGGATGTCGGTGGTCGCCGACAGCCTCTCGGCGATGAAGTATGCGAGGGTGAAGGTGATCCGCGACGAGACTGGGCTGATTACCGACTACGAGATCGAAGGGGATTTCCCGAAGTTCGGCAACAACGACAACCGCGTCGACCACCTCGCCACCTGGCTGGTCAGCACCTTCATGCAGAAGCTGCGCAAGTATCCGACCTACCGCAACGCGCTGCACACCCAGTCGGTGCTGACGATCACCTCGAACGTGGTCTACGGCAAGGCGACCGGCAACACCCCCGACGGGCGCCGCGCCGGCGAGCCGTTCGCGCCGGGGGCCAACCCGATGCACGGGCGCGACAGCCACGGCATCCACGCCTCGGCCTCGTCGGTGGCCAAGATCCCATATCGCGACGCGGCCGACGGCATCTCGCTGACCACCACGCTGGTGCCGAGCGGGCTCGGGCGGATCGAGGAGGACCGGATCACCAACCTGACCTCGATCCTCGACGGCTACTTCGGGGTCACCGGGTACCACATGAACATCAACGTGCTGAACCGCGAGACGCTGCTCGACGCGGTCGACCACCCGGAAAAGTACCCGAGCCTGACGATCCGCGTCTCGGGCTACGCGGTCAACTTCATCCGGCTGACCCGCGAGCAGCAGATGGACGTGATCAACCGCACGTTCCACGCGGCCTGAGCCGATGGGCACCGAGGCCGCCGCTGCCACGCCGCTCGAGGCGACGAGCCCGTTCGAGATGCGCATCCATCTCGGCGACGAGGTCGGCGACATGGACGTCCGCTCGGCGCTCAAGAGCGGCGAGATGGGCTTCCTGCATTCGTTCACCACCGGCTCGGCGGTCGACGGGCCGGGCATCCGGCTGGTCGCCTGGACCACGGCGTGCATGTTCCGCTGCCAGTACTGCCACAACCCCGACACCTGGACGCTCAGCAACGGCATCCCGGTGACGCTCGAGCGCGCGATCGCCGAGCTCCAGCTCTACGCCAACAGCCTCAAGCGGATGAACGGCGGCTTCACGCTGTCGGGCGGCGAGCCGCTGATGCAGGACCGCTTTGCCGTACGGCTGTTCGACGCGGCGCACGCGATGGGCATCCACACCGCGATCGAGACCAACGGCTACTTCGGCGAGCGGCTGTCGGACGAGGAGCTGATGGACATCGACCTCGTGCTGCTCGACATGAAGGCGTTCACGCCCGAGCAGCACCAGCGGGTCGCGGGGATCGACAACGAGCCGGTGATCCGGTTCGCCGAGCGGCTCGCCGCGCTCAAGCGGCCGATGTGGCTGCGCTACGTGCTGGTCCCGGGGCTGACCGACGTGCCCGAGGAGATGGAGCAGCTCGCCGCGTTCGCCGCCGGGCTCGGCGTGGTCGAGCGCGTCGAGGTCCTGCCGTTCCACCAGCTCGGGCAGTACAAGTGGGACAAGCTCGGCCTCGACTACCAGCTCGAAGGCACCGCGATGCCGACCCGCGAGCAGGTCGACGCGGCGATCGCGGTGTTCGCAGGGGCGGGGCTCAAGGCCTGCTGAGAAGCTCCGGCTCGGCGGTCAGCACCGGCTCGGCCGCGGCCGGGTGCGCCGCCTCGTCGGCCGCGCGGCGGACGCCCGCGGCGATGGTCGAGGCGCCGAGCAGCACGAAGCAGGCGATCACCACGCGCAGCCCGTCGCGCACCGCGAGGTGGCCGGTCATCATGCGGAGGCCGACGAAGGCGATCGCGATCACGCACAGGCTGACCGCGACGGTGCCGAGCAGGGTCCCGGTGACCCATTGCCCGGCGGCGGCGAAGACCGAGCTCGGCGGGACGTCGAACAGCGAGGGCTGGGCGCTCATGCGCGGGTTCTAGGCCAGCCAGGCCCGGCCGTCACGCGGTCCGTTTCTCGGGCGGCCGGCGGGTCTTGAGCGCGACCAGCACGCCCGATCCGGCGACGATCGCCATGCCGACGAGGCTTTGCGTATCGGGAATGTGCGCGAACACGAGCCAGCCGAGCAGGCCGGCCCAGAGCAGTTGGAAGTAGTTGAGCGGCGCGATCAGCGAGGCCGGGGCGTAGCGGAAGGCGGCGGTGAACATGAAGTGGCCGACCCCGCCGAACACGCCGAGGCTGGCGAACAGCACGGCTTCGAGTGGGCTCGGCACGCGGCTCTCGAGGTACCACGGCATCGCCAGGCCATAGAGGATCGAGCCGGCGAGAGCGGTGTAGAACAGCAGCGCGAACGTGCTCTCGCTCGCGGCGAGCACCCGCGAGAGGAGCTGGTAGCCGAGATTGAGCACCACCGCGGCGAGCACGAACACCGCACCGCTCGAGACCACGTCGCTGCCCGGGCGGACGATCAGCATGACCCCGGCGAGGCCGCCGATCGTCGCCAGCCAGCCGACCCAGCCGACGCGCTCGCCGAGCACCCGGCCGGCGACCGCGACCAGCAGGATCGGCGAGAGGAAGGTGATCGCGGTCATCTCGGCGACCGGCATGCGCTGGAGCGCGAGCCCGATCAGCAGCGAGGCCACCGCGAGGCAGAACGCGCGGATCCAGACCAGCCCGGTGCGCTGCGTGCGGATCATCTGCCGGCTGTGCGTCGGGCCGAGGAAGGCCGCCATCAGCAGCAGGTTGCCGAGATAGCGCACGCCGACGATCAGCGGCACCTCGTGCGTCTGCGTCAGGTACTTGGTCGTCGTGTCCATGCACGCGAACAGCGCGAGCGCGGCCACGCACAGCAGGGCGCCGCGGATGGGGTGGTGCTCGTGCATCGGGTCTCTCGGCAGCGGCGGTCTACCGCCGGCGGGTCGGCCCGGCGCTACGGGGTTTGGCCCGCTTGCGCCAGTGCCGACCGACCAACCGTATCTGGCGATACGTTTCGACTTGGCCCGATTGTATCCAATTGCTACAATCGCGAACGAGGGGGATGTCGTGAAGCTCGCTGAGATCATCGGCTATCGGCTGGACATGGCGCGCTGCGCGGCGTTGCGCAGCGTCCATCGCCTGCTCGACGACACCCCGTTCCGCCCCGCCGACACCACCGCGCTGCTGCTGGTCCGCGAACGGCCCGGCTGCGACCAGACCACGCTCGGACGCGCGCTCGCGGGCAACCGTTCGGTGGGCATGAAAGTCGCCACCCGGCTCGAGGCGCGCGGGCTGCTGACGCGCGGCGAGGGACGCAACCGGCGCAGCAAGGGACTTTACCTGACACCCGCGGGCGAGGCGGCGCTGGCCGACCTGCTCGCGCGCCACGACGAGGCCGAGCGGCGGCTCTGCGCGGCCCTCGCGCCCGGCGAGCGCGCGACGCTGCTCACGTTGCTCGGCAAGATCGAACGGGCCGTGCTCGACGAGGAAGCCGCGCTGCGCGCGGCCCGTCCGGGCACCCCCGGCCAAGGAGATCACGAGGCAGGCTGACCTGCCGTCCATCACCGGCGACGGCAAGGGCCGCGCCGACAATCACCAGGGAGACGATTGCGATGAATACCCGGCTATCCTTGTTATGCACTTCCGCGCTGGCGCTGCTCGTGGCGCTGCCGGCGACGGCGCAGGACGCACCCGCCAATGCTGACACGCCAGCCAGCGGCGACGAGATCCTCGTCACGGCGCAATTCCGCCAGCAGAACCTGCAGGACACGCCGCTGGCGATCACCGCGGTCAACGCCGAGATGCTCGAGGCGCGCAGCCAGACCGACATCAGCCAGGTGGCGAGCCAGGCGCCGTCGGTGACGCTCAAGCCGCAAGGCGCCGCGTTCGGTCCCTCGCTCGCGGCGAACATCCGCGGCGTCGGCCAGTACGACTTCAACCCCGCGCTCGAGCCCGGGGTCGGGCTCTACGTCGACGACGTGTACTACGCGACGCTGACCGGCTCGATCTTCGACCTGCTCGATCTCGACCGGGTCGAGATCCTGCGCGGCCCGCAAGGCACGCTCGCCGGGCGCAACTCGATCGGCGGGGCGATCAAGCTCTACTCGCAGCGGCCGGAAGGGACCAACACCGGCTCGATCAGCGCGGCCTACGGCAGCCGCAACCGGGTCGACTTGCGCGCCAGCGCCGACTTCAACCTCGCCGAGGGCGTCGATGCGCGCCTTGCCGGCGTGGCCAAGCGGCAGGACGGCTACGTCAAGCGGCTCGACTTCGGCTGCGTCTATCCGGTCGGCGGCGGCGCGCGCCTGCCGGCCGACGCGCCGCTCAACGCCGGCGCCGAGATCAACCCGGTCGGCGGCATCCCCGCGACCCTGCCGTCGAACAGCGACTGCGTCGTCGCCGACGAGGGCGAGGTCGATTACATGGGCGTGCGCGGGCAGCTGCGGTTCCGGCCGACCGACACGATCGATATCAACCTGATCGCCGACTACACGATCGACGACCGCTGGCAGGTCGGCTCGGTGCTGCTCGAGACTTATTATCCGAACGGCGTGCTTTCGAGCCCGCACTTCCCGCTGCCGGCCAACCCGCCGTACAACAACGCCACGGCGCCGGGCCGCGACATCAATCCCTACGGTGCGGGGATCGCCTACGACACGCGGTTCGTCTGCGGGCGCTATTGCAACTTCGCCAGCTACACCAACGACCCCGACACGACCTGGCCGATCCGCGACCAGGCCGACGGGCGCATCAAGTTCGAGGGCTGGGGCCTCTCGGGCCAGGTCGACTGGGACATCGCCGACCAGCTCCAACTGGTCTCGATCACCGCGTATCGCGCCTACACCTCGAACTTCGAGAACGACAACGACACCTCGCCGCTCGCGCACAGCCTCGGGTACGGCCCGCTGACGTTCGACTTCTTCAGCCAGGAGCTGCGCCTCAACGGCACGTTCGGGGCCAACGAGGAGATCGAGTACACAGTCGGCGGCTATTACAGCGACCAGCGGTCGGTCTACACCTCGTTCCAGGGACTGCGCGCGTCGAACTTGCGCTTCGTGCAGAGCGATCCGGTCGACCTCGAGAGCAAGGCGCTGTTCGCCAACGTCGGCTGGACGCCGATCGAGCCGCTGACGATCAACGCCGGCATCCGCTACACCGAGGAGGACAAGACCTACACCTACAGCCGCAAGGGCCCCGAAGGGCAGCCGGCCCCGCCGGCGCTCGCGCCGCTCGATGGCCTCGTCGGCGAAGCCTCGGCCGAGCGGTTCGATTACCGCATCGCCGCGCAGTACCGCTGGACCGACGAGTTCATGACTTACGCGCAGTTCGCCACCGGCTTCAAAGGCGGCGGCGTCAACCCGCGGCCGTTCTTCCCGCAGCAGGTGCTGCCGTTCGGCCCCGAGACGCTGCAGTCATGGGAAGCGGGCTTCAAGAGCGACCTGTTCGATCGCCGGGTGCGGCTCAACGTCGCGGCGTTCTTCAGCAAGTACAAGGATATCCAGCTCACTCTGACCAACTGCACGGTGCAGGCGGGCGCCGGGTTCGGCGCGCCCTGCGCGCTGCCGGTCAACGCCGGCGACGCCGAGATGAAGGGCATCGAGGCCGAAGCCACGCTGCGCCCGATCGACGGCTTGCTGATCGACGCCTCGGGTGCGTTCCTCGACTTCGACTACAAGGAGTTCGCCAGCTTCACCACGCCGACGGGCACCGTCAGCGTGGGCGGGCCGACGAACATCAACGCGCCACAGTTCGGCGATTATCCGGCGTTCACCCCGCGCTGGAAATGGAGCCTCGGCGCGCAGTACGAGATCGCGCTTGGCGGCAACACCGGCACGCTGACCCCGCGTCTCGATGCCGCCTACCAGGGCGACATCCACACCAACCCGATCAACCGCGAAAGCAACCGCATCGACGACTACGTGCTCGCCAACGCGCGCCTGACCTGGCGCAACGCGAACGAGGATCTCGAGGTGGCGCTCGAGGTCACCAACCTGTTCGACGAGTACTACTACCTGTCGATCAACGACCAGACCACCGGCGGCCAGGGCTACGCCAACGCCCAGCCGGGCCGGCCGCGCGAATGGGCGGTCGGGGTCAAGAAGAAGTTCTGAGTTGGGGGAGGGGCAGGGCCGCCGCCGGCGGTCCTGCCATTTTCCGGGAAGATTTCCCTGAATACCACTGGTCGGGACGACTGGATTCGAACCAGCGACCCCCACACCCCCAGTGTGATGCGCTACCAGGCTGCGCTACGTCCCGATCC
>CBHWED010000074.1:0-13182 GCA_966112795.1 uncultured bacterium
CGGGCCCGCAGCGCGGTGCCGCCGCTCCGGCGCCGGCTGCCAGCCCCACGCCGGCCGCGCGCAGCGGGGGGTGATCCGTCAACCCTTCCCCCTCGATGGGGGAAGGGTACGGAGACTTAGCCCCGCAGGGGCTTAGTCGCAGTTGGATGGGGGTGATCTCTCGGCCAAGCACAGCGCCCGCCGGCACCCTCACCCCCATCCAAGCTCCGCTAGCTCGCTGCGCGAGCAAGCTGCGCTATCCTTCCCCCATCAAGGGGGAAGGGGAATAATCGACCTGTGTATTCTCGTAGCCGCGGCCCTAGAACGCCGCGATCCCGGTGATCGCCCGCCCGAGGATCAGCGCATGCACGTCGTGCGTGCCCTCGTACGTGTTGACCGTCTCGAGGTTCAGCATGTGGCGGATTACCTGGTACTCCTCGGAGATGCCGTTGCCGCCGTGCATGTCGCGCGCCCAGCGGGCGATCTCGAGCGCCTTGCCCGCGTTGTTCCTTTTCACGAGGCTGATCATTTCGGGCGCGAAGCGGCCTTCGTCGAGCAGCCGGCCCACGCGTAGCGAGGCTTGCAGCCCGAGCGCGATCTCGGTCGCCATGTCGGCGAGCTTCTTCTGGAACAGCTGGTTGCCGGCGAGCGGGCGGCCGAACTGCTTGCGGTCGAGGCCGTAGCTGCGCGCGGCGGCGAGGCAGAACTCGGCCGCGCCCATCGTGCCCCACGAGATGCCGTAGCGCGCGCGGTTGAGGCAGCCGAACGGGCCGCTCATGCCTTCTGCGCCGGGCAGCAGCGCGTCGGCGCCCAGGCGCACGTCGTCGAGCATGATCATGCCCGTGGTCGAGGCGCGCAGGCTGAGCTTGCCCTCGATCTTGGGCGCGGTCAGGCCGGGCGCGCCTTTCTCGATCAGGAAGCCCTTGATCCGGCCGCCGTGCGCCTCGCTCTTGGCCCAGACCACGAACAGGTCGGCGAACGGCGAGTTGCTGATCCAGGTCTTCGAGCCGGACAGCCGGAAACCGTCGCCGTCGGCCCTGGCGACGGTGCGCATCGAGCCCGGGTCGGAGCCGGCATCGGGCTCGGTCAGACCAAAGCAGCCGATCAGTTCGCCGCGGGCGAGGGCAGGGAGGTACTTCGCCTTCTGCGCGTCCGAACCGTAGGCGTGGATCGGATACATCACGAGGCTCGACTGGACCGAGGCCATCGAGCGGTAGCCCGAATCGACCCGCTCGATCTCGCGCGCGACGAAGCCGTAGGCGACGTAGCTCGCCCCGGCTCCGCCGAACTGTTCGGGGATCGTGACACCGAGAAGGCCGGCTTCGCCCATCAGCGGGAACAGTTCCGGCGCGTCGACTTCGTCGCGGTAGGCGGCGATCACCCGCGGCTGCAGGACATCCTGTGCGAAGCCGCGCGCGGCGTCGCGGATCATCCGCTCCTCTTCGCTCAGCTGGGTTTCGAGGTCGAGCGGGTCGCCCCAGTCGAACGGCACCATTCCGGCCATGGAAACACTCCTTCGCGCCCGGTCTTAGCCGCAGCGCGAAGGATCGCCAATCTCAGTCGCCGTGGGTCTTGGCGCGCTCGACCGCCTCTTGCAGCACGTCGATCAGCTTGTCGGGCGAGCACGGCTTGGCGCACGCCCACGCCTCCGGATAACGCTGCCGCACCTCGCTCGGCGAGACGTGGCCCGAATGGAAGATGATCGGCACCCCCGCCTCGGTCAGCGCGTCGGCCAGCGGATAGACTTCGCCGTCGGCGGTGAACACGTCGAGGATCGCGCAGTCGGGGAGCTCGCCCTCGATGGCATCGAAGGCATGCGCCTTGTCGGCGTAAGGACCTTCGAGAGCGTAGCCCAGATCCCGCACCGTCTCGGACACGTCGAGCGCGATGATGAACTCGTCTTCGACGACGAGAACCTTGGGCCTTTCGGGCGCGGCGCTGGCCATGGCTCGGGTCTCCTGAAGCGGGGGCCAGTCGGCCTCAAATTTGAAAGCCCCACGCTATCGTTGGTTCCCAACAAAGATCAGAGCTTCCCGAACTTTGCTTCGTATCCGGTGGTATCGCCCGCAGCGAGGAAGCGTGCCTGCGCGGGCCAGTCGTCGCGGCGGATGCGGCCCTGGAAACGGCCGAGTTGCGCGTCGATCCGGTCGATCTCGACATCGTCCCACGCGCCGATCTGCGCGAAGCTGGTGACGCCGAGCGCGCGCAGCTGCTCGGCCAGCTTGGGGCCGAGGCCTTTGATCCGGGTGAGGTCGTCGCCGTCCGGGAGATCGATCGGCACCGGCGCGGCTGCCGCGGCGACGGCTTCGCCGACGCCCGCGAGACCCTGCGGCGTCGGCGGCGGGATCTCGGCATCGATCGTCGCCGCGGGCGGCGCGTCGATCAACGCCTGGTTGCGCTGTGCGGGCGTCTCGCCCAGGTCCTTGCGCTCGATCTCGACCCGGGTCCGGCGCGAGGCGACGAGCAGCCACCACGCGACGAGCAGCAGCACCACCAGCGCGCCAACCACCAGGAGCCAGTTTTCCTGCAACTCAGCCATGACCTCGTCCTCTCGTCGCGAAGGGTGACGGGCTTAACCGGCAACGTCGGCGATTGCGACCCCCGCCGCGGTGTCGAATGCCCTACGGCTGCGACGAACCGCTCAGGGGCGGCAACTCGGCGGGCTCGTCCTGGGTGACCTTGCGCGTGAACAGGACGCGGTCTTCCGGCCCGAAGCCACGCGTCCAGATAATCCAGCCGTAGACGCCGAGCAGGATCGGAATGCCGAATGCGAGCTCGGCCCACTCGGGCAGCAGGATCACGCCCTGGCCGACCACGATTGCCGCGGCAGCCGCCCAGACCAGCGCCCAACGCCAGTTGTTGATCTTCTGGTTGAGGATCCGGCTGAGCATCACCGCCTTGACCAGCGAGGACATGCCGAGCGCGATCATCAGCGCCGCGGCGGCCGAAGCAGCGCGCCAGCCGTCGTTGAACTCGAGCCGTTCGGCGATCAGCATCGCCGCGGTGGTCAGCCCGGCCTGGAGCATGATCGCGCCGACCGAGACCCACAAGTTGCGGATCCGCGCGACGTAGATCAGCGCCGCTTCGGCAACGACCGCGGTCGCGGCGACGACCTCGGCCGCGAGCAGGAAGCCGAGCGCGCCGGTGCCGCCGACGAAGTGCGGTCCGACGAGGCCCATCAGCGCTTCGCCGGGGATGCCCAGCGCGAGCCCGACCCCGGCTTGCGCGGCGGTGATCCAGAAGCCGACCTGGCACACCTGCTTGGCGATCGCCGCGTAGTCCTTCTCGCGCAGCTTGCGCGTCAGCACCGGGCCGAGGATCGGCTCGAAGCTGGTCTTGAGCTTCTGCGGCAGGCTCGCGATCTGCTGCGCGACGTAATAGACGCCGACCGCGCTCGGCGCGGCGAACAGGCCGAGGATGAAGATGTCGAGCCGGCGCGTGCCCCATTCGATCGCGTCGGCGCCGGCGAGCGGCAGCCCGCGCACGGTGAGCTGGGTCATGCGCACCGGGTGCGGCCGCCAGTCGCGCGGCAGGCCGTAGGTCTTGATGAACGGCCACGCCGCGGTCAGGAACGCGGCATAGATCGAGACAAGGTACGCCAGCGGCAAGCCGTAAGTCGGACCTTCGAGGTCTTCGAGGAAGCCCGTCCCGCCCTCGGCGCCCGACACGCTGTGGCCACCGATCAGCAGCAGCGCGCCGGCCATGATCGAGATCGTCCACGGCTCGACGATCGCGCGCGCGCGAACAGTGGCGCCGATGTCGAAGCGATAGGCCTGTGCGGCGAGCATGATCTCGGTCATCGCCAGCGCCGGGATCGCCAGCACGATCAGCCGGTCGATCTCGCCGTAGACGCCGCTCGGGAACATCGGCGCCGGAACCAGCCACAGCACCGCCGCGGCCACGCTGCCGACCAGCAGCGCGAGGAACAGGCCGTCGGCGACGAGCGGGCCAGGATCGTCGTCATGATCCGCCAGCCGCTGCGCGAGCCCGCGCTTCTCGCCCATGGTGCACAGCTGCGCGCAGAGCTCGACCACGACCAGCGCCGAAGCGAAACGACCGAGCGCCTCGGGGCCGTAGTAGCGGCCGGCGATGAACAGGAACGGCAGCCGCGCGACGAGCCGCAGCAGGAAACCCACGAAGTTGGTGCGGCCGCCCTTGGCCAGCGCCGCGAGATCGCCGCCGGGGGTTTCGGTCGACCCCGGGCTGGTCACGCAGCCGGACCTTCGGCGGTGAGCGGCCTGGTCAGCAGCTCGGTGGCCACGGCCTTCGCCGGAGCGCCCGCCAGCAGCCGTCCGACCGCGGCCACGATCGGCATCTCGACGCCATGACGCCGGGCGAGCTCGGCCAGCACCGGGGCGGTGTGTGCGCCTTCGGCCACGGTGCGCCGGTCGCTCATCAGCGCCTGCGGGTCCTGCCCTTCGCCGAGCGCCTTGCCGAGCGAGAAGTTGCGGCTCGAGGTCGACGAGCAGGTCAGCACCAGGTCGCCGAGCCCGCACAGCCCGGCGAGCGTCTCGCGCTGTGCGCCGAGCGCGTCACCGAACCGCTGCATCTCGGCATAGCCGCGCGCGATCAGCGCCGCGCGGGCGTTCTGGCCGAGGCCGAGGCCGTCGACCACGCCGCAGGCGATCGCGAGCACGTTCTTGACCGCCCCGCCCACTTCGGCGCCGACCACGTCTTCGCTGAAATAAGGCCGGAACGTCGGCCGCGCGATCGCCGGAGCGAGCCGCTGCCACTGCACTTGCCCGCCGCCGCAGGCAAGCGTCACCGCCGTCGGCAAGCCGGCGGCGACCTCGTGCGCGAAGGTCGGGCCGGAAAGCACCGCGATGTCGCTGCCCGGCGCGGCCTCGTGCGCTACTTCGTACATCGTCCGGCCGGTCGCGGCGTCGATCCCCTTGTTGCAGAGCACGAGATCGCGCGGGAATGCGGGCAGCTGGGCCATCGTCGCCGCCAGGTGCTGGGCCGGCGTGACCAGTAGCAGGATCGCGCTTCCCGCAACCTCGGCGAGCTCGCTCGTCGCCGAGATCGTCGGCGCCAGCCGGGCCGACGGCAGGAACAGCGAGTTGCTATGCCGTGTATTGATTTCGTCAACGAGCTCGGGCTCGCGCGCCCACAGCAGGACCTCGCGGCCATCTGCCGCGAGCATCTGCGCGAGCGCCGTGCCCCAGGCCCCGGCGCCGATCACGGCGACCGTGCTCACGCCTTGACCCCGGCGCCGCGCACCGCTTCCGCCTGCGGATCGAGCGGCCAGCGCGGCCGAGCCGCAACGTCGAGCGGGTCGGCGGGCAGGCCGGCCTCGAGGCGCTCGAGCCCGGCCCAGGCGATCATCGCCGCATTGTCGGTGCACAAGGCTTGCGGCGGCGCGACGAAGCGCAAGCTGTGGGTCGCCGCGAGCCCTTCGAGCGCGCCGCGGACGCCGGCATTGGCGGCGACGCCGCCGGCGACCACGAGCGCGGTCACCGGCCCCATCGCGTCGAGCGCGCGGCCCGTGCGATCGAGGATGCAGTCGATCGCCGCCTGCTGGAAGCTCGCGGCAATGTCGGCCGGCGCATGGAGGCCGCTGTCCTTGGCCCGCAGCACTGCGCTCTTGAGTCCGGCGAACGAGAAGTGCGGCTCGGCGCTGCCGAGCAGCGGCCGGGGCAGGCGAACCGCGCGCGGGTTGCCCTCGCGCGCCAGCCGTTCGACCGCCGGGCCGCCGGGAAAGCCGAGCCCGAGGATCTTGGCGGTCTTGTCGAACGCCTCGCCCAGCGCGTCGTCGATCGTCGTCGCGAAGCGGCGGTAGCGGCCCACGCCGTCGACCCGCAGCACCTGGCAGTGTCCGCCGGAAACCAGGAGCAGCGCGTAGGGGAACTCGAGCGCCGCGTCGGCCAGCCGCGGGCTCAGCGCATGGCCCTCGAGGTGGTTGATCGCGAGCAGCGGGTGATCGCCGGCCATCGCCAGCGCCTTGCCGGTCACCAGCCCGACCATGACCCCGCCGATCAGCCCCGGCCCGGCGGTCGCCGCCACGGCATCGACGTCGCCGAGCGACACACCGGCCTCGTCGAGCACGCGCTGGACGAGCGGCGTCAACCGCTCGGCATGGGCGCGTGCGGCGATCTCGGGCACCACCCCGCCGTAAGGCGCGTGCCGGTCGTCCTGCGAGGCGATTGCCTGCGCGAGGATCCTGCGATCGCCTGCGACCAGTGCGGCGGCCGTTTCGTCGCAGCTGCTTTCGATGCCGAGTACCAGCCTCATCCGGCGCTTCCACTGGACGCAATTCGAATTTAGGGCAAGCGGACCCCGATGACCTCTGCACCCGTCCTCAAGCTCGGCACCCGTCGCTCGCCGCTGGCCATGGCCCAGGCCGAGGAGACGCGCGCGCGGCTCTGCGCGGCGCATGGCTGGAGCGAGGACGCGATCGAGCTGGTTCCGGTCGTCGCCAGCGGCGACAAGGTGCAGGACCGTCCGCTGGCCGACATTGGCGGCAAGGCGCTGTGGACCCGCGAGCTCGACCAGTGGCTCGCCGAGCGCCGGATCGACGCGGCCGTGCACTCGCTCAAGGACGTCGAAACGCTGCGCCCCGAGAGCCTGGTGCTCGCCGCGATCCTGCCGCGCGTCGACAAGCGCGACGTGCTGCTCGGCGCGGCCACCCTCGCGGCGCTGCCGCAAGGCGCGACGATCGGCACCAGCGCCCCGCGCCGCGCGGCGCAGGCGCTCCATGCGCGGCCCGACTGCAAGGTCGTGATGTTCCGCGGCAATGTTGCCACCCGCATGGCCAAGCTCGCCGCGGGCGAGGCCGACGCGACCTTTCTCGCCGCGGCGGGCCTTGCGCGGCTCGGCGAGACCGGGGTGGGGCATCCGCTCGACCCGGGCGAGTGGCTGCCGGCGCCGGCACAAGGCGCGATCGCCGTCGAATGCCGCAGCGACGACGCGCGCGTGCGCGACGTGCTCGGCGCGATCGACCATGCCCCGAGTCGGGCCGAAGTCATGGCCGAGCGGGCCCTGCTCGCCGCGCTCGGCGGCAGCTGCCACAGTCCGGTGGCGGTCCTGTGCGACGTCCACGGCGAGATGTTGGCGATGCGTGCCGCATTGTTCAGCCCCGACGGTGCCGAGCGCATCGACGGCATGGCGACGTTCGCCGCCGGCGATACGAGCGGCCCAGCGCGCCTTGCCGACGATCTTCTCGCCCGCGCCACGCCGGGAATCGCCGGGCACTTCGCCGGCCGGCGATGAGCGCGCCGCTCATCGCCATCCGTCCGGAGCCGGGCTGCTCGGCGACGGTCGCGCGCGGGCGCAAGGCCGGTCTTCCCGTCGAGCCATGGCCGCTGTTCGAAGTGCATCCGCTCGCGTGGGACCCGCCGTCGACCGACTCGATCGATGGGCTGCTGCTCGGCAGCGCCAATGCCGTGCGCCAGGCCGGTCCGGCGCTGGAAGCGTTCCGCGGCAAGCGCGCTTACGCGGTCGGCCGGGCGACCGCTGCCGCAGCCGAAGCAGCCGGCTTCGACGTCGCAGCCACGGGCGGCAGCGACCTCCAGGCGCTGCTCGATACGCTGCGCGCTCCGCTAACGCTGCTACGCCCGACCGGCGAGGAGCATATTGCGCTGCGGCGCCCGCTCGGGATCATGATCGAGACACGCATCACCTACCGCACCGCCGCGCTGGCGATGCCCGAAGCCCTTGCCGAGCGCCTGCGCGGCGGGGCGCTGGTGCTGTTGCACTCGGCAGCGGCAGCGCGGCACTTCGGCGGGGAATGCGACCGGCTGGGTGTTCCGCGCGCCGCGATTGCGCTCGCCGCGCTCGGGAGCCGGATCGCCGACGCGGCGGGCGAGGGCTGGCGTGACTGCCGGTCTGCGGCCCAGCCGCGTGATGCCGCGCTGTTGGCTTTGGCCGGCGACATGTGCCATGAGCTGCCCCGAGGGTAAGGCGAAACGTCCGCAGAGGCGCGCCCGAGGTCGCAAAAGGACGCTATGGACGACGACTTTCCCTACCGCACGCAAACCACGGCCCGGCGTCCGAGCCCGTGGCGTGCGATCGCGATTACCGTGTTCGGCGCTTTCCTGCTCGGCGGGATTTCCGGCTGGCTTCTGCTTCGGCAGGGTGATGTGGCGGTGCCCGAGCTGCTGTCGATCAAGACCGAGCAGGCCGCTCCGGCGACCGGCCCGGGCAACAACGCGGCCGAGGTCGCCGAATTCGTCGGCCAGCAGGGCGAGCTCGACCAGCGAATCGCCGAGATGGAGCAAAGGCTCGCGCGGCTCGACGTGCAGGCCGACGCTGCGGCGGGCAATGCGGCGCGCGCCGAAGGGCTGCTGATCGCCTTCGCTTCGCGCCGCGCGATCGAGCGCGGCGATCGCCTCGGTTACCTGGCCGACCAATTGCGCATGCGCTTTGGCGCGGCCGAGCCGGATGCGGTGCAGGCGGTGCTGGCTGTCGAGCGCGATAGTGTCACCCTCGACCAGTTGCTCGCGCGGCTCGACGGACTGGCGCCCGAGCTTGGCCAAGGCGCGGCGCGCGAGGGAACATTCGCCTGGCTGCAGCGCGAGATGGGGCAGCTGTTCGTCGTGCGGCGCGAGGGTGCGCCGTCGCCGGCCCCCGAGCGGCGGCTCGAGCGGGCGCGGCTGTTCCTCGAAAGCGGCCGCACCGAGGCGGCCATCGCCGAGATCCGCAACCTGCCCAACGCCGACCGCGCATCCGACTGGATCGCCGACGCGCAGCGCTATGCCGCCGCGCAGCGCGGACTCGAGCGGATCGAGGCCGCGGCGATCCTCGAGCCGGACTTGCGCGATGGCAAGGCCCGGCCGGTGGGCGAACAGGCGCCGGCGGCCGGAGCCTAGACGGACTTCGGCATTCGCGCTTTCCCACGCTCGCCGCGCATGGCATCCCCCGGCAAAACACATTGGGGAGGATAGCGTGGCGGTATCATTCAGCGAAGCGATGGACCGCGTGCCGCTGCGCGCGTTCCAGTGGGTTACCTTCCTGATCTGCATGCTGGTGCTCGTCGCCGACGGCATCGACGCGCAGCTTCTCGGGATCGTCGCGCCCAAGGTGATCGAGGACTTCGGCGTCGACCGCGGCACGTTCGGCGTGGCGATGAGCGCGGCGCTGGTCGGCTTCGGGCTCGGCTCGTGGGGCGGCGGCTGGCTCGGCGACACGATCGGCCGGCGCTGGTCGCTGGCGATCGCCGCGCTGGTGTTCAGCCTGGCGACGATCGGCGCAAGCCAGGCGGCGGACGTCTGGCAGATGGCCTTCTGGCGGCTGATCGGCGGGCTCGGATTCGGTTCCGCTTATGCCAACGCGATCGCGCTGGCGAGCGAGTGGCTGCCCGACCGCTGGCGCCCGATCGCGGTGACCACACTGTCGGTCGGCACGCCCGCGGGCGGCTTCGTCGTCGCGGCGATCGCGCCGGCGATGATCGAGGCCTACGAGTGGCGCGGAACCTTCGTCGCGCTCGGCGCGGCGACGCTGCTGGTGGTCGTGGTGATCCTCGTGGCGCTGCGCGACAGCCCGTCGTTCCTGATCGCCCGGGGGAAGCGCGAGGCGGCGCAACGCGCGGCGCGCAAGGTCCTGTTCGAGGATGTCGAGCTCGTTCCCGAACACCACGAGGTAGCCGCGAACGGTTCAGCGGTGCGCGTGCTCGACCGCAGCAACCTCAAGCTCAATATCGGCGTGGGCACGTCGTTCGCGGCGGCGGCGCTGGTCGCTTACGCGATGCTCAGCTGGACGACGACCATGCTGACCGCGCAAGGGTTCAGCTTCGCCGATGCATCCTACGCGGTCTCGGTGGGCGGAATCACCTCGGTGGTCGCCTCGATCGCCACCGGGCTGCTGGTGCGCTGGATCGGCTCCCGCGCGCTGGTGCTGGCGCTCAGCGCGACTCTGCTGGCGACGCTGGTCGCGCTCGCCGTGGTGATCGAACGAATGCCCGAGGTGCCGGGCGCCAGCGACGTGACCACGGTGGTCGCGCTCGTGGGCCTCGCTGCGGCGCTCTTCAGCGCGGCGATCGCCAGCATGTATGCGATCATGACCCACGCCTACCCGCCGTCGTGCCGCTCGGCCGGGATCGGCTTCGGTATCTTCATCGGGCGCATCGGCGCGGTCGCGGCGACATTCTTCGGCGGAACGCTGCTCGACGTGGGCGCCGGCAGCGTGGTGCCGTTCTTCGCGGTCCTGTCGGTCGGCGCGGTGCTCGTCTCGGCCTCGGCGCTGATCGTCGATCGCCAGATCCCGCCGGCCTCGCGGCTGGCGCTACGGGACGAGGGTATTCGCGCCGGCGGCGCGGGCGCTTAGCGCACCCGCGGCCCGCCGAACGGCAGCGGCGGCGGAGGCCGGCGCGCGCCGCGCGGCAGCTGCGCCTGGTAGGCCCGGCCGCAGTGCTCGACACAGTACGGGAACCCGGGGTTCACCTTCTCGCCGCAGAAGTGGAAGTCGGGCTCGCCCGGGTGGCCCATCGGCCAGCGGCACACGCGATCGTTGAGGTCGAGCAGGCTGGTCTTGTCGGCGATCTCGGCGCTCGGCTTGGCAGGCACCAGGCGGCGCGGCGGCGCCGGCGGAATCGGCGCCTGCTGGTCGCCGGGGCCCTGGCGCAGGAAGCCGCCCGGACCGACCGAAACCACGCGCGGAACGTCCTGCACCGGATTGGGCAGCGGCTGGCTTGTCGCGGCGGGAGTCGCGGTGACTTCGTCCTCGTCTTCCTCGTCCTCGAACGCCTCGGGTTCTTCGGCGACCTCGGGTTCGGGCGCCTTGGCGCTCGGGCGCGGCGGCGGGGGCTTGGGCGTGCTCTTCGCTTCGGCTTCCTTCGCGCGCGGCGCCGGCTTGGGTTCGTTGGCCTTGACCGGCGAGGGGCGCGCCTTGAGTCCGAGACGGTGCGCCTTGCCGATCACCGCATTGCGCGAGACGCCGCCGAGCTCGTCGGCGATCTGGCTCGCGGTCGCGCCGCTTTCCCACATCTTGGTCAGCATCGCGATACGTTCGTCGGTCCAGCTCATTCGGTATCCATCTGTTCGTCGGACGGGCGGGGCCGACATGGTCTTGCCAGCACTCCCTGCGCTCGATAGTCGCCCCGCATGGCCGATCAAGCCCCAGCCGCCGTACCGGACAGTTCCGGCAAGCCGCAAGAATTCGTCGACCCCACGAGTTCGGGACGCAGGTTTCCGCCCAAGGGGCAGCCGCTGATCACGGGTTTCAACCGGATCGGGCTGTGGAGCCTCTATATGAAGGAGGTGCGGCGGTTTCTCAAGGTCCAGACGCAGACGGTCTGGGCGCCCGCGGTCACCACGCTGCTTTTCCTGGTCATCTTTTCGGTCGCGATGGGGCGTGGCGGGCGGGTGGTGCTCGGCGTGAACTTTGCGACCTTCGTTGCGCCCGGCCTGATCATGATGGGCATGATGCAGAACGCCTTCGCCAACTCGAGCTTCTCTTTGCTCGCGGGCAAGCTCCAGGGCACGATCGTCGACCTGCTGATGCCGCCGCTGACCGAAGCCGAGCTGATGATCGGTATCGTCGGCGCGGCGATGACCCGCGCGATCATGGTCGGCGTCGCCGTGGCTCTGGCGATGGCGCTCTGGCCGGGGATCGACATGATGGCCGCGCATCCGTGGGCGATCGTCTGGTTCGGCCTCATGGGATCGCTGATGCTCTCGCTGATGGGCCTTCTGACCAGCCTGTGGGCCGAGAAGTTCGATCACGCCGCAGCGGTGACCAACTTCATCGTCGCCCCGCTGTCGCTGCTCTCGGGCACGTTCTACGTGATCCACAACCTCGCGCCGGCGTTCCAGTCGATCAGCCGGGCGAACCCGTTCTTCTACATGATCTCGGGCTTCCGCTTCGGCTTCATCGGCGAAAGCGACATCGGCAACACCAACGGCGCGGTGATCGGCGCAGCGGTCGGCGTCGGCCTGCTCAATCTCGTGCTCGGCTGGGTGACCTACCGCGTGCTCAAGAGCGGGTGGAAGATCAAGAGCTAGGCACGCCCCGCCGGGTCCGCTCGGACAGCTCGCGTACGCGGGTTTCGACCGCCATCACGTTTTCGACCTCGCCGATCGAGAAGTGATCGGTCCGCCGGTCGCCGTCGCTGTCGATATGGCTGCCGATGACGATCCTGAGCGTCCCGCTGCCGTCGCGGCGTTCGCTGCGGTCGATCTCGCCGACGCGGTCCCCGGGGATCGACTGGGTCCTGAGGCGCGGGCCGCGAAAGATCCGCACCAGGCGCTGGTCGGTAACCGCGAACAGCGTCCGGCTCGCGCCGAACAACGGGAGGAACGGCACCGACAGCATGCCGAGGCCGATCACGATGAAGGGGGTGCCGAACAGCGGGAAGGCATAGCCGAGCGGGCCGGCCTCCTCGAACGCCTGTGCTCCCGCGAACGCCATGACCGTCCAGAAGACCGAGAATGCGGTCCACGGCACGGCGAAGATCCAGACTGCGAGCCCGCTCCAGGCCACCCGGGCCAGCGGCCGCCCGGTCCACAGCACGCGCTCGCCGGAGCGCAATTCGCGCTGCATGGCCAACTGGAGCGGATCTGGTTCAAGCCCTGCAAGGTCCATGCGACGCCTTGTCGCACGGAACCGTTGCGAACCGCTGAAGGTCTTAGTGGGTCAGGCTGCGGCGCAGGCGGTAGCGGCCGCCGCGGAAGTCGTCGAACAGCTGGGTCACGCTCGGATGGTCGATCGGACCGCCGGCACCGTCGTCGAGCAGGTTCTGCTGGCTGACGTAGGCGACGTACGACGATTCCTCGTTCTCGGCGAGCAGGTGGTAGAACGGCTGGTCCCTGCGCGGGCGCAGTTCCGCCGGGATCGCCTCGTACCACTCCTCGCTGTTGGCGAAGACCGGATCGATGTCGAACACGACGCCGCGGAAGTCGAACGTCTTGTGACGCACGACGTCGCCGATCGCGAAGCGTGCTTCCGCATGACGCGGCGCTTCGATCCTGCGGCCGGCTTGCGGCGAATAGAATTCGGATACTTCCATGATGCTCAGATATGAATAGTCCGGGCGAGAGGCAAGGTTCCCGCCGTGGCAATCCCCAGCGGCGGCCCATTTGCGCATTGCCGGGGGCTTGGCAAGCCCCCGAGCTTCGGCTAACGGCCCCGCTTCCAACCGACCGGGCGCCTCGCGCGCCCTCGCACCTTGAAGCGGAGAGGTGGCAGAGAGGTCGAATGCGCCGCACTCGAAATGCGGTTTACGGGCAACCGTAACGTGGGTTCGAATCCCACCCTCTCCGCCAGATGCCC
>CBHWED010000075.1:0-13130 GCA_966112795.1 uncultured bacterium
CCGTTGACGTCGCCGGCGAGGAAGTGCCCGCCGCCGTTCGCGTAGCTGCGCAGTTCGCCGGCGCTCCGGCTGAAGGCGGCGCCCCCGACGAAGTGGAAGGCCTGATCGCCGGCGGTGCGGGTGTCGGCGTCGATTTCGGTCAGGTGGATCGTGTCGGTGCCCGAGGCGAAGTCGCGGATCGTGTCGTTGCCGCTTCCGTCGAAGAAGCGGAACTCGTCGGCGCCGGCGCCGCCCCACAGCTGGTCGTTGCCGGCGAGGCCGTTGAGCACGTCGTCGCCGGCGTTGCCCTTGAGCACGTTGGCGACGTCGTTGCCGAGGAGATAGTCGCGCGCCGAACCGCCGATCGCGTTCTCGATCAGGGTGTTGTAGGCGATCGAGACGTTGCGCGAGATGGCCGTGTCGATCCCTGCGATGCCGGTGTCGGCCTCGACGGCGCCCGCATTGCGCGAGAGCGCGAAGCCGAGCCAGCCCTCGTAGCCCGCCGCGTCCCACGGACCGCCCTGCCAGTTGGCCGTCTCGCGCAAGGCATTGGCTTCGTCGAGCGTCAGGTAGCCTTGCGTCGCAGAGCTGAACGCGCCCGGGCGCAAGTCGAGGAAGACGCCGAGGTTGGCGGTCGAGAAATCGAACGTGTCGTTACCGCCGGCGTCATAGACGCAGAGGTACGGAAACGGGTTCTGCGCGAGGTCGTAGACCGCATTGCCGGCGGTCGAGTTGGCGAAGTAGACGGTGTCGCACGCGCGCGTCGTCGGATCGGCGCCGTACTTCGCCTGGATCGCCAGGATATCGTGCAGCAGCGGAGTCTGCGGAGTGTACATGACCGGCAGCGCCGAGTTCCACGTCTCGCCGCCGCCGGTTTCATCGTCCTCGAAGTAGGACATGACGGTGAACTGCCGCGAGTCCTGCGCGTAGCTCGCGTCGATCTCGTAGCTGATCGGATCGACGGCTCCGTCGCCGTCGTCGTCGGAGCCGTTGTTGTAGTCGCCCGGATGGCTGAGCCCCAGCGAGTGGCCGAGCTCGTGAGTCAGGGTGTAGCTGCCGAACAGACCGTAACCGAGGGCACCGTTACCCGCTTCTGGCCCCGGATTGACCCACACGTTGCTTTGCGGCGTGCGCGGATCGCCGTCGGACGAAGGATAAGTCGCCCAGGCGATTTGCGGGCCGGTGGTCGTGTTGGCGAGCACGATGTCCGCGCTGCCGCCGTTGCCATGCTTCTCGACGAAGTGCAGCGGGACGAGATCGTCCCACAGCGCCATCGCCTGCGCCGTGGCGACCCGCTGCGCCTCGCTGAAGGGCGAGAAGCCTGGGTACTCGCCGGGAATGCTGCCGCCCTGGCTGGTTGGAAGGGTCTCGAGGAAGCCGAAGGTGATCGTCCGGCCCTCGAGCTTCGCGCCGGTGTCGAGCTGGGCGATGACCTGCTGCTGGCTCAAGATCGGCTTGCCGCGCCAACTGTCGAAGCCCGCGGAGTCCTCGAGCAGGTAAGGCGTGGGTTCGCTCTCGGGCGTTGCGGCCGCGGGACGGTCGGGCCGGAATCGGGGTGCGTGGCCCCCGTGTTCGTGGTGAGCGTGATTGACCTTCAGACGCGCCATGGATGCCTCCTATCTGCACGGCGATCTGCATGTCGCCCGCATCCCGCTAGACGATGCTGCGCTGCAAAACCGACAGTTTGGAAAGACAGAAAAAGCGCACTTCTCCGCGTAAAGCTGGCGTGCTGCACATGCGAAGAATCGCTGCTTGAAAAGCTGCGAGAGGCGGCCGTAGGGTGGCGGGCGGCGCGTTGCACGGGCGCGCCATTCTCGCCTCGTTGCGCGCGATGTCGGGTTTTCCGGCCTCGCGCGTCTAGAAGCCAAAGGAGATCGAAACCGACCATGCCGAGCCTGGCGGAGATGCTGGCCAAAACCAGAAGGGTGGTGCTTCGGCGGGGCGTTTCGGAAGAGGATGCTGACGAGCTCGTGCAAGAGGCATTTCTGAAACTGGAGCAGTACGAGCGCGCCCACGTCGCGCGTTCGAAGGAGGCCGTGCTGGTCACGGCAGCGGTCAACCTGTCGATCGACCGCGCCCGCCGCCGCGCGCGCGCGCCGTTCGTCGAGCTCGACAACGTGCAGGCGATCGCCGACACGATGCCCGACCCCGCGCAGATCGCGGAGCAGCGCGCGCGGCTCGGTCATGCCGCGGCCGGACTCGAGCGTCTGTCGGAACGCACCAGGCGGATCCTGCTGATGCGCCGGCTCGACGACATGAGCTATGCCGAGATCGCCGCGGCCGAGAACATGACGGTCGCCGCGGTCGAAAAGCAGGTGGCCCGGGCGACACTGCAGTTGATGGACTGGATGGCGGGATGGTGAGCGTGCGTCCGCCCCGCCCGGAACGGGCCAGCGCCGAAGCGGCCGCATGGATCGCGCGGCTGCAATCGCCCGATTGCAACAGCGAAACCGAAGCGGCCCTGGCGGAATGGCTCGAGGCCGATGCCGCGCACCGCCGGGCGTTCGACCGTGCCACCGAGGTCTGGGGCATGATCCCGGCCGCTGCGCTGCGCCGACCCGCCGAGGCTGCGCCGGCCGCTCGAGTCCGGCCGGCGCGTGCGCGGCGGTTCGTGCCGCCGGCTACACCCCGCTGGGGTCCTGCGCTGGCAGCCTGTCTGCTGGTGCTGCTCATGGTCGGGGGAGCGCTGTTGCTCGGCCGGCCGGGAGGCTTCACGACGGCTGTCGGCGAACAGCAGATGGCGACGCTCGACGACGGCACGCGGATCACGCTCAACACCGACACGCAGCTCCACGTGCGCTATGCAGAAGACCTGCGCAGCGTGGCGCTCGAGCGGGGCGAGGCCATGTTCGAGGTCGCCCCGAACCCGCGCCGGCCGTTCGTCGTCACCGCGGGCGGCACCAGGGTTCGGGCGCTGGGTACGAGCTTCATCGTCCGTCGGACGCGCGACGACGTGGTCGTGACGCTGATCCAGGGCAAAGTGTCGGTCACCGATTCGGTGCCGCGGGCGCGGGCACCCTCGAAGGCCATTCTCGCACCTGGCGAGCGGCTGACCGTCAGCGACGATGCCGGGCTGCTGATCGATCGGCCTTCGATCGAGGCTGCAACCGCCTGGCGGCGCGGACAGGCGATCTTCTCGGACACGCCGCTGTCGACCGCAGTCGCCGAGCTCAACCGCTACGGCGGGCCCCATGTCATGCTCGGCGATCCGCGGCTCGCGTCGCTGCGCGTCTCGGGGGTGTTCGCCACCAACGACACCGTCGAGTTCGCCACGGCAATCGCGGCATTGCACGGGCTGCGGGTCGATCGCGGGAGCGACGAGGTCGTCATCGCCCGGTGAAATCTTTCACCGGTCTTTCGAGGTGACATTTTTGTTTCGCGCGATGTCGGTTTCGCACTGCAGCATCGTCTAGCCGGATGAGGGGGCACGCGTCCCGCGCGCTCGAACCAGGGACGATCAATGGCATCCAGATCCATGTTGATGGCTTGCGGCGCGACGATGTGGGCCCTCGCGGCGCCCGCGATGGCGCAAGACCAGGCCAGCTTCTCGTTCAATCTCCCGGCTCAGACGCTCGAGCGGTCGCTGCACGCGGTGGCGACGCAGACCGGCTCGAACATCGTGTTTTCCGAAGCCGCGGTGCGCGGGAAGACGGCACGGGCGCTCAAAGGCGATTTCAGCGCTGCGGCAGCCTACCGCCGCCTGCTGCAGGGCTCGGGCCTTTCGCTGACCATCACCAGCGGCGGGTCGTTCGTGGTGGGTGCGACCGGCGCCGCGGCGGATGCCCCGGCGGGGGCGGATCGTGCCGGCGGCGGCGAGATCCGCGGCCACGTCGAGCAGGCCGACGGCAACCGCAACATCGCCGGCGCGTTGGTGCGGATCGTCGAGACCGGCCAGACCACCAAGGCCGACGACCTCGGCGCGTTCCGCTTTCCGGACCTCGCGCCGGGCGTCTACACGCTCGAAATCTCGTTCCTCGGCTTCGAGACGATCCGCGAGCAAATCGTCGTCGCACCCGGCACGCCCACCAGCATCGAGCTCGCGATGCAGAAACCCGGCGGCGCAGGCTCCGAGATCCTCGTCTACGGCACGCGCAGCGCGCGCGCGAACGCGCTCAACCTGCAGCGCACGGCGCGCAACAACGCCGAGGTCGTCTCGGCCGACGATCTCGGCAACTTCACCGGCACGACCTTTTCCGATGCGCTGCGGCGCGTGCCCGGCGTCTCGTTCCAGCGCGACCCGATGACCGGCGACGGCACCAACGTGATCGTCCGCGGGCTCGAGCCCGACATGAACGCGGTCAAGCTCAACGGCCTCAACCTGCCGGTCGGCAACGGCGTCGGCCGCTCGCCGGACCTGAGCAACCTGCTCGCGGATTCGGTCAGCAAGATCACCATCAACAAGAGCCTGCTGCCGAGCCAGGACAGCGCCGGGACCGGTGGCCTGATCGAGATCGAGACGCTCTCGCCGCTCAACCGGCCGCACCGCTACGCCAGCCTGCAGGTTGAAGGCGGCGGCGCGCCCGACGGGTTCGCCGAGGACTATCTGGTCTCCGGCACGGTCGCCGGTCGCTTCGGCGCCGACGACAACTTCGGCCTCAGCGCCTCGGTCCAGTACCGCAACAACGCGGTCCGCAACATCTCGTACAACACGGTGATGAAGTTCGGCGCGTTCCTGCCGGCGGACGCCGACGGCCTGCCGACACTGGAATCGGGAGACGCGGTCGACCCCCGCGCCACGTTTCCGTTCGTCGCGGGTGACGACCAGGCTTATCCCTATCAGCTTGAGTCCAGCTTCAACCACGCCGAACAGGAGACCTTGGCGGCCACGCTCTCGGCCGAATGGCAGGTCGCCGATCACACCAACCTGAAGTTCGACTTCCAGCATGCCGAGGCCGAGCGCACGACCTACTCGCTGACCGACCTGTTCGGCGCCAATGTCGAATATGCCGACGTTCCGGGCGGTGAGGCGGTCTCCGCGCTCCATCTCAGCCTCGCGGCGGGCGACGCGCCGCTGCAGCGCCAGCAGCAGTACTTCTACGATCCCAACGCCAAGACCGTCACCGACACTTATGCCTTCAACGGCAAGTCCACGTTCGGCAAGTTCACCTTCAACTACCTGCTCGGCTACGCGCACGGCACCGAGCGGCATGCGCGCAACACGCGGCTGGACTTGCGCATGCCCGACGCCGACGCGCAGGCTTCGTACTTCCTTCCCGAGGCGATGAATCCGGAGCTCGGCTATATCATCGCCCCGTTCGCGCCCCGCAGCGGCGACGGGATCCCGCTGCCGCTGCTGAGCGACGCCGGCTGGGCGCTGATCAACGATCCGTCGAGCTACGCGATCGATAACGGCACCGGCTACATCGATACCTCGATCGGCCGCAACGACCGCTACACCGCGAGCTTCAGCTCGCGCTGGGACGTCGATGCGGGGGTCCTCAAGAACATCGAGGCGGGTGTCCACTACGAACGCACCACGTTCGAGAGCGACCTCGTGCGCACCCAGTTCGGCGGCGGGGCGACGGTGGCCTCGCTCGGGCTCGCCTTCGAGCCGATCGATTTCGACCGGATCGGCGTGAGCATCCCGGGCTTCGAGGCGATGAGCGAGCGCACGCTGGTCGAGTTCCTCGACAACATCGACGATTACCTCGCGGCCCATCCCGATCTCACGCTGATGCCGATCGACCCGCCGCCGGGCCAGGACGAGCAGTCGACCAAGGAGGAGAACCTCGCGGCCTACCTCCAGGCGCAGCTGCAGTTCGGCAAGCTCGAGGTGATCGGCGGGGTCCGCTACAACCGGACCAACCTCAGCGCGAAGAACCTGATGTTCCCGGTCTACATCGGGCCGATCCTGCCCGAGAACGGCGGCGGCTTCGGCGTCGACCTCGATTTCCAGAACGAGTTCACCACGCTGGTGACCGAGCACGCGCGTTCGGAGGATTTCCTGCCGCGCGTGCTGTTCAACTATCGCGAGAGCGACAACCTGATCTTCCGCGGCGGCTACTTCATGTCGGTCGCGCGCCCGGCGATCGCCCAGCTTTCGACGCAGACCCGAATCTCGTTCATCAACATCCCGATCCCGGGGCCGGAGGGCGTCAAGCCGGTGCTGCAGGTCTCGTCGGGCAATCCCAACCTCAAGCAGGCGACCACGCACAACTTCGACCTGAGCGCCGAATACTACAGCGGGATCGGCATCATGAAGCTGTCGACCTTCTACAAGCGGATCGACAACCTGCTGCAGGCCAACCAGACCAACGGCCCGGCGAACCTCGCCAATGTGACCCTGCCCGATCACCCGTATTTCCAGGGGGCACCGTACTTCGACCCGGCGCACCCGGAGAACGTGTTCATCAACGGCGGCCAGCCGATCAACAGCCAGCACAAGGCCGAGATCTGGGGTATCGAGGGGCAGATCGAACGGCGCTTCGACTTCCTGCCCGGCGCGTGGGGCGGGCTCGGGGTGTTCGCCAACTACACCTACACGCACAGCTCGCGCACCCAGCAGTACACCTGGGTCTTCGCGCCGCCGGGCGAGGAGGTGTACGAGTTCTCGGGAGTGCCGTTCTACCAGCAGCCGAAGCACTCGGGCACGGCGGCGCTGACCTACAACAAGTACGGTTTCGACGCGACGCTGGCCTACACCTTCCAGTCGCAGAGCCTTGCCGTGTTCCAGCCGCGCGGCCTCAGCGTCTACAGCGAGGATATCGGCACGCTCGACTTCCGCGGCGAGTATTACCTCTACCCGGACTTCGGCAACCTGCGGATCTTCTTCGAAGCGTCCGACCTGCTCAAGGGCACCGACGGCCCCGATGTCCAGGAAACCGTCGGCGGCTTCTATTCGCGCGCCACCTACCTCGGCGGCCGCAGGTTCAAGATCGGCCTTTCCGCGACCTTCTGACCGCCCGCGCGGTTTCCCACGGCCGGCGTTCTCCAGGTCCCGGAGGCGCCGGCCACCACGAACGAGGATTTCATGAATCGCACGAAGCTGTTGCTCGCGACCGCCGCGCTCGCGTTTGCTTTCGGCCAGGCGCCTGCCGTGGCCGCCGACGAGCCGGTGCCTTACGAGCAGTTCACCCTGCCCAACGGGCTCAGGGTGATCGTCCACGAGGATCACAAGACCCCCAAGGTCGCGGTCGCGGTGTGGTACCGCGTGGGCTCGGCCAACGAGCCGCGCGGCAAGTCGGGTTTCGCCCATCTCTACGAGCACCTGATGTTCAACGGCTCGGAGCACCACGACAAGGAGTACTTCCCGCCGCTGCAGGAGATCGGCGCGTCAGGGGTCAACGGTGCGACCTCGCTCGACCAGACCTATTACTACGAGATCGTCCCCACGGGCGGGCTCGAGCGCGTGCTGTGGTTGGAATCGGACCGCATGGGCTACATGGTCGGCGCGATCACCCAGGCCAAGCTCGATGAACAGCGCGCGGTCGTGCAGAACGAGAAGCGCACGTACGAGAACCAGCCCTACGCGCTGATGGACCAGCGCGAGGCCGAGGGCATGTTCCCCGAGAACCACCCCTACTACCACTCGACGATCGGCTCGATGGAGGACTTGTCCGCGGCCTCGCTCGAGGATGTCCAGGCCTGGTTCGGCCAGTACTACGGCGCCGCCAACGCGGTGGTGACGCTGTCCGGCGACGTGACGCCGGAGACGGCCAGGGCGCTGGTGACCAAGTACTTCGGCAGCATCCCGGCCGGCCCGCCGACCACGCGCGTGACCGCCTGGGTACCCACGCTCGACCGCGACAAGACCGAGGTCATGCACGACAACGTGCCGCAGACCGCGATCGCCTGGACCTGGCCGGTCCCCGGGCAAGGTTCGACCGAAGCCGAAGCGTTGAAGATGGCGGCGCACGTGCTCGGGCGCGGCAAGAGCTCGCGCCTGTACCAGGCGCTGGTGCAGGAGCGGCAGATCGCCAGCTCGGCGAGCGCGAACTACCAGGCCATGGCCGTCGCCGGGATCTTCTCGATCGACGTGCGGCTCAAGGACGGCGTCGATCCGGACGTGGCCGATGCCGCTGTTCGCGAGGTGCTAACCGAGTTCGTCAAGCGCGGCCCGACCGAAGCCGAGCTCGCGCGCGCCAAGGCGACCTCCTACGGCGACATGGTCCGGATGATGGAATCGATCTACGTCCAGGCCATGGCGCTGTCCGATGGCGCGCTGTTCAGCGACAACCCGGGCCAGTACCTCGAGGACGAGCGCAAGTTCGGCGCGCTCGCCGGCCGCGAGGTGCTGGCGGTGTCGAACGACTGGCTGACCAGGCCGTCGTACCGCCTGACCGTGCTGCCGTTCGGCGATCACACCGTCACCGCCGACGCCGCCGACCGCACGACCCTTCCGCCGCTCGGGCCCTCGCCGGACCTCGCGCTGCCCGTGCTGCACGAGGCCAGGCTGTCCAACGGCATCCGCGTCGTCCTGTCCGAGCGCCGCGGGACGCCGGCGGTCGACATGGTCATGGCGTTCGACGCCGGCCAGGCGGCCGAGCAGCACATGAAGGACGGGCTGCAGACGTTCACCCTCGGCCTGATGGACGAAGGCACGCGCACACTGACCTCGCAGGCGCTGGCCGACCGCCAGGCCATGCTCGGCGCGCGCATCATGGGTTACGGCGACGCCGACACGACCAACTTCGCGCTGTCGGCGCTGAGCCGCGCCTTGCCGGACTCGATCGCCTTGTGGGCCGATTACATCCGCAACCCCGGCTTCCGCCCGGCGGACCTCGAGCGCGATCGGGCGCTGCAGCTGTCGCAGCTTTCGCAGTCGCTGGCCGAGCCCAACGACATCGCGCAGCGCACCTTCAGCAACCTGCTCTATGGCGAGAGCCATGCGTATGGCCTGCGGCTTTCCGGCCGCGCGGAGACGCTGCAGTCGATCAGCCGCGACGACGTGGTCGCGTTCCACGAGAGCTGGATCCGGCCCGACAACGCGGTGATCTACGCCGCCGGCGACACCGACTTCACGACGTTCGTCGCTGCGCTCGAAAAGGCGTTCGGCGACTGGCAGGCGCCCGCACGGGCCAAGGGGACCAAGACGCTCGATGCGATTGCCACGCGCACGGCGCCGCGCGTGATCCTGATCGACAAGCCGGGCGCGATCCAGTCGGTGATCCGCGTCGGCGAGATCATGCCCTCGACGCTCGATCCGCGCGATTTCGACATCGGTGCGGTGAGCGACGTGCTCGGCGGCAGCTTCACCTCGCGGCTCAACATGAACCTGCGTGAGGACAAGGGCTGGACCTACGGTGCGAGCAGCGGGGTCGGCGACACGCGCGGGCCGCGCGCCTTCACGGTCGCCACCAGCGTGCAGACCGACAAGACCGCCGAGGCGCTCGCCGAGATCAACGGCGAAATCCGCGGAATTCGCCACGATCGCCCCGCGACCATCGAAGAGCTGGCGCTGCTTTCGAAAGGCCAGGTCCTCGCGTTGCCCGGCCAGTTCGAGACCAACCAGGCGCTGGTCGGCTACCTGCAGTACGTGAACCGCTTCGAGCGGCCCTACGACTGGATCACCACGCTGCCGGCGAAGTACGAGGCGCTCACGCCCGCAGGGGTGACCGCGACCGCCGACGCGCTGCTCGACCCGGACGCGCTCACCTGGGTGGTCGTCGGCGACCTCGCCGCGACCGAGCAGAAGATCCGCGCGCTCAACCTGGGGCCGGTCGAGGTGTGGGACGCCGAAGGCCGCAAGCTTCGCTGATCCGGCTCCGCGGGGGCGCTACGAGGTCCCACATCGCCAGACCGCGCCGCCGGCTACACCTGGCCGGCGGCGCCCGACCATCCTCCGCCGAGCGCCCTGAACAGGTCGATCTGCGCGCGCGACACGGCTGCATCCTGCGCGGCGAGCTGCGCGCGCGCCTCGGCCAGCGTGCGTTCGGCGTCGAGGCGGTCGAGCGAGTTGATCGCCCCCTCGCGCTGCTGCGCGCGGGTGATGCGCGCAGCCCGCTCGGCCTGCTCGCTGGCCGCCTGCAGCGCCGCGCGGCGCTCGAGCGCACGGGCATAGCTCGACAGCGCGGTCTCGGTTTCCTCGAGCGCCAGCAGCACGGTGCCGTCGAACGCGGCGAGCGATTCCTGCGTGTCCGCCTCGGCCGCGGCAATCCGCGCGCGGGCGGGCTCCTGGTTGGGGAAGGCCCAGTTCAGCAGCGGACCGAGCAGGAAGCGCAGCGGCCCACCGGTGAAGATATCTCCGAGATCCGGTCCGGCGGAGCCGATCGCGGCCCCGAGCGTGATGCGCGGATAGAGGTCGGCCGTGGCGACGCCGATCCGCGCCGTGTCGGCCGCCAGCCGACGCTCGGCGGCGCGGATGTCTGGACGCCGGGCAAGCAGCGCGGTGCCGTCGCCGACCGGGATCGGCTGGGTGATCTCGAGGCCGATGCTGCGCTCGCCGGCGATCGCCGGGAGCTCGGCCGGGGCGCGGCCGGTCAGCGTGGCGAGGCGGAACAGCGCCGCCTGGCGCGCGGCTTCGAGCGCCGGGATCTCCGCGGCGCGCTGTTCGCGCAAGGCGCCGATCTGCGCCACGGCGAGGCCGGTCTCGAGACCGGCGTCATGGCGCCGCGCGGTCAACGCCAGCGACTGGTCGAGCAAGGCGACGATCTCGCGCGCCACGCGCAGTTGCGCCGCGCCCGAGGCGGCGTCGGCATAGGCGCGGGTGGTGTCGGCGACCACGATCACCCGCACCGCGTCGGCGTCGGCCTGGCTCGACGCGAGGTCGGCGCGCGCTGCCTCGACCGAGCGGCTCACGCGGCCGAACAGGTCGAGCTCGTAGCTGACCTCGAGCGAGGCATCGTAGCTCGAGCCTTCGCGGTCGGCGCCGGGCGCGACCTGGCTTTCGGCCTGGCGGGCATAGGTCCCGCTGGCACCGATCGCGGTCTGCGGCAGCCGGTCGGACTTGGCGCCGCGCAGGCCGGCACGGGCCCGCTCGATCCGCGCCGTGGCCTGGCGCACGTCGGTGTTCGCGGCGAGCGCATCGGCGACGAGGCCGTCGAGCACCGGGTCGTCGTACAGCCGCCACCAGTCGGCCGGCAGCGGGCTCGGCGAGACCGGTGGCGCGCCGGCGGCAAGGAAGGGACCGGACGACGCGGGACGGGGGGCTGTTGCGACGTAGTCCGGCCCCACCGCGCACCCCGAAAGGGCGAGCGCGGAAAGGGTGGCGAGAGTAAGAGCGCGATAAGTCATGCCTACACCTATTCGGCAGGGATCGAGTGGGGAGTGGCGGGCCGCCAGCTGTCGCGCAGCCGGGCGATGCGCTCGCCGAGGCTGCGGCTGACGACGTAGAACGTCGGCGTGAACACGAGCCCGAAGCCGGTCACCCCGAGCATGCCGAAGCACACCGCGGTGCCGAGCGCCTGGCGCAGCTCGGCGCCCGCGCCGGTCGCGATCACCAGCGGCACCGAGCCGAGGATGAAGGCGAAGCTGGTCATCAGGATCGGCCGCAGGCGGGTGCGCGCGGCCTGGACCGCGGCTTGCGCCGGGGTCAGGCCATGCTCCTCGCCCTGGCGGGCGAACTCGACGATCAGGATCGCGTTCTTCGCCGCCAGCGCGATCAGCACGACGAGGCCGATCTGGGTCAGCACGTTGTTGTCCATGCCCATCAGGTTGACCCCGATCATCGCCGCCAGCAGGCACATCGGCACGATCAGGATGATCGCCAGCGGCATGACCAGGCTCTCGTACTGCGCGGCGAGCACGAGGAAGACGAGCAGGACCGCGAGCGCGAAGACCAGCACGGCGGTATTGCCGGCGTACTTCTGCTGGTAGGCGATGCCGGTCCACTCGAAGTCGTAGCCGCGCGACAGCGCTTCGCTCGCGACCTTCTCCATCGTCACCAGCGACTGGCCCGACGAGAAGCCCGGCGCGGTGTCGCCGTCGATCGCGACCGCCGGGGCGAGGTTGTAGCGTGTGACGCGATAGGGCCCGGTGGTGTCGCTCAGCGTCGCGACCGAGCCGATCGGCACCATCGAACCGTTGTCCGAGCGGGTCTGCAGGTTGGCGATGTCCGACGGGTTGTCGCGGAACGGCGCATCGGCCTGGGCAGTCACCCGGTAGGTGCGGCCGAGCAGGTTGAAGTCGTTGATGAACGCCGAGCCGAGGTAGACCTGCAGCGTCTCGAACACCCGCGCCGGCGGCACGCCGAGGATCTGCGCCTTGTCGCGGTCGATGTCGGCGCGCACGCGCGGGGTGCCGGTGTCGAAGAAGGTGTAGACCCCGGCGAGGCCCTGCTGCTGGTTGGCCTTGGCGATGACCGCGTTGGCGACGTCCTGCATCGCGCGGTAGCCCTGGCCGTTCTTGTCCTCGACCATCATGCGGAACCCGCCCGCCGAGCCGATCCCGCGGATCACCGGCGGCTTGACGATCATCAGCCGCGCCTCGTTGATGTCGGCGGTGGCCTTCTGCGCGGCGGCGATCAGTTCGTCGACGCTCTGGCCCTTGCCTGCGCGGTCCTCGAAATCGTCGAGCACCCAGTAGGCCGCGGCCGAGCTGGCGTTCTGCGTCTCGGACGTCCCGTCGAAGCCCGACAGCATGACGGTGCCCTTGATGCCGTCGATCGGCAGCATGCGTTCGGCGACCTTCTTCATCACCGCGTCGGTGCGCGAGGTGGCCGAGCCCGGGGGCAGCTGGATCACGGTCAGGAAGTAGCCCTGGTCCTGCTGCGGGATGAACCCGGTCGGGGTCACCCACAGCGCGGCGCCGGTCAGCGCGATGAGGCCGGCGTAGGCGATCATCACACGCCTGGGCATGGCGACCAGCCTGGCGGTCCAGCGGCCATAGGTTTCGCTGAAGCGCTCGAACCAGCTGTTGAACGCTTCGCCCGCACGGTCGACCAGCTGACGCCAGCGGGGGCCGTCGGACACGTGCTCGTGCTTGCGCAGCAGCAGCGCCGAAAGCGCCGGGGACAGCGTGAGCGAGACGACCAGCGAGATCACCGTCGCGGCCGAGATCGTCACCGCGAATTGCTGGTAGAACGCGCCCGACATGCCGCCGATGAACAGCGTGGGCACGAACACCGCGCAGAGCACGAGCACGATCGCGATCAGCGCGGCACCGACCTCGTCCATCGAGGTGCGCGCGGCCTGGAGCGGGGTCATCCCGTTCTCGAGGTTGCGCTCGACGTTCTCGACCACGACGATCGCGTCGTCGACGACGATGCCGATCGC
>CBHWED010000076.1:0-13055 GCA_966112795.1 uncultured bacterium
TTCGCCGTTACGGCACACGAAGGGGCCGGGAGAGCGATCTCCCGGCCCTTTTCTTTGGTCGCTGTAATTGGCGCTGCGTGGTCCCCGGCGAGCCGGTCGGGTCAGGCAACCAGGCGCAAGTGCGAAGGGCCGCGGCGCGAGGTCAGCGAGACGTTGGCCAGGCCTTCGATGTGCGCGAGGCGCTCGGCGAGTTCGCCGTCGAGCACGAAATGGCGACCGAGCCGTACTTCGGGCTCGCGCGCCTCGCCGATACACAGCCGGGCGACGACCTCACCCTTCTCCGCCTCGCCCTCGGTCAGTGCCAGGCGCAGCTCCTGCAGCGCCTCGGCGCTGTGCACTTCGAGCGTGAGCAGCATCCGCGCGGCGTTGTGCACTTCGGCCAGCGGCCGGGCGCCGCGCACGGTGACCCGCGGGGGCTCGTCGGGGCTGGGGGAATCGAGCTCGACGTTGAGCAGGACGCAGACGCCGTCGGCGGCCCAGCGCTGGAAGCTGTCGACCAGCCCTTCCTCGAAGCAGGCAGCGGTGAACTGGCCCGAGCTGTCGGAGAAATCGGCGCGGACGAACTCGCCGCCGCGGCGCGTGCGGCCCTTGCTCACGCCCTCGACGAGCGCGGCCATCACCGCGGCCTGGCGGCCACCCGCGACCCCCGATTCCATCAGGCTGGCAAAGCTGCGCGCGCCGTTGGCCGAGGCGATCGCGCGATACTGCTCGACCGGATGCGCGGCGAAGTAGAATCCGAAGTTCTCGCGCTCGGCCGCCATCTGCTCGGCGCGGCTCCAGCTCTCGGCCTCGACCAGGCGCAGCGCGGGCGCCGCATGATCCTCGCCGCCGAACAGTGCCGCCTGCCCGCTCGCGCGTTCGCGCACGGCGGCGTCGGCCACGGCGAGCAGCATGTCGGCATTGGCGAGAACCTTGGCGCGGTTCGGCTCGAGGCTGTCGAACGCGCCCGCGCCGGCAAGGCCTTCGAGCTGGCGCCGATTCATCGCTCCGGGCGGCATGCGGCGGAACAGGTCCTCGAGGCTTTCGAACGCGCCGTTGGCTTCGCGCTCGGCGACCGCCTGCTCCATCGCCTTCTCGCCGACGTTGCGGATGCCGGCGAGCGCATAGCGGACCGCGAGGCCGAGCTCGGTCTGCTCGACGACGAACTCGGCTTCGGACCTGTTCATGTCGGGTCCGAGCAGCGTGAGCCCGTTGCGCCGCAAGTCGTCGACGAACACCGCCAGCTTTTCCGACTGGTGCATGTCGAAGCACATCGATGCGGCGTAGAACTCTTCCGGGTAGTGCGTCTTGAGCCAGGCTGTCTGGTACGACAGCACCGCGTACGCCGCCGCGTGCGACTTGTTGAAGCCGTAGCCGGCGAACTTGTCGATCAAGTCGAACAGCTCGTTGGCCTTGGCCTTGTCGATCCCCGAGACCTCCTTGCAGCCTTCGACGAAGCGGGCGCGCTGCGCGTCCATCTCGGCCTGGATCTTCTTGCCCATCGCGCGCCGCAGCAGGTCGGCGTCGCCGAGCGAGTAGCCGGCGAGGATCTGCGCCGCCTGCATGACCTGCTCCTGGTAGACGAAGATGCCGTAGGTCTCCGACAGGATGCCTTCGAGCTTCGGGTGCGGGTACTCGATCGCGACTTCGCCGTTCTTGCGCTTGCCGAACAGCGGGATGTTGTCCATCGGCCCCGGCCGATAGAGCGAGACCAGCGCGATGATGTCGCCGAAGTTGGTCGGCTTCACCGCCGACAGCGTGCGGCGCATGCCTTCGGATTCCAGCTGGAACACGCCGACCGTGTCAGCGCGCTTGAGCAGGTCGTAGACCTGCTGGTCGTCCCACGGCAGCGTCGCAAGATCGAGCTCGATGCCGCGGCGGGCGAGCAGGTCGACCGCCTTGCGCAGCACCGACAGCGTCTTGAGCCCGAGGAAGTCGAACTTCACGAGGCCCGCGTCCTCGACGAACTTCATGTCGAACTGCGTGACCGGCATGTCCGAGCGCGGATCGCGATAGAGCGGCACGAGCTGCGCGAGCGGCCGGTCGCCGATCACCACGCCCGCCGCGTGGGTCGAGGAATTGCGCGGGAAGCCCTCGAGCTGCATCGCAAGGTCGATCAGCCTTTTGACCTCGTTGTCGTTCTCGTACTCCCGACGAAATTCCGACACACCGTTGAGCGTGCGCGGCAGGGTCCACGGATCGGTCGGATGGTTCGGGACCATCTTGCAAAGGCGATCGACGTGGCCGTAGCTCATCTGCAGGATCCGCCCGGTGTCGCGCAGCACCGCCCGCGCCTTGAGCTTGCCGAAGGTGATGATCTGCGCGACCTTGTCGTGGCCGTAGCGCTCCTGGACGTAGCGGATCACCTCGCCGCGGCGGGTTTCGCAGAAGTCGATGTCGAAGTCGGGCATCGACACGCGTTCGGGATTGAGGAAGCGTTCGAACAGCAGGCCGAGCTGGATCGGATCGAGGTCGGTGATGGTCAGCGACCAGGCCACCAGCGAACCGGCGCCGGAGCCGCGGCCCGGGCCGACCGGGATGCCCTGTGCCTTGGCCCACTTGATGAAGTCGGCGACGATCAGGAAGTAGCCGGGAAAGCCCATCCGCACGATCACGTCGATCTCGAACTCGAGCCGATCGGCGTAGACCTGGCGCTGTTCGGCCGAGAGCGCCTCGTAGCGCGACAGGCGCTCGGCGAGACCGGCCCGCGCGTCCGCCGCCAGGGCTTGCGCCTCACCCTCCTTGTCGCCGGCGAGGCTCGGCAGGATCGGCTTGCGCTTGGGCGGCGCGAAAGCGCACCGCTGTGCCACTACGAGCGTGTTGGCGGTCGCCTCGGGCAAGTCGGCGAACAGCTCCGCCATCATCTCTGCCGACTTGATGAACGCTTCGGCGCTCGAGCGCGGGCGCTCGGCACTGTCGAGATGGCTCGAATGGGCGATGCACAGCATCGCGTCGTGCGCCGCATGCATGTGCGGATCGCCGAAGTTCGCGGGATTGGTCGCGACCAGCGGCAGGTCGAGCGCGTAGGCGAGCTCGACGAGGCCGTCCTCGGCCGCTTCCTCGGCCGGATCGCCGCGGCGTGCCAGCTCGACGTAGAGCCGGTCCGAGAACAGCGCGGCGAGCCGCTCGAGCATGGCTTCGGCCTGGTCGCGCCGGCCCTCGGCGAGAAGCCGCGTCGCGGCGCCCTCGCCCGCCCCGGTGAGCGCGATCAGTCCCTCGGTGCGCCCCTCGAGGTCGGCGAGCGCGACGTGCGGCTCGAGCTCGAGCGGGCGATCGAGGTGCGCGCGGCTGACGAGGTGACACAGGTTCTGCCAACCGGCCTCGTCCTGGGCAAAGAGCGCGAGCCAGTCGATCGGCCCATCGCCGCCGCGCGCCACGCCGAGCAGGGTGCCGACGATCGGCTGCACGCCCTCGCCCTTGCAGGCTGCGGCGAAGGCAGTCGTGCCGTAAAGCCCGTTGCGGTCGCAGATCGCGATCGCCGGAAAGCCGCGTTCCTTGGCCAGCTTGGCGATCGCCTTCGGGTCGATCGCGCCCTCGAGCATCGAATAGCTCGAGAGCACACGCAGCGGCACGAACGGGGCATAAGGCATGCGCCGAAAGTAGCCCGGCACCGCTTCCGATCAAGACGGTGTCTGCCCCGCTCTGGGGACAAATTGCCGCCCGCGACGCTTGGTGCTGGCATGGCGGGCGCTCTTCTGGTCTGATGCGCGCCAACGGGCCGCGTTTCTTTTCGTATTGAGAGGGGAGCGACGATGGTGGAGGGAATTCCGGGCAGTCCCACGGCACCGGGACTGATCGACAAGGTCAAGGCCATCCTGCTGAAGCCGAAGGAGGAGTGGCCGAAGATCGCCGCCGATCCGGCCGCGCCCGGCGACATCGCCACCCGCTACGCGATTCCGCTGATCGCGATCGGCCCGATCGCTTCGTTCGTCGGCGGGCAGATCTTCGGCTACGGCGCGTTCGGCTTCAGCTATCGCCCCGGCCTCGTTGCGGGCCTGACGAGCGCGGTGGTGCAATTCGTGGCGGCGCTGGTCGCGCTCGTCGTGGTCACGCTCGTAGCCGAGTTTCTTGCGCCCAAGTTCGGCGGCGAAGCCAATCGCAAGCAGGCGTTCAAATGGATCGCCTTCAGCTGCACCGCGGCCTGGGTGGGCGGCATTTTCGGGCTGATCCCCAGCCTCGCGCTGATCGGCTCGCTGCTCGGCCTCTACAGCCTCTACTTGCTCTACCTCGGCGCGACTCCGGTGATGAAGGTCCCCGAGGACAAGGCCATCGGCTACACCGCGGTGACCATCGTCGCCGCCGTGGTGCTGTTCTGGGTCGCCAGCGCGGTGACCGGCGCGGTCACCGTGGCCGTCGTCGGCACGAGTGCGCTCGGCAGCTCGATCGCCGACAACAGCAGTTCGGGCGAGGTGACCATCCCCGGCCTCGGCACCGTCGACGCCGGCAAGATCGAGGAGACCTCGCGCCGGATGGAGCAGATGGCGAACGGCGAGATTCAAGCCGTGAAGGCGACCCAGCTCAGCCCGCTGCTCCCCGCCTCGATCGGGTCCTATGCCCGGGTGGCGACGTCGACCACCTCGGCCGGCATGGGTAGCCAGGCTCAGGCGACCTACCAATCCGGGGATCGCCGGTTCGACCTCAGGGTGATCGACATGGCTGCCATGGGCGGCGTTGCCGGGATCGCCAGTGCGATGGGCGTCGAGCACAGCGAGGAGGACGCCGACGGCTACGAGCGCGTGTTCAAGGACGGCGACCACATGGTGACCGAGAAATGGAGCAAGTCGGGCTCGAGCGGCTCCTACGGGGTGGTCGTCGGGGATCGCTTCATGATCGAGGCCGATGGCCAGGCGGCGAGCATCGACGAGCTCAAGGATGCCGTCGCCACCGTCGACCAGGGCGATCTCGAGGATCTTGCGGGCTGAGCGTGCCCGCCTTCTTATAGCACGCCGTCGTGCAGCCGCACGACGCGGTCCATGCGGGCGGCCAGACGCTCGTTGTGGGTCGCGACAAGCGCCGCGCTGCCCTGCCCGCGCACCAGTTCGAGGAACTGTGCGAGAACCTTGTCGGCGGTGACCTCGTCGAGGTTGCCGGTCGGTTCGTCGGCGAGCACGAGCTGGGGCCGGTTGGCGAGCGCGCGGGCGACGGCGACGCGCTGCTGCTCGCCGCCCGAAAGCTGGCTCGGCCGGTGGTGGAGCCGCTCGGCGAGCCCTAGTGCCGAAAGCAGCTCGCGCGCGCGCAGCTCGGCCTTGCCGCGCGTGCGTCCGGCGACGAGCTGCGGCAGGATCACGTTCTCCTCGGCGGTGAAGTCGGGGAGCAGGTGGTGGAACTGGTAGACGAAGCCGAGGTGGTTGCGGCGCAACGCGGTACGATCGCCCGACGGCAGGTCGCTCGCGTCGACCCCGGCGATCTCGATGCGGCCGCCGAAGCCACCCTCGAGCAGCCCGACCGCCTGCAGCATCGTCGACTTGCCGGTGCCCGAAGGCCCGAGCAGCGCGACGATCTCGCCGGGCATGATCGTGAGGTTCACCCCGCGCAGAACGTCGATGCGCGTCCCGCCCTGCTCGAAGCTGCGGGTAAGGCTGGTCAGGCGGACGACGGGGTCACTCATAACGCAACACCTGCACCGGATCGGTACCTGCGGCGCGGTAGGCTGGATAGAGCGTGGCGAGGAAGCTGAGCCCCATCGCCATCACGCTGATCAGCAGGATCTCGAACGCCTCGGGCTTGGCCGGCAGCTCGGTCAGGAAGCGGATCGACGGGTCCCACAGGTTCTGCCCGGTGACGAACTCGATGAAGCGCACGATCGGCTGGCGGAAGAACAGCACGACGAACCCTAGCAGCAGCCCCGCACCGGTGCCGATCGCGCCGATCACCGAGCCAGTAGTGACGAAGATCTTGAGCAGGCTCTTCCGCGTCGCGCCCATCGTCCGCAGGATGGCGATGTCGCGCGTCTTCGAGCGCACCAGCATGACCAGCGACGAGAGGATGTTGAACGCGGCGACGAGCACGATGATCGACAGCGCGAAGAACATCGCCACGCGCTCGACCTGAAGCGCCTCGAACAGCGAGCCGTTGATCGACTTCCAGTCGTTGACCACCGCCCGCCCCTGAAGCTTGCGCGCCAGCGGAGCGAGGATCTCGCCGACCCGCTCGGCGTCGGTCGTTTTGATTTCGATCATCTGGATCGAATCGCCGGCCAGCAGCAGCGTCTGCGCGTTGGGGATCGGCATGACCACGAACGTCTCGTCGTAGTCGTAGACGCCGACCTCGAAGATCGCGGTCACGGTGTAGCCGACCTGCCGCGGCACGGTGCCGAACGGCGTCGAGCGGCCGAGCGGGTTGATGATCGTGATCACGTCGCCGAGCTGCGCGCCGAGGTTGGCCGCGAGGCGCGAGCCGATCGCGACGTTGTTCCTGTTCGGCTGCAGGCTGGCGAGGTTGCCGACCACGATATCGGGCGCGAGGCGGTTGATGTCGTCAGGCGTATTGCCGCGCACCGCGACGGCCTCGACGCGGCCGTTGAAGGTCACCAGCAGCGGCTGCTCGATCAGCGGCGAGGCCCGCACCACGCCCTCGGTCTGGCGAACATCGGCGAGCACCTGCTGCCAGTTGTCGATCCGGTTGCCGTATCCCTGGATGATCGCATGGCCATTGAGGCCGGTGATCTTGTCGATCAGCTCGGCGCGGAATCCGTTCATCACGCTCATCACGATGACCAGCATCGCCACGCTGAGCATGACAACGCCGATCGAAATCGAGGCCACCAACGCGATCACTGCCTCGCCGCGCCCGGGAAGCATGTAGCGCTTGGCGATGGTCCATTCGAACGGGGAGAGGATCAAGGGAGCCGTTTCGCTTTATCAATCGTTGGCGCGGTGTAGGGACCTGTTGCAGCAAGGGCAACGGCTGTTGCAGTCTAGGGCATTCCTTCAGCCGTCAGGGGGAGTAGAGCGCGGACATGGTCGAAGGTGAAGCTGCCCTCCTGCTCGCCCGCCTCCAGTTCGCCTTCACGGTGAGCTTCCACTTCCTGTTCCCCGCTTTCACGATCGGCCTTGCCAGCTACCTCGCGGTGCTCGAGGGACTGTGGCTCAAGACGGGTAAACCGCTTTACCTCGACCTGTTCCGCTACTGGGTGAAGATCTTCGCGGTGAACTTCGCCATGGGCGTCGTGTCCGGCATCGTGCTCTCGTACCAGTTCGGCACCAACTGGGCGGTGTTCTCCGATCGAGCCGGTCCGGTGATCGGGCCGCTGATGGCCTACGAAGTGCTGACCGCGTTCTTCCTCGAGGCCGGTTTCCTCGGAGTGATGTTGTTCGGGATGAACAAGGTCGGCCGCGGGCTGCATTTCTTCGCCACGCTGATGGTCGCGGCGGGGACGCTGCTGTCGTCGTTCTGGATCCTTGCGGCGAACTCGTGGATGCAGACGCCGCAAGGACATGTGATCGGCGCCAACGGGCAGTTCATGCCCGGCGACTGGCTCGCGATCATCTTCAACCCGAGCTTCCCGTGGCGGCTGATGCACACCGTCACCGCGGCCTATCTGACCACTGCGCTGGTCGTCGGCGGCGTCGGCGCGTGGCACCTGTTGCGCGACCGGACCAACATGCACGCGTGCAAGATGTTCTCGATGGCGATGTGGATGGCCGCGCTCGTCGCGCCGGTGCAGGTGCTGATCGGCGACCAGCACGGGCTCAACACGCTCGAGCATCAGCCGGTGAAGATCATGGCGATGGAAGGGCACTACGAAAGCCATCCCGAAGGTGGCGCGCCGCTTTACCTGTTCGGCATCCCCAACGACCGCGAGCAGCGGCTCGACTTCGCGGTCGGCATCCCGGGGCTCGGCAGCCTGATTCTCAAGCACAGCGTCGATGCGCCGATCGCCGGGCTCGACACGGTGCCCGACGACGAGCAGCCGCCGGCGCTGATCGTGTTCTGGTCGTTCAGGATCATGGTCGGCCTCGGCGTGCTGATGTTCGCGCTCGGCCTCGCCGGGCTGTGGGCCCGGTGGCACGGGACGCTCTACGAATGGCGCGCCTTGCACCGGTTCGCGGTGCTGATGGCGCCGGCGGGCTTCGTTGCGGTGATCGCCGGCTGGATCACGACCGAAGTCGGCCGGCAGCCCTTCGTGGTCTATGGCCTGCTGCGCACCGCCGACGCGGTGAGCCCGCTCGCAGCGCCCGCGGTGGCGATGTCGCTGCTCGCGTTCGTGGTGGTGTACTTCGCGGTGTTCGGAGTCGGCATCTGGTACATGCTGCGGCTGATGGCCAAGGCCCCGCAGCCGGGCGAGCCCGATCCGCAGCGCACCGAACGCGAACCGATCCGCAGCGCCGGGATCATGCCCGGGCTGGCGCAGCACACGGGTTCTACGGAGGTCGGGCAATGAGCTTCGACCTGACGACGATCTGGGCCTTCATCATCGCCTTCGCGGTGTTTGCCTACGTCGTTCTCGACGGGTTCGACCTCGGCATCGGCATCCTGTTCCCCGCGCTCAAGGTCGGCGAAGGCCGCAACCGGGCGATGAATTCGATCGCGCCGGTGTGGGACGGTAACGAGACCTGGCTGGTCATGGGCGGCGGCGGCCTGCTCGCCGCGTTCCCGCTGGCCTACGCGGTGATCCTGCCCGCGACCTATCCGCTGATCATCGCCATGCTGCTCGGGCTCGTGTTCCGCGGTGTGGCCTTCGAATTCCGCCACCGCGACGAGCGGCACCGGCCGTTCTGGGACTTCGCGTTCTTCGCCGGATCGCTGACCGCGGCGCTGTCGCAAGGCATGGTGCTCGGCGCGATCCTGCAGGGGATCGCGGTTTCGGACCGCGCTTATGCCGGCAGCTGGTGGGACTGGCTGACGCCATACACGCTGCTCACGGGGCTCGGCGTGGTCGCCGGTTACGCGCTGCTCGGCGCGTGCTGGATGATCTGGAAGCTCGAGGGCGACGTGCAGGACAAGGCCTATCGGCTGGCGGTGCGCACCGGCATCGCGACGCTGCTGCTGATGGCCGCGGTCAGCGCCTACAACCTCGCGCTTCTGCCGCAGTACCGCGAGCGCTGGCTGGCGATGCCCAACATCCTGTTCGCCAGCCAGGTGCCGCTGCTGACGGCGATCATTGCCGGGTTCCTGTTCTATGGCCTCCGCAAGCGCTGGGAACTGGCGCCGTTCCTGCTGGCGCTGGCGCTGTTCCTGCTCGGAATGATCGGGCTCGGGGTGACCATCTGGCCCTATGTCGTGCCTGACGCGCTGACCATCTGGGATACCGCGGCGCCCGCCAGCAGCCAGATGTTCATGCTCGTCGGCGCGGTGCTGATCCTGCCGCTGATCCTCGCCTACACCGCGTGGTCGTACTGGGTGTTCCGGGGCAAGGTCGGCGCCGAAGGCTATCATTGATGGACGACCGCCCTCGAGCCGCGCGAAGCGCGACAGGGCAAACAAGAGCCCCGTTGTGGCAGCGGCTCGCCTGGATGGCGGGCATCTGGGCCGCAAGCGTGGCAGTGCTCGGAGCGGTCGCCTTCGTGCTCCGGCAGTGGCTCAACGGCTGATCAGAACAGCAGCGTCAGCGCGTAGAACAGCGCCCCGACTGCCGCCGAGGCGGGGATCGTGATGAACCACGCGATGATGACGTTCTGCGCCACGCCCCAGCGCACCGCCGAAGCGCGACGCGCGGTGCCCGCGCCGATGATCGAGCCGGTGATGGTGTGCGTGGTCGAGACCGGGATGCCGAGCGCCGAGGCGGCGAAGATCACGATCGATCCGGCGGTCGAGGCGCTGAAGCCCTGGTGCTGCGACAGCTTGGTGATCCTCGACCCCATCGTCTCGATGATCCGCCAGCCCCCGCTGAGCGTGCCGAGCGCTATCGCGATGTAGCAGGCGATCGCGACCCAGTGCGGCACATGGAACTCGCCGGTCAGGTGGCCGGTCGAGAACAGCAGCACGGTGATGATACCCATCGTCTTCTGCGCATCGTTGAGACCGTGGCTCAGCGAATAGGCGGCCGAGGACAGCAGGTGCAGGCCCCGGAGACCCGTCTCGGCGCGCTTCGCCGTCGCGTGGCGCAAGCCCCAGCTGCTCAGCAGCATGACCAGCATGGCGAGGAACATGCCGATCATCGGCGAGAGCACGATCGCGATCAGCGTCTTGTTGAGCCCGCCCCACAGGATGCCCTCGAAACCCGCGCGCGCGACGCCTGCCCCGACGATGCCGCCGACGAGCGCGTGACTGCTCGACGACGGGATGCCCTTGAGCCAGGTGACGACGTTCCAGAACATCGCCCCGACGAGCGCGCCGAACACCACCGCCGGCGTCACGAGCTGCTTCTGGATCAGCCCCGCCCCGATCGTCTCGGCGACCGCGTGCAGGCTCGGGAAGGCGATCGTGAGGAAATAGGCGGCGAAGTTGAACGCCGCCGCGAACACGACGGCCCAGACCGGCGAAAGCAGCCGGGTGGCGACGACCGTGGCGATCGCGTTCGCCGCGTCGTGCAGGCCGTTCAGGAAGTCGAACACCAGCGCGAGGACGATCAGCGCGACGAGCCAAGGAAGAGCGAGTTCGTACACGGGGTGCGGTCAGGAGTGATCGATGACGATGCCGTCGATCTCGTCGGCGACGTCCTCGAACGCGTCGACGATGCGCTCGAGGTGCTTGTAGATCTCGCGTTCGACGACGAAGCGCAGGGTGTCGGTCTTGCCGTGGTCCTCGAGCGCCTGCCTGAGGCCAGCCGAATGGATCGAATCGGCGTGCCCCTCGATGCGGATCAGCCGCTCGGTCAGTTCGTGCAACCGCGGGCCGTTGCGGGCCACGTCGCGCAGCAGCGGGATCGCCTCGGCGGTGAGCCGCGCGGCGTCGACCGCGATCGCCGCCATGTCCTGCATCTGCGGGGTGAAGTTCGAGAACTTGTAGAGGTCGATCGCGTGCGCGGCCGACTGCATCTCGTCGATCGTGTCGTCGAGCGCGCCGATCAGGCTGGTGATCGCGCCGCGGTCGAACGGAGTCAGGAAGGTGCGGCGAACGGTCTGCAGCACCTCGCGGGTGATCTCGTCGGCGTCGTGCTCGCGCTCCATGATCTCGCGGATGTGCTGCGACGGATCCGAGCCGCCGGCGAGCAGCCGCGCGGTGGCTTCGGCCCCGGCGAGCACGGTCGCGGCGTGGGCCTCGAACAGCTCGAAGAAGTTGCCGGTCTTCGGCAGCAGGCGCTGGAACCAGGCGAACATCGAACTCCACCCCTTCGTCTTTTCGCCGACCATCTCGGTCAGCCGGTTGCGGCGCACCGCGGTCTGGAACTCGCCCGAAGCGAACGAGTGAATGAGATTGCCGAGGTCCTGCTCGTCGACCGCGCTCGAGGCCTCGTCGAGCGTGAACCAGCGGCGTTCGCGCTGGCCCTGCTCCTTCCACGCCTCGAGCTCGTCGGTGATCGCCAGCGGGAACACGTCGACGTCGACCATCAGCGACGCCCCGCTGCCCTGGCGCTTGCGGTAGCGGTAGCTGCCGAGCGGCACCGGGCAGACCGCGCCGCGCACGCCGGCTTCCTCTTCGGCCTCGCGCGCGGCCGAGACGTGCGGCGTCGTGGTCGGACCGAGGTTGCCCTTGGGCAGGACCCAGCGCGCCTTGGTCCCGCGCGTCGTGATCAGCATCACGCGGACGCGCGCGTCGGGCGCTGAGCCTTCGATACGGTACGGGAGGGCGGCGACCTGGCGAATGGTCCGGGATCCTGACGGCGAGACGAGTGCGCGCCACATAAGGCGGCGCGCACGCGCATCCAAGATGACAGTTTCGTTACAACCGAGTTGTTCCCCGAAACCTTACATCCCGGCCGCCATCGCCGGCGTCAGGCAGCCTGCTGGTGCAGGTAGACCGCGCGCTCGTGCGAGAAGGCCTTGAAGCCGAAGTGGCCGTGGTAGCTGCCCATGCCGCTGCCGTTGACGCCACCGAACGGGAGGCGGTTCTCGAGGTAGTGCGAGAACACGCCGTTGACGGTCACGCCGCCCGACGAGGTGCGGTCGAGCACCTTCTGCACGTTGGCCTCGTTGTCGCTGTAGACGTAGAGCGCGAGCGGCTTGTCGCGCTCCTCGATGTACTCGATGACCTGGTCGAGATTGTCGTATGTCATGACCGGCAGCACCGGCGCGAAGATCTCTTCCTGGAGGATCTTCATCTGCGGCGTGACCCCGGTCAGCATCGTCGGGTGGACCGTGAGATCGGCCTCGTCGAGCTGGCCGCCCGCGGCGACGGTCGCGCCCTGCGCCACCGCATCGTCGAACAGGCCCTTCACACGGGCGAAATTGCCCTTGTTGACGATCTGCGCGATCGATTCCTTCTTGATCTGGCCCTCGGCATAGAGGTTCGCGGCGACGTTGGCCTTGAACCCTTCGACCAGGCGATCCTTCTGCTCCTCGCGCACGAAGACGTAGTCGGGGCAGATGCAGGCCTGGCCGCCGTTGAACTGCTTGGCGCCGGCGAGATCCGCGGCGATCTTGTCGATGTCGGCGCCCTCGTCGATGATCACCGGCGACTTGCCGCCGAGCTCGAGCGTGACCGTGGCGAGGTGCTTGGCGGCCGCGGCCATGACGATCTTGCCGACGCGCGTGCTGCCGGTGAAGAAGATGTGGTTGAACGGCAGCTCGAGCAGCGCCTCGGCGACGTCGACGCCGCCTTCGAACAGCGCCACTTCGTTCTCGTCGAACGCATCGCGGATGATCTTGCCGGCGACGCGTGCGGTCGCCGGGCACAAGTCGGTCAGCTTGACCATGCAGCAGTTGCCGGCGGCGACGGCCGCGGCGACCGGGCCCAGCGTCAGGCCGAGCGGGAAGTTCCACGGGCCGAGGATCAGGCACACGCCGCGCGCCTCGGGAACGATCATCGCCTTGTCGGTCGGGACCCGCGAGGGCGTGACTTCAGTCGGCTTCATCCAGTCCTCGACACTGTCGATGTTGAGCTGGATGTTGCCGAGGACGTTGAGCACCTCGGTGACGCGGATCTCGCCTTCGGGCTTGCGGGTATCCTCGAGCACCGCGGCGACGATCTCGTCGGCGCGCGCCTCGACCGCGGCCTTGAGCCGGGCGAGCTTGGCCTTGCGCTCGGCGGCGGTG
>CBHWED010000077.1:0-12964 GCA_966112795.1 uncultured bacterium
ACTAAGCCCCTGCGGGGCTAAGTCTTCGTATCCTTCCCCCATCAAGGGGGAAGGGGGTGTCGTCCGCAGCCTCCTCGAACGTCGCGCGCTCTAGCGCGCCTCGTTCGCTGCCGGGTCGCGCACTTGCGGTTCGGTCAGCATGGTCTCGCGCGCGGCGCGAATGTCGCCGGCGGCGATCTGCTTCGACAGCCGCTCCTTGTCGGTCGCGCGGTAGAGCGTCTCCGCCTGCTCGATCGCCTGCTCGCTGAGCCCCATCTTCTCGAGCGCCATCCGCGCCATCCTCAACGCCGATTCGAGCACCTCGCGCACGACGAATTCCGCCGGTGCGTCGCTGAGCTTCATCACGCTGCGCCGGTCGAACCCGCGCACGTAGATCGCCGCCTGCGGGAACGCCTGGTGGACGCCGTGGAGGAATTCGGGCTCGATCTGGTCGCCGTCGATGCAGAACAGGATCAGCTCGGCGTCGGCCGCGCCGGCCTGGCGCAGCAGGTCGAGCCGCGTGCCGTCACCGAAATAGACCTTGGCCCCGAAGCCTTCGGCGACGTCGATCATCTCGACGTCGGTGTCGATCAGCGTGACAGGGATGCCTGCGGCCATCAGCGTCTGCGCCACGGTCTGGCCGAAGCGGCCGTAGCCGACGATGAGCGCGTTGGCGGTCTGGTCCTGCGGGCCCTCGCGTTCCTCGTGCGCCCGCTCGGGCTCCGCGCGGTAACGCTTGGTCATGGCCATCAGGAACGGCGTCGTCGCCATCGATACGGTCACGATCGCGGCGAACAGGCTCGCCGCCTCGCCGGTCACCAGCAAGGCGTTGCGCGCGGCGACGAACAGCACGAAGCCGAATTCGCCACCCTGGCTGAGCAGCAATCCGAGCCCCAGCGCCGGCCGCCAGTCCATCCGGAACACCCGGCAGATGACGAAGATGACCGCGGCCTTCACTGAGATCAGCCCGGCCGCCATGCCGAACACGAACAGCGGCCGCTCGGCGATCGCGCCCAGGTCGAGCAGCATGCCGACCGAGACGAAGAACAGCCCGAGCAGGATCGAGCGGAACGGCTCGACGTCGGCCTCGAGCTCGTGGCGATAGGGCGAATCCGCCAGCATCACCCCGGCGACGAACGCGCCGAGCGCGGCACTGGCGCCGATCTCGGCCATGACCGCGGCCGAAGCGACGATCGTGAACAGCCCGGCGACGACGAACATCTCGCGCTCGCCGAGCCCGCCGATCAGCCGGAACAGCGGGCGGATCGCGAAGCGGCCGAGCGCGATCAGCCCGATCACCGCGGCGATCGTCAGCAGCGCGGTCTGCCACCCGGGCGGGCCTTCCATGTCCGCGGGATTGCGGCTCAGCGCGGCGACGATCGTCAGCAGCGGGATGATCGAGAGGTCCTGGAACAACAGGATGGCGAACGCGCGCTCGCCGAACGGAGTGCGCAACCGGCCGGCCGACTGCAGCATCGGCAGCACCTGCGCGGTCGACGACAGCGCCAGCGGCAGCCCGAGCACGAGCGCGGCCGCCGGCGTGAACGGCGCGGCGATGAGGATGAACGCGGTAATCGCGAGGCCGCATACGGTGACCTGCAGCAGCCCGAGCCCGAAGATCTCGCGCTTCATCCGCCACAGCCGTTCGGGCTTGAGCTCGAGGCCGACGATGAACAGCAGCAGGACGATGCCGAGCTCGGCAAAGCCGATCATCTCCTCGGCATCGCCGACGAGGCCGAACACGTGCGGCCCGACGAGTGCCCCGGCGACGATGTAGCCCAAAGTGGCGCCGAGCCCGAGCCGGCGGAACAGCAGCACCGCGGGCAGCGCGAACGCGAGCATGAGGAAGCCGTCGTGCAGGAGCAGGCCGGATTCGGAATGGTCCATCGGGGTCCTCGCGCTGGTCAGGCAGGCCTTAAGCCGAGGCGGGAGGACCTGTCACCGCAAAATGAAGAACCCCTCCCGGCACGATGTGCCGGGAGGGGTCCGGGATACGTCAGGCTTGGGTTCGATCAGAACCGGACGTTGGCACCGACCCAGAAGGTCCGGCCGTTGGTGTCGTGCGGCGGGTTCAGGAACTGGCCGCCCCGCAGCTCGCCGGTCGCCGCATTCGGGTTCGGCAGGGTGTTGCCGAGCGGCGGCGCCTTGTTGAACAGGTTGTCGATACCAGCGCGGAGGCCGATGTCCTCGCTGAGCTGGTAGCTGCCGTTCAGGTGGAAGATATTGTACGACGGCCAGCCATCGTTCGGCGGGTTCGGCAGATCGAGGCTCGGGAAGTACTGCCACTGCAGCGAGAGCTGCGCCGGACCCCACGAGTAGCCGAACGTCGTGAACGCACGATATTCGAACACGTTCGGGTTCAGGCCGTTCTCGCCGGCGCCGGTGGTACCGACATAGTCGACCATCGGCAGGAGCGGGTAGAGCGCCGAGCTTTCGAAATCGATCTGGTAGTTGAACACGCTGTTGAGCGTGAACGTGCCCGGACCGACGTCGATGCCCCAGTCGAGCTGGACGTCGATGCCCGACAGGTGGACACGGCCGCTGTTCACGTAAGTCGTGAACACGTTGCCGAGCTGACCGGTCTGGTTCCGCGGGACGTTCTGGCAGAACATGGTGTTCGCCGCAGCGGTCGCGTCGGTCGAGACCAGCGGGTTGAGCGCCGGATCGAAGCACTGCTGCAGCGCCGAGGCCACGGTCTGCGCGGCGATGACGTCCTTGATCGAGATGTCATACCAGTCGACCGAGAGCCGCAGCCGCGACAGCGGCCCGCTCGAGACCGGCGACTGGATCACCAGACCGGCGGTCCAGGTGTCGGCCTTCTCGGGGATCAGCGTCTCGTTGCCGACCAGCGTCGGGAACGCGAAACCGAACGTGCCCGGGTTCTGGAACCCGCTGTAGTACTGCGTGGCGGCGTTCGGGTTGCCCGACTGGTTCATCAGGATCGTGCAGACCGCCTGGACCTGCGCACCGTTGGCGTTGTTCGGATTGGCCGACCACGGCAGCGGGTTTGCCGTCGAGCACGGATCGCCGGCGAAGTTGAACCCGAAGGTCTGCTGCGCCGCGAGGAACAGCTCACCGATGTTCGGCGCACGCTCGGCGCGGTTGTAGCCGCCGCGGAAGCGAAGCCAGTCTGTCACCGCCCAGTCGGCCAGCGCCTTGTAGGTCCAGCTGCTGCCGGTGGTGTTGTAGTCCGAGTAACGGCCGCCGACTTCGAGGTTGAACTCATGGAAGAACGGCGTGTCGGACAACACCGGGATCAGCAACTCGCCGTAGACTTCCTTCGAGTCGATGTACCCGTAGGCGTCGCCGCTCGGATAGATGCCGAGCGCCTGGTCGAGGAACGACCGGCCCTGGGTGGTCAGCGTGTCGTTGAGGAACTCGTATTCCTGCTCGCGATAGCTGGCACCGACCGCCGCACGGACCGTGCCGCCCGGCAGGTCGAACAGGCCGCCCTGGAAGTTGGCTTCGACGATCGTCTGGCGGAACTTCGACCGGTTCTTCAGGTCGGCGCGCATGGCTTCGAGGCAGTCCTCGCTGAAGCCGCCCGCCGGCGGATTGTAGAAGTTGACGCCGCTGGTGCAGTGGCCGGTCGAGGCGCCGAAGCCGCCCGATTCCGGGTTGCCCTGCTGGTTGAAGCCGTAACCGAAGTTCGGCGAGGTCAGCACGGCGCGGGTCCGGGCCAGCGAGTAGATGCCGGTCTGGCGCGCGAAGGTGTGCGATTCACCGTGGTTGACGAAGGCTTCCCAGGTCCAGTCGGTGCCCGGGATCGAGCCTTCGAGGCCGGCGGTCATGTTGTAGGTCATGACGTCGGTGAAGGTCTCGCGCGGATCCGGCATCAGGGTCTGGATCTGGAACGGCGCGTTCGGGTTGGCGCGGGCGAGCAGCAGCTGCTGCAGCTCGGGCGTGACCGGGAACACCTGGTAGGTCGGGCAACCGCCGGTCGCCGGGCAGTTCAGCCCGTACTGGCCGCCGGCCATGTAGGCCGGGTTGGTGGTGACGCCGTCGGCCAGAAGCGACGACGGAATGCCGCGCGTCGTGTCGCCCAGATAGGTCTGGTTGCCGTACGGGATCTGCACGTCCCAGCCCGTGGTGATCGGGCCCGGCTCGTTGCGGGTGTAGGTCGTGGTGTGGCTGAACAGCGCCTGGCCGAACACGCCGACCCAGTCGTTGATCTCGTAGTTGCCGCGCGCGAACGCGTTGTAGCGCGTCAGCGGCAGGATCAGGTAGAGATCCTCGTTGTTCTGGCCGATGTTGCCGTTGGCGGTCTGCTTGTAGCCGTTCCGACCCGCGCCCTGGAAGCGATAGACGCCGCCGCGCTGGTTGAAATCGGTGCCGGTCCACACCGACCCGTCCGGGTTGGTGTAGATGTTGAAGCCCTGCAGGCCGGCCGCGACCGGAATGGTGAACGGCGAGCAGCCACCGTTGCTGATCGGGTTGGCCGGCGGCGTCGTGGCGCAGGCGTCGGCCGGATTGGCCTGGTTGAAGATGCTGAAGAAGGTCGCGGGATTGATCCCGTTGCCGTTGACGAAGTTGACGCCCGGCGCATCGATGAAGAACTGCGAGCCGGCGATGTTCGGGTCGTCCCACAGGTCGCGGTACCAGCTGCGGTTGCGCTGGAAGCTCGCTTCGCGGGTGTTCATCGACAGCGCGAGGCTGATGTTGCCGCGGCCGTCGGGGAAGTCGGTCCCCATGATGCCCGAGAACTGGTACTCGAGCCCGTCGCCTTCCTGCGAGATCGACACCCGGCCGTCGAGCTCGAGACCCTGGAAGTTCTTCTTGAGGATGAAGTTGGTGACACCGGCCACAGCGTCCGCACCATACGTCGCCGAGGCGCCGCCCGAGATGACCTCGACGCGCTCGATCGCGGCAGCCGGGATCGTGTTGATGTCGGTCACGCCCGAAGCGTTCGACGGGGTCGAACGACGGCCGTCGACGAGCACGAGGTTGCGGTTGGCACCGATACCGCGCAGCGACACGGTCGCCGCGCCCGGGGTGTTGGTCGCGGTCGGCTGGATGTCGAAGCCCGCGGTCGGGGTCTGCGCCGGCACGAACTGCGGCAACCGGTTGAGGTTCGATTCGAGCGCCGCGGTCGAGGTGTTCTCGAGCAGCGCTTCGTTGACCGTCACGGTCGGCGTCGTCGCGTTGTAGTCCTGGCGCTGAATGCGCGAGCCGGTGACCACGATCGGCGCGTCGGAGTCTTCCTGCGTATCAGCGTCCTGCGCCATCGCCGGCGCGGACAGCGCAAACGTCCCGGCGCAGCCGGCGAGCAGCAGCGCCTTGTAGATTCCCATCGTATTTGAGGTTCTCACGGTAAACTCCCTTGCAGAATCGGCTGGCGGCTTTGTGCCGCCTTGGTCCGGAGTAGGAAGCCTGGCGTGGACGCATGCGCCAGCTACCGGCAACGCCGGCAATGCTGGACCGTGCTTGCGCAGAAGCCTCGGCATTCCAACCCTGGACGGTCCCGCTTGTGATCGCGGACTCGTCTCTAACGCCCGTTATGGTCGCTGTTTGATAAAGTCCAGTGCGAGCGACGGCTCGCGATAATTTTTTACAATTTCGCGCAGCCCTGTCGCAATCTTGTATCAGATTTTGTCAAATTTGCGGCGAAAACCCGGCGAGCAGAACCCGTTTTGTCCGACAAAGTAGTTGAGCGCTCAACCGGGGGCGCTCGCGCCCTACGGCCGAGTGATCCAGGTTATGGCGAGGTTCGCGCCTCGGGTTTACCGCCCGTCCCTTGCCAGCATGGAGGTCCCGTGCCCCTCTACAGCCCCGACGGCCGGTATCGCCTGGTGCTCGCGGACGACAGTTTCGGCTGCGCCGAAACGATCGAATTCGAGGCCCCCTCGGCCGAAGCGGCGTTGCATCGTGCCCGGCATCAGTGCTTCGGGCGCGAGGCCGAGCTGTTCGAGGACGGACGCAGCCTCGGCCGCCTGCGCTGCATGAAGGAAGACGGCGGCTACTGGACACTGTCCGCCGAGCCCACCGCGAGCGGACGGACCCGCCACATGGACCGGGTCTAGCCGCCGCTCAACCCGAGGGCGGACGGTGCGCCGCGCGGTGCAGGTACAAGTCGCTGAAATCGCCAATGCTGCGCAGCGCGCTCCAGTCGTGGACCACCAGCCGGCCCGACGCCAGCGAGATCAGCCCTTCGCGCCGCAGCCCCTGGATCGTGCGATTGGTGTGGACCGAGGTCAGCCCGGTGGCGTCTGCGATGTGCTCCTGCGTCAGCGGCAGATAGTAGGCGCGGCCATCCTCGGCCGTCGAATCCAGCCGGATCGCCAGTTCGCACAACAGGTGCGCTATGCGCGCCCGCGCGTTGCGCCGGCCGACGTTGACCACCCATTCGCGGAAGATCGCGCCTTCGAGCAGCGTGTCGAACCACATCGCCCGCGCCAGCGACGGGCGCTGCGCGATCAGCGCAAGCAGCGCATTGCGCGGCACCACCGCCAGCACGCACGCGCCGAGCGTCTGCACGCCATGGTCGTTGACGGCGAGCAGGCAGCTTTGCAGGTCGATGAATTCGCCGGGAAAATGAAACGAGATGATCTGCCGCGTGCCGTTGCGCACGACCTTCTGCCGGAACGCGCACCCCTCGAGGATCAGGCTGAACGACGCAGGCTCCTCGCCCTCGCGGGCGATGAACGCGTCGCGCTCGACCGTCCGACGTGCGAACGGCAGCATGCGGAGCGCCGCGAGATCGGGCTCGGCAACTCCGGTGCGCTGCCCCCAGCAGCGGAGCGCGTGGTCGATGGCCGTTTCGGTCAAGTGCTTGGAATTCCGCCAAGAGTTCGGCACGGTGTAGCGCGCGTCCCGGCGAGCCGCTTTCAACGGAGTTATTGATCTGGATTAGTTTTGCAGGCACCGCCGCGGCTTCCGCCCCGCTTGCCACCGGCCGCGAAGCCCATAGGATGCGCCGCGGGAAGAGGAGGCCACGATGACGGGGAATGCCGGTCACTGCGACGTGCTCATCGTCGGCGGCAGCTTGGTGGGCCTTTCGGCGGCGGCGTTCCTCGGGCACCATGGCATCTCGGCTCATGTCGTGGAGAAGCACGCGGGCACGTCGATCCATCCGCGTGCCGGCTACTTCCATGTCGGCACGATGGAGGCCTACCGCCGCATCGGCCTCGAGCCGGCGCTGCTCGAGCTCAGCCACCGGCAGTTCGGCCCCGATGGCGGCATCAACCTCGTCGAATCGCTGGCCGGGCGCGAGCTCGCGCTGTTCGTGCCGAGCATCAACGCCGGGCTCGAGCCCTACAGCCCGTGCAAGCGCTTCTTCATGACCCAGCAGAGCCTCGAGCCCTTGCTCCACCGCCGCGCGGCCGAGCTCGGCGCCGACCTCCGCTACCGCAGCGAGCTGGTCGACTTCGCGCAGGATGAGAGCGGCGTCACCGCCCACGTGCGCGACCTCGACGACGGCGAGATCCGCACGGTCCGCGCGAAGTACATGATCGCCGCAGACGGCAACCGCAGCCCGATCCGCGCGGCCCTCGGCATCGGCATGACCGGCCCCGGCTGGCTCAGCGACAGCATCACGATCTACTTCAAGGCCGACTGCACCCGCTGGCTCGAGGAGCGCCCGATGGGGGTGATCTACGTGTCGAACGCCGACCAGCGCGGCTTCTTCCGGTTCGAGGCCGGCGGCAAGCGCGGGTTCCTGGTGGTCAACACGCTCGGCGACCTCACGCTGCCCGGCGCCAAGGACGTCGCCGGCGACATTTCGCCTGAGCGCTGTGTCGCGCTGGTCCGCTCGGCGATCGGCGTGCCCGACATGGCGGTCGAGATCGAGGACGTGGCCGTGTGGAAGGCGGTCGCCGAATGCGCCGAGGCCTACCGCAAGGGCCGCGTGTTCATCGCCGGCGATGCCGCGCACGTGGTTCCGCCGACCGGCGGCTTCGGCGGCAACACGGGCGTGCAGGACGCCGCCAACCTCGCGTGGAAGCTCGCCAAAGTGCTCAAAGGCGAAGCCGGCGAAGCGCTGCTCGACAGCTACGAGGCCGAGCGCCGTCCCGTCGGCCTGCTCACGGTCGAGCAGGCTTACACCCGCTATGTCCGCCGCGTCACGCCCGAGGAGCTCACGTCCGAGACGCCGGCGCTGCGCGACGAGCTGACCATGGAGCTGGGCCAGTTCTACCGCTCGAACGCGGTCGTCGACGGCCGCCGGGCGGACGAGCCCGCGTGCCTTCACCCGGACCAGACCCGCGGCCGCGCGGGCGCGCGCGTGCCGCACGTGTGGCTCGACGCCGGCCGATCGACGCTCGACGTCGCCGCGCGCGAAGCGACCTGGCTGCTCGGCCCGGAAGCGCCCGCGGAAGACGGCGTGCGCCTCAGCCTCGAGGCTGCGACGCGGTGCGGTCTCGGTGCCGCGGGCGCGATGCTGGTGCGGCCCGACGGTTTCGTGGCGGAGGTATATTAGGCGATGCGCATCCACGGCACATGCCACTGCGGCGCGGTCCGCTACGAGGCGGAGGTCGACCCCGACAAGGTGATTCTGTGCCATTGCGCCGACTGCCAGCAGTTCGCCGGTGCGCCCTACCGCGCGATGGTCCGCCCGCTTTCGGGCACGCTGGAGATCACGGGCACCCCGACGCACTACACCAAGACCGCCGACAGCGGGCGCCAGCGTGTCCAGGCGTTCTGCGGCACCTGCGGATCGCACCTCTATGCCTGCGATCCCGGCGAGGCGCAGGACAACCTCTCGCTGCGCATCGGCGCGATCGCCGAGCGGCACGAGCTTGGCGCGCCGATGCGCCAGCTATGGACCGATTCAGCGCTGAGCTGGGCGTTCGATCTCTCGGCCGTGCCGGGCGCCGGCCAGCAATCCTGAAGCGTCACGCCTCCGCCGCGGCCAGTGCTGGCCGCGCCGGCTTATGCCGCTTCCACCGCAGGCCGATCAGCGGCCGCAACGGCGGGATCGCGCGCCCGACCAAGTAGAACGCCCAGCACCCGGCCACCGTCGCCACGACAAGCGCGGCGAACTGCACCGCCGGGTGAATCCCGTGCCCGACCAGCCAGTACGCGGTCACCACGATCACCGTCTGGTGAATGACGTAGAACGGGAACACCGCCTCGTTGAGCGTCGCGCGCCATGGATGGTCGCGGTTCCAGTAGCGATCGGCGATGCCGATCAGCGCGACGATCGCGTTCCACCCCTGCACGTCGCGTGCGGCAGCGAACGCGATGCGGCTCCATAGCGGCGGCTCGTCTCCGCTCAGCCAGCCGAGCCCGATCACGACGACCGTGGCGTAGCCGAACACGGCGAGCACTGCCGCAAGGCGCCACCACCGGCGGATCGCCGCCCACACCGTGTCCGAGCCGGCGAGCAGGTAGCCGAACAGGAACAGCCCGAAGTAGGCTTCGTGCGCGTGGAGATCGTTGACGAGGTCGTGGGTTTCCTCCGGCCCGGGCCAGTGGATCGCCAGGCGCAAGGAGAGCAGCGCGAACGGGACGAGGATCACCAGCGGCCCTGCGAGCGCACGGTCGGCCAGCCGGCCGAGCGCGGTGCGCCACGACGCCGGCAGCTGCAGCAGCAGCCCGAGCACCAGCGTGTAGGCGAGCAGGTAGACGAGGAACCACAGGTGGTTCCAGGTCGGCACAACGATCCCATCGATCGCCCCGGCAGTGAAGTAGTCGCCGAGCCAGAACGCAAGATAACCCTGCGCGTAGCCGTGCTGGGTGGTCAGCTCGACCCAGGTCTGCGGCGGCACGATCACCGCCATGCCGAATACCAGCGGCAGCAACAGGCGCGGCACGCGTCCAGCAAGGAAGCGCGCGACCCGCCCGTCCTGCCGCGCGAGCAGCATCGCCGTGGCGAAACCCGAGACGCCGAACAGCAGCGGCATCCGCCAGGCATTGGTGGCGAGCATCGGGATCGCCACCCATGACGCCGGATGCTCGGTCTTCACGTGGTAGCCCCACGCGACAAAGACCATTCCCACGTGATAGAGGATCAACAGTCCGAAGGCCCCGATGCGAAGCCAGTCGATCCCGTAATGACGTCCCTGCTGCATGATCGATCTCCTGGTCCGGGCGCCGAGCGCGCCGCTTCCGGAGTCGTCGATAGCGTGCCGTCGAACGGGAGCGCGGAGCAAGGGGCCGGCGGCGGCGCGGCAGGGACGGGTCGGGCCGCATCGGTGACGAGCGGCGGCCCGCACGGGATGAGCGGATGGACTGCGCACCGCGTGGTGGTGGTCGGTGTCGCGGTGTGGGTCGCGCTGCTGCTGGTCCAGGCGAGCGTCAACGCGCTGTCGCAGGCCTCGGAGAACCCCGATCTCGGATCGTGGCGCTACTGGGTCTGGGAAGGCACCAGCGTGGTCGGCTGGCTATGCGTCGCGCCGCTGCTGTGGCAGCTCGTGCGCCGCCTGCCGCACCTCGCGCGCCGCCCGGCGATGTTGCCGCCGTCGCTGATCGCGGCCAGCGTCGTGCTCTCGCTGGTCCACGTCGCGGTCATGTTCGGCCTGCGCTTTGCGATCTACCCGCTGCTCGGCGAGACTTACGACCCGACCCGCGGCCTCGCCGACACGCTGCTCTACGAATACCGCAAGGACGTCTCGACGCTGCTGCAGATGGGCCTCGCCTTCTATGCCATCCAGTGGCTCGCGGCGCGCACCGCCTGGTGGAATCGCCCGGCGAGCGACGCTCCGCCCGAGCCACGCAGCGAGCTCGTCGTCGAAGTGCAGGACGGCCCTTCGACCCATTTCGTCCCGCTCGGCGAAATCGACCAGGTCGCCGCCGCGGGCAATTACGTCGAGATTGCCTGGCGCGGCCGCACGCTGCTCCACCGCACCACGCTCGCCGCGCTCGAGCAGGCCTGGGCGCCGCACGGCTTCGTGCGCATCCATCGCGGCACGCTCGTGCGTGCCGCCGCCGTGGTCCGCGTCGAAACCCTCAAGAGCGGTGACTTCGTCGCCGAGCTCGTCTCGGGCGCGCCTTTGCGCGGGAGCCGCCGCTACCGCGCTGCGCTCGACGGCGCGCGTCAAGCGCCCTAGACTGCTCGCGAGGGCCAAACGGGGGGAAGCCGATGGCGGAGGGGATCGCGCGCGAGGATCGTTCGGGGCTCGAGCGGTGGAAACAGGCCGAGCTGCCCGCGCCGCCGCAGACCCAGGGGTTCAAGATCTTCGGGGTGATCGGCCCCGGCGTGATCCTGCTCGGCAGCGCGATCGGCAGCGGCGAATGGCTGATCGGCCCGGCCGCGTTCGTCCAGTACGGGCTCGCGCTGCTGTGGGTGACCACGGTCGCGGTGTTCTTCCAGACGGTCTTCAACACCGAGCTCGTCCGCTACACGCTCTATACCGGCGAGCCCGCAGTGGTCGGCTTCATGCGCACCAAGCCGCACGCGCGGTTCTGGGCCGTCGTCTACGCCGGGCTCTACTTCCTGCAGTACGGCTGGCCGGGGTGGGCCGGCGCCGCGGCGGGGGCGATCTTCTACCTCGCGTACGGCCAGCTCGCGGGCGATGCCCAGGCCGGCACGATCTACTGGATCGGCGTGGCGATCTATCTCGCCTGCGTCGCGATCCTGCTCGTCGGGCGGCGGATCGAGCGCACGCTCGAGCTGCTCAACTGGGTGCTGATCTCGGCGATCCTGCTCGGCTTGCTGGTGCTGTGCGTGGTGGTCGCGCCCGCGGCCAACTGGATCGGCGCCGTGACGGGCCTCGCTGCCTACGATTGGGACAAGGGCGCGTTTGGCTTCCTGCCGCCGGGCGCCGACTGGTTTCTGATCGGCGCCTTCGCCGCCTATTCGGGCGCTGGCGGGGTCGGCAACCTGACGCTGTCGAACTGGGCGCGCGACAAGGGCTTCGGCATGGGCGGCGTCGCCGGCTACATCCCCGCCGCCTTCGCCGAGGACAAGGTCGCGCTTGCCCACACCGGCAGCACTTTCACGCCCGACGAGGGCAACATGGCCCGCTGGCGCGGCTGGTGGCGGATCGTCCGCGCCGACCAATGGGGCGTGTTCTTCTGCGGCGCGCTGCTCGGCATGGTGCTGCCGGCAGTGCTCTACACCTCGGTCATGACCACGGGCGAGGACATCCGCGGCCTCGGCGTGGCGGCCGCGCTGGCCGATGCGCTCGGCGGCGGCACCACGCTCGCGCTGGCGGTGGCGTTCATGGGCGCGTGGCTGCTGTTCAAGGCCCAGCTCGACATCCTCGAAGGCCAGGTCCGCGCGGTGACCGACATCCTGTGGACCGGCAGCCGCCGCGTGCGCCGCTGGAGCACGGGCGACGTGCGCCGGGTCTACTATTCGGTCCTCGCCCTGCTGGTGGCCTGGGGCTTCATCGCGATGGGCCTCGCCCAGCCGATCGTGCTGCTCCAGCTCGGCGCCAACGTGGCCGGGGTGGTCATGGTGATCGCCTCGCTGCACATCCTCCGGGTCAACACCACGCTGCTCCCGCCCGGGCTGCGCCCGCCGCTGTGGCGCCGCGTGGTGCTGGTCATGATGGCGCTGTTCTACGGCTTCTTCGTCTCGCTGTGGCTGTTCGGCTGAGCGCCTGTCATTGCCCCTTAATCTGCGGCGGCCTATAGGCGCCGCCATGTCTTCCGTTCGCCCCTGGCGCGACATCATGCGCCGCAAGAGCCGCCAGATCATGGTCGGCAACGTCGCGGTCGGCGGCGATGCGCCGATCACCGTGCAGACGATGACCAACACGCCGACCTCGGACGCGGTGGCGACGATCGACCAGATCCGCCGCTGCGAGGACGCCGGGGCGGACCTGATCCGCGTCTCGTGCCCCGACGTCGAGAGCACGACGGCGTTCCGCCAGATCGCCCGTGCCGCGCGCGTGCCGCTGATCGCCGACATCCATTTCCACTACAAGCGCGCGCTCGAGGCGGCCGATGCCGGCGCCGCGTGCCTGCGCATCAACCCGGGCAACATCGGCTCGGGCGAGCGCGTCGCCGAAGTGGTCCGCGCGGCCAAGGCCAACGGCTGCGCGATCCGCATCGGGGTCAACGCCGGCAGCCTCGAGAAGGACCTGCTCGAGAAGTACGGCGA
>CBHWED010000078.1:0-12909 GCA_966112795.1 uncultured bacterium
GTCGATCGCGAACAGCGCGGCGTCGGCGCCGCCGGCGATCGCGAAGGCCGGCGCGGTGCCGTCGAGATCGCTCGCGGTCACGATCGTGACGGCGAGGCTGTTCTCGGCAACGCCCATCGCCGTTGCCGAGGTGAGCGTGACCGGCTCGTTGACGTTGGTCAGGGTGACCGAGATCGTCTGGCTGTCCGCCAGGCTGCCGTCGCTCGCGCTGACGACGACCTCGTAGACATTGTCGCCATCGGCATCGCCCGGCGCTTCGAAGTCCTGCGCCGCAACGAAGGCCAGCGCCCCGGTCGTGGCATCGATCGCGAACAGCGCCGCATCGGCGCCGCCGGCGATCGCGAAGGCCGGCGCGGTGCCGTCGAGATCGCTCGCGGTCACGGTCGTCACGGCAAGGCCGTTCTCGGCGACCGCGAACGCCGTGCCCGACGTCAGCGTGACCGCCTCGTTGGCGTTGGTGACCGTGACCGAGAGGGCCCGGCTGTCCGACAGCGTGCCGTCGCTCGCGCTGACGACGACCTCGTAGACATTGTCGCCGTCGGCATCGCCCGGCGTTTCGAAGTCCGGCGCCGCAACGAAGGTGAGCGCACCCGTGGCCGCGTCGATCGCGAACAGCGCCGCATCGGCGCCGCCGGCGATCGAGAAGGCCGGCGCGGTGCCGTCGAGATCGCTCGCGGTCACGGTTGTCACGGCAAGGCCGTTCTCGGCGACCGCGAACGCCGTTCCCGAGGTCAGGGCGAGCGCCTCGTTGACGTTGCCCACGGTGATCGTGAGCGCCCGGCTGTCCGACAAGGTGCCGTCGCTCGCGCTGACGACGACCTCGTAGAGGTTGTCGCCATCGGCGTCCGCCGGCGCTTCATGATCGGGCGCGGCGACGAAGGCGAGCGCGCCGGTCGCGGCATCGATCGTGAACAGTGCCGCATCGGCACCGCCGCTGATCGAAAAGGCCGGTGCGGTTCCGTCGAGATCGCTCGCGGTCACGGTCGTCACGGCAAGGCCGTTCTCGGCGATCGCGAACGCCGTGCCCGACGTCAGCGTTACGGCTTCGTTGGCATTGGTCACGGTGACCGACATCGCCCTGGTATCGGTGAAGGTGCCGTCGGTCAGGCTGACGATCACTTGGTAGACGTTGTTGCCGTCCGCATCGCCGGGGGTCTCGAAGTTCGGCGCGGAGACGAAGCGGAGCGCCCCGGTCGCGCTGTCGATCGCGAAGGCCGCGGCGTCGGCACCGCCGGCGATCGCGTAAGTCGGCGGGTAGCCGTCCTCGTCGTACCCGCGCACCGTCACGACCGCGGTTGCGTTCTCGGCCACCGACACGCTGCTCGGGGCGGAGTTGAAGAACACGCCTTCCTCGACGTTGGCGAGCGTCAGCGTGAACGCCTGGGTGTCGGTCAGGCTGCCGTCGCTGACGCCGACGGTGACGTTGTAGACGCCATCCCCCCCTGCATCGGTCCGCGGCCCTTCGAACTCGGGCGCGGTCTTGAAGCGGAGCACGCCGGTCGTCGAGCCGATCGTGAACAGCGCGGCGTCGGCGCCCCCGATGACCGCGTAGGTCACGCCGCCCTCGGGATCGCTGGCGCCGACCGTGGTAACGATGGTCGCGTTCTCGAACACCGTGAGCGCAGCGGTCGAGCCGCCGCCGTCGGTCATGATGACCGGTGCTTCGTTGACGTTGCCGACGGTCACCGTCAGCGTCTGCGTATCGGTCAGGATTCCATCGCTGGCCTGGACCGCGACCACGTAGGTGTTGTTGCGATCGGTGTCGGTCGGCTGCTCGAAGTTGGGCGCGGTGACGAAGGCGAGCGCGCCGGTCGTCGCGTTGATGGTGAACCGCACGGCGTCGGTACCGCCGCTGATCGAGTAGGTGCGCGGCGCGCTTTCGGGGTCGCTGGCGATGACCGTGGTCACCGCGGTCGCGTTCTCCTGCACGCTGACCGTCCCGGTCGTGCCGCCGCCGTTGGACGTGATCGACGGGGCTTCGTTGACGTTGGTCACGGTCACCGAGATCGCCTGCGTGTCGCTCAGCGTGCCGTCGCTCGCCCGGACGGTGACCTCGTAGACGTTGTTGCCGTTGGCGTCGGTCGGCGATTCGAAGTTGCGGCTGCTGGTGAAGACCAGCTGGCCGGTGGTCGCGTTGATCGTGAAGCGCGCCGCATCGGCGCCGCCGCTGATCGAGTAGGTGCGCGACGTGCCCTCGGGATCGGTCGATGTGACCGTGGTGACGGCGGTGAGGTTCTCGGCGACCGAGATCGCCGCAGTCGACCCGCCGCCGTTCGAGGTGATGACGGGCGCCTCGTTGACGTTGGTCAGCGTGACTTGGACCGTCTCTTCGGCACTCAGCGCCCCCGACGCGGCCCGCACCACGACGTCGTAGACGCGGTTGGCGCCCGCGTCGCCCGGGGCCTCGTAGTTCTGCGCGCTGACGAACCGCAGCTGGCCGGTCGACGCATTGAGGGTGAACAGCGCGGCATCGGCGCCGCCGACGATCGAATAGACCATCGGCTCGCTGCCGCCGGTCGCCTGGAGCGTGGCGACGGTCGTGGTGTTCTCGGGCGTCGAGAACGCGGTTGCGGCGAAAGTCACGACCTCGACCACGTCCTTGACGGTGACGAACACCGACGTGGCGGTCGACAGCGTGCCGTCGGAAACCTCGAGCGCGATCTCGTAGACGTTGTTGCCGTCGGCGTCGGCGGGCGCTTCGAAGTCCGGCGCGGCGATGAAGCTCAGCTGGCCGCTCGGGCCGATATTGAACAGGTGCCCGTCGGGGCCGCCCGGCACGCCGAAGGTCACGCTGCCGCCGTCGGGATCCCACGCGCCGATCTGACCGACCGAGGTCAGGTTCTCGTTCAGCGACCAGTACGGGGTCGTGAAGACCGCCGGCGCCTCCTCGACGTTGTGGACCGTGAAGCTGAGCGTCTCGGTGACCGACCGCGCGCCCTGCTGCGCGGTGACTTCGACCTCGTAGACGTTGTCGCCGTCGGTATCCCACGCGCTTTCGAAATCCGCGGCCCAGAACTTGAGCGTGCCGTCGGGGTTCAGGGCGAACTGGAACGCGTCGTCGCCGCCGGTGATCTCGAACACGATCGGATCGGACCCGCTGACGCCGACCATGCCGAGCACCGCGTCGAGGGTGACGTTCTCGCCCAGGTCGAACGCCGTCTGTGCGAATGCCAGCGGGGGGCCGGTGTCGGCGACGGTGATCGTCAGTTGCTGGTATTCGGTCTCCGAGAAGTCGGAGACGGCGATCTGGACGTCGTAGACGTTGTCGCCGCCGGCATCGCCGGGCGCGGTGAAGTCAGGCGCGACGACGAAGACGAGCTCGCCGGTGTTCGGGTCGATCGCAAAGCTCGCGGCATCGGCGCCGCCGGTCACGGCGTAAGTCAGCGAGTGACCGTATGCGGAGAAGCCGACCATTGTCCCGACCAAGGTCTGGCCGTTGGCCACGGTCCACTCGTCATCGCTGGCGAAGAACAGCCGCTCGTTGACCACGTCGCGGACCGTGATCGTGACCATGTCCGTGATGATCACTCCGTTGCTCTCGGCCTGGACCTCGAGCTCGTAGACGTTGTCCCGGTCCTCGTCGTACGGGAATTCGAAATCGAACGGGCTGTATGGCCGGAACAGCTCGCCGGTCAGCTCGTCGATCTGGAACTGCGGCGCGTCCTCGCCGCCGACGATCGAGTAGGTGACCCCGTTGCTGGTATCCATGCCGGTGACCGCAAGCATCACGCTGACCGGCGCGACCTCGGGGATCTCGAACGCGGTCGTGGTGAACCCGGGCACCGAGGCATCGTCGATGTCGGTCACCGTGACCGTCACCCACTGCGTCGCGGGCTGGCCGCTGTAGGCGTAATCGTAGCTCTGCGCGGCGATCTGGACCTCGTAGACGTTGTCGCCGTCGGCATCCGCCGGCGCCTCGAAGTCGGGATTGGCGACGAACTTGAGCTCGCCGGTCTGCTGGTCGATCGTGAAGCAGGCGGCATCGGGCCCGCCAACCACGAAATAGCTGGCCGACTCCGGATAGTCCTCGGGCGCCTGCACGATCCCGACCACCCGCTGGCGTTCGGCCACGGTCCACTCCGGCGCCGTCAGGAAGAACGGGCCCTCGCCGTCGTTGACGTTGCCGACCGCGACCGTGAAGGTCGCCGTGACCGTTTCGAAGCCGCTGACGACCTTCACCTGCACCTCGTAGGTGCCGTCGCCGTTGACGTCGGTCGGCGCCTCGAAATTGTGCGTGCCGAAGTTCAGCGCTGGCCGGTCGCCATAGGTGCCGATCACGAAATGCGCGGCATCCGCACCGCCGACGATCGAAACGGCGATCGTGCCATTGCCGCCGGCCATGTCGAACCAGATGGGCGTGAAGACGTTCTCGTAGGTCCTGTAGGCTGTCGTCAGGAACGCCAGCGGATTGGCCTCGTCGATGTCCGCCACCGCAACCGACAGCGCCTGGCTGTCGCTCAGGCTGCCGTCGCTGGCGCTGACCACGACGTCGTAGACGTTGTCGCCGTCGGCATCGGCGGGCGCTTCGAAATCGGTCGCGGCGACGAAGCTCAGCGCGCCTGTGCCTGCGTCGATCGCGAACCGCGCGGCATCGGCGCCGCCCGAGATCGAATAGGTCCGCGAGGAGCCCTCGGGATCCGTGGCGGCGACCGTCGTGACGGCCGTACTGCCCTCGCCGACGGTGATCGAGGCGCTCGCGCCGCCGCCGTTCGAGGTGATGACCGGGGCTTCGTTGACGTTGGTGACCGTGACCGCGATCGCCTGGGTGTCGGGCGAGTTGCCCGCCTGGTCGACGCGCACGATCACGTCGTAGACGTTGTTGCTGCCGACATCGCTCCGCGCCTCGAAATTCGGCGCGTTGACGAACGCGAGCACGCCGGTGCTCGCGTTGATCGTGAAGCGCGCGGCATCGGCGCCGCCGGCGATCGAGTACACGATCGGGGAGGGATCGCTGTTGGCGCCCACGACCGTGGTGACGGCGGTGGTGTTCTCGCTGACGGTCACCGCCGCGGTCGCGCCGCCGCCGTTCGAGACGATCTCGAGCGGCTCGTTGACGTTCGTGACGGTGATCGCGATCGTCTGGCTGTCGCTGAGGCTGCCGTCGCTCGCGCCGACGATCACCTGGTAGATGTTGTTGCCGTCCGCGTCGCCGGGCGCTTCGTAATTCGGGGCCGCCACGAACGCGAGCGCGCCGGTCGCCGCGTTGATCGTGAAGCGGGCGGCATCGGCGCCGCCGACGATCGCGTAGGTCGGCACGTTGAGGTCGGAATCGATGGCCGTCACCGTCGTCACCGCGGTGGTGTTCTCGTTCACGGTCAGCGCGGCGGTGTCGCCGCCACCGCCCGAGGTGATCACCGGCGCTTCGGCGACGTTGGTAACCGTGACCGAAAGCGTCTGGCTGTCGGTCATGCCGCCTTCGTCGGTGGCGCGGACGATCACCTGGTAGACGTTGTCGCCGTTGGCATCGCCCGGCATCTCGAAGTTCGGCGCGGAGGCGAAGCTCAGCGCGCCCGTCGCCGCGTCGATCGTGAAACGCGCGGAATCGGTGCCGCCGACGATCGCGTAAGTCGACGACAAGAGCTCGGGGTCGGCAGCCGCGACCGTAGTGACCGCGGTGGTGTTCTCGCTCACCGTGACGGCAGCGGTGTCGCCGCCGCCGTTCGAGGTGATGACCGGCGCCTCGGAGCTGTCGATGATCCTGACCGTGAGCGTCTGGCTGTCGGTCAGCGTCCCGTCGCTCGCGGTGACGATCACGTGGTAGATGTTGTCGCCGTCGGCGTCGGCGGGTGCCTCGTAGTTCGGCGCGGCAACGAATGTGAGCACACCGGTGGTCGCATTGATCGTGAAGCGCGCAGCGTCGGCGCCGCCGGTGATCGCATACGTGGGCGTGGTCAGGTCGTCGGTGGCCACGAAGGTGGTGACCGCGGTCGCGTTCTCCCCCTGGGTCCGCGAAAAGGTGTCGCCGCCGCCGTTCGAGGTGATGACCGGCGCTTCGTTCACGTTGGTCACGGTGACCGAGATCGTCTGGGTGTCGCTCAGGCTGCCGTCGCTGGCGCGGACAATCACCTGGTAGACGTTATCCGCGTTGGAATCGGTCGGCGCCTCGAAGTTGGGTGCCGCGACGAAGGCCAGCACGCCGGTGCTCGAGTTGATGGTGAAGCGCGCGGAATCGGTGCCACCCGAAATCGAGTAGATGCGCGTGGAGGAGTTTTCGGGATCCATGGCCACGACCGTCGCCACCGCGGTGGTGTTCTCGTTGACGGTTAGCGCGGCGGTGGCGCCGCCGCCATTCGAGGTGATGACCGGCGCTTCATTGACATTGCTCACGTAGACCGTGAGTTCGGTGGAGTCGCTGTTGACGCCGTCACTCACGGTCACCGTGACGTGGCGGGCACTGCCACCCGGCGCATCGTAGTCCGGCGGGGTGACAAAGCGGAGCACTCCGGTGACGGCGTCGATCGTGAACGCTTCCGCCTCGGCTCCGGAAACGGAGAAGGTCAGCGGGGTTCCGTCAGCGTCGATCGCGTCGTAATCGCGCACCACCGCTGTGCTGTTTTCGATGTAGTTGTAGACGATGTCGGTTTCGCCCGTGCCGGCGAGAAACGGCACGATATCGTTGGCGTTGGTTACCGTGACCGACAGCGCCTGCGTGTCGACCACGGTCCCGTCGGTGGCGCTGACCACGACCTCGTAAGTGCGGTCGAGGTTGGCATCGTTGCGGTTCTCGTAATCGGGCGCGGCGACGAACGTCAGCGCGCCGCTGGTCGCATCGATCGCGAAGCGCGCGGCGTCCGCGCCGCCGACGATGCGGTAGCTCAGCGCCGCCTCGCCGCCGCTCGCGGTGACCGTGGTCACCGCGGTCAGGTTCTCCGCGAGCGACAACGAGGCGCTTGCGCCTCCGCCGTTCGAGCCGATCACCACCGGCGTCCAGCTCTCGACGGGCCCGAAGGCCTGCACGCGGACCTGGTCGTCCGCGTCGTTGCCCGCCTCGTTGAAGTCGACCCAGGTCACCACGAAGCCGCCGTCGGGAGTCGCCGCGATCGTCGGCGTCGCCTGCTCGCCGTTGACCTGCGTGTTGACCAGCATCTCGGTGCTCAGCGGCGTCCCGTCGGCAGCGTAGACCTGCACGAAAATGCCGTGGCTCGAGCCGTCGGACAGCGGCGCTGTCTTCGCCATCCAGACCACGGCGATGCTGCCATCGGCGAGCGCCGCGATGTCCGGCCCGCCCTGGTATTGAATGCCCCGCTCGAGCGTGACGATCGGCGCGCCGACCTGAACGCCCGCCGGCGTGAACACGCGCGTCTCGAACGCCCCGGTGCCGTTGACCTCCCACGTGACCGCGAAATTCCCGTCAGGCAGCGCAGTAACCGGCGAATTCCAGACGCCGGGGTGCGAGCCAGCGGCCGCCAGTGTGAGCTCGCTGCCGACTTTGGCACCCGATGCATCGAACACTTGCGCCATGATGCGATCGTCGCCCCCGGCCTGGGTACCGGCGTGGTCGGTCCAGGTGACGACCACGCCGCCCCCGGCCAGCGCCGTGACGAAGGGTGCGACCTGGCCGCCCTGGATGGTGGTGTTGACGAGGATGTCGCCCGAGGTCGCCGCGCCGGACGCGTCGAAGGTGCGCAGGTAGACGGCCCCTTCGTATTCGCTCGTGCCCGCATCCGAGCCCGTCCAGACCACCGCGAATCCGCCGTCCGCAAGCGAGGCGATCCCCTCGACCGTTTCGATCGAAGGGGGCAGTGCAAACGCCGCGCCGGTCGGAATCCCATTGCCGTCGTAGATCCGCGCCCAAGTGTCGCTATTGTCCCAGACGGCCACGAAGCCGCCACCGGCGAGCGCCGTCACGGTAGGCTCGTTCGCGTACCATAGCGGCCCCGCGATCGCGATCTGGCTGCCCAGCGGCGTCCCGTCCGCCGCGAACATCTGTGCGTTGACGAAGCCCGCGTTGAGGGTGAGGTCGTCGTCGCCCCAGATCACGACGTAGCGTCCGTCGGCAAGGACCGTGACCTGCGGGTGCTCGTAATAGTGCCCGAACACCAGGTCGACGGCGAACTCGCCGCCCAGCTTCACGTACGCCGTCATGGACTGTCCCCCCCGGGCCCGAAGACCAACTTCGGCAAATTACTGGCGCTTTATTACAGCTTTCTAAATGCGAGCAACCTAAGCGTTTCGTTTGCAACAGGTTTTACCGGCGCGCTGTAGCGCCTGTTCCACCGGTCGGTAGCCACCCTCAGCCGGCGAACAATTGCTCGATCGCCTCAGCCAGCTCGTCGTGCCGGAACGGCTTGAGCAATTGCGGCAGCCCCGGATCGAGCGCCTCGCTCGCAAAGCCGGTGATCAGCAGCACGGGGACCGCGTCCTGCCTTTCGCGCACCAGCCGCGCGAGCTGGGCGCCGTTGAGCTGCGGCATGGTGAAATCGGTCACCACGGCGTCGATGTCGGGGTGCTCGTCGAGCAGGCAAAGCGCCTCGACCCCGTTGGACGCCTCGACCACCTCGTGGCCCATCTCCTCGAGCATGTCCGCCGTGCCCATCCGCACCAGCGGCTCGTCGTCGACCACCAGCACCTTGCGCGAGGCGGTCACCGCGCTCGCGCGCCGCGCATCGCCGGCGTCGCCGTCCATCGGCTCTGGCGAGACCGGCAGGTAGATCTCCGCCCTGGTCCCTTCGCCGGGCTCGCTGTCGAGCAGGAACGCGCCGCCCGACTGGACCGCGAAGCCGTGGACCATGCTCAGCCCGAGGCCGGTGCCCTTGCCGAGCTCCTTGGTCGAGAAGAACGGTTCGATCGCCTTCTCGAGCGTCGCCGCGTCCATGCCCTCGCCGGTGTCGCTGACCGACAGGCAGACGTACCCATCGGGCCGCGGCTCGAGCCCGGCCGGTGCTCGATCGCTGAGGCCCGCGTGCACCGTGATCCGTCCGCCGCCGGGCATCGCGTCCTTGGCGTTGATGCACAAGTTGAGCACCGCGAGCTCGAGCTGGTTGGCGTCGGCCAGCACCGGCGGCAGCGTGCGGGGAACCGCGATCCGCAGCTCGATCGTGGAGCCGACCGAGCTCGCGATCAGCTCGCGCATGCCGTCGAGCAGCGCCGCGAGCTCGAGCGGGCGGGTCTCGAGCGTCTGCCGCCGGGCGAAGCCGAGCATCCGGCTGACCAGGGTCTTGGCGCGCTCGGCCGATTGCAGCGCGCGGTCGATCGATCGCGCGGTCCGCGGATCGCGGTCGCCGTAGCGGCGATCGAGCAGGTCGAGCGTGCTGAGGATCGGCGTCAGCAGGTTGTTCATGTCGTGCGCCAGGCCCCCGGTCAGCTGGCCGAGCGTCTCGAGCTTCTGCGCCTCGCGCAATTGCGAGGTTGCCGCCTCGCGCTGCGCCACGGCCTCATCGACCCGCCGCTCGAGCGTGGCGTTGAGCTCGAGCAGCTCGGCCTCGGCGCGGCGCCGCTCGGTCACGTCCTGGAAGATGACCGCGACCTCGCGGTCGGGCGGCTCGACCCGGAACGCGGCCAGCTCGAGGAAGCGCCCGGTGGCCTCGAGCTTCTGCTCGAAGCGGATCGGCTCGCCGGTGAGCAGCACCGGGCGATAACGCTCGATCCAGCCATCGGCTTCCGCCGGGACCATCTTGCGCAACGTCTGGCCGACGACGTTGCTGATCCCGGCATGGCGCTCGTAGGCGCTGTTGGCCTCGACGTGGACGTAGTCGCTGAGCGGCCCGTGCGGACCGTCGAGGAAGCGGATCACGCAGAATCCTTCGTCCATCGTGTCGAACAGCGCGCGATAGCGCGCCTCGTTGGCGCGCAGTTCGCTCATCCGCGCGCGGGCCTCGTACTGCCGGCGCCGTCCGCGCAGCGCGGCCTGCGCGAGGCTGACCAGCGTCGTCGGATGGAACGGCCGCTCGAGGAAGGTGACGTTGCCGAGGGTCTCGAGGTGGCGGCCGGCCGCGGGATTGCGCTCGATGCCCCCGCCGCGCAGCGTCAGCAGCACGAACGGGAAATCCGACCACTCGGGCTGCTGCCGCAGCCATTCGTCGAGCTCGCGCAACTCCGGCGCGAGCAGCGCTTCCTCGGTGACCAGCGCGAACCCGGCGCCTTCGCGCAGCTCGGCGACGAGCGCCGCCAGATCCCGGCAGACCGTGCTGTCGATCCCCGTCTCGTGCAGCATCTCGGCCGCGACGAAGGCATCCCGCCCGCGCGGGGCGAGGATCAGCGCCCGTTCGGAATGGCTCGGCGTCACCCGTCGTCGTCGGTCATCAGCGCGACCGAATGGTCGACCAGCGTCGGCACCCCGCGCAGCACGCCCTGGAACGCGACCAGCGGCTCGCCGAGCGTGAAGCCGCGCTTGCCGATGCGGTATTCGCGAATGGTGTCCTCGTGGAAGCCGGTCCGCTTCTTGACGATCGAGATCGCCCGCCGCACCCGGCCGAGCGCCTCGAAATAGCGCAGCAGCACCACCGTGTCGGCGAGGTAGGTGACGTCGACCGGCGCCTTCATGTCGCCGACGAGGCCGTGCTGCGCGACGGTCAGGAAAGTCGTCGCCCCCTGCCGGTTGAGGAACTGCAGCAGCTCGTGCATGTGCAGGATCAGCGCGTTCTCCTCGGGCATCGCCGCCTGGAAGCCGTTGAGGCTGTCGATCACCACGGTCCGCGCCCCGTTGGTCTCGACGCAATGCCGCACGCGCTCGGAAAACTCGCCCGGGGTCATCTCCGCCGCGTCGACCTGCTCGAGCAGCAGGTGGCCGCCGTCCATGAGCGCGTCGAGATCGATGCCGAGGCCCTTGGCGCGCTCGATCAGCAGCCCGATCTCCTCGTCGAACACGAACATCGCCGCCTGTTCGCCGCGCCGCACCGCGGCGACGACGAAAGTCAGCGCGAGGATCGACTTGCCGGTTCCGGCAGGCCCGAGAATGAGCACGCTCGAGCCGCGCTCGACGCCGCCGCCGAGCAGCGCGTTGAGCTCCTCGCTTTCGCTCGGCACCGCGTCGCGCGCGAACCGCGTGTGGTGCTCGGACGAGACCAGCCGCGGATAGACCTGCACTCCGCCGGTCTCGATCGTGAAGTCGTGGAACCCGCCGCGGAAGCGCCGCCCGCGGTACTTGACCACGCGCATCCGCCGCCGCTCGGCGCCGTAGTCGCGCGCGAGCTCCTCGAGCATGATCACCGCATGCGCCACGCTGTGCACGGTGCGGTCGGTGGTTTCGCTGGTCAGGTCGTCGAGCATCAGCACGGTCGCGTTCTGCCGCGCGAAATAGTGCTTGAGCGCGAGGATCTGCCGCCGGTAGCGCAGCGAGCTCTGCGCGAGCAGGCGGATCTCGGACAGGCTGTCGAGCACCACGCGGTCCGGCCGCACCCGTTCGAACGCCTCGAAGATGCGCTTGGTCGTCTCGCCGAGCTCGAGGTCCGACGAATAGAGCAGGCTCTGCTGCTGGTCCTCGTCGAGCAGGTTCTCGGGCGGGACCAGCTCGTAGATCTCGATCCCCTCGAGCTCCCACCCGTGCGAGCGCGCGCTTTCGCGCAGCTCGTCCTCGGTTTCCGACAGCGTGATGTACAGCGTCCGCTCGCCGCGCGCCGCGCCTTCGCGCAGGAACTGCGTCGCGACCGTGGTCTTGCCGGTCCCCGGGCTGCCTTCGATCAGGTAGACCCGGCCGCGCGCAAGGCCTCCGGACAGGATGTTGTCGAGTCCCCTTATGCCGGTCGAGGCCATCCGGTCACTTGCGTCGCTCACGGTCGCACCTCCCGCTGCGCGCAACGCGCGCTCAGTTAGGTATTACAACAGGTTACCGCTGAAAATCTACGCCCGCGGAGACACCTGCCGCGAACGGGAAACCCGACTTTGCGAGCATAAACTATGTTGCGCCGGCATCGTTCCGCCGCGCCCGGGTCACGCCCCGCCGCGCGTGCCGCGCGCGCGCCCCCGATCCGCGTGCCACGGGCTCCGCCGGCGCCGCTACATCCCGGTCGACAGCAGGCTCGCCATCGCCCGCGCGACGATCTCGAGCGTGTACGGTTTCTGGATCACGGCGCGACCGCGATGCTCGGTCGGGATCTTGGCCTGCTCGCCATAGCCGGTCGCGAACACGAACGGGACCTGCAGTTCGAGCAGGTGGTCCGCGATCGGGAAGCTGTCGGTGTGTCCGAGGTTGATGTCGAGGATCGCCAGGTCCGGCTTCTCGCTGTCGATGAGGTCGAGCGCGGCTTCGATCGAGGCCGCGGTGCCGACTTCCGCGGCACCGAGCTTGCGCAGGATATCCTCGGCGTCGAGGGCGATGATCAGGCTGTCCTCGACCAGCAGAACGGTCCGCCCGGCCAGCACGTTGGGCGGCGGCTCCTGCGCATGCCCGGGCGAAGCGCGCGGGAAATCGAACTTCGGCAGGTCGGCCGCGTCCTCGGGCTCGGACACGTGCCGTGCCGGGATGCGGAAATGGGCCTCGAGCCCGTCGACCTTGTAATCCATGCGTGCTTCGCCTCCGAGATCGTAGGGCACCGAGCGTTCGATGATCGTCGTGCCGAACCCCTGCCGCTTCGGACGCGAGACCGGCGGCCCGCCCGTCTCGCGCCAGACAATGTCGAGGTCGCCGTTGCCGCGGCGCTCCCATTCGATGTGCGCCAGCCCCTCGGGCCGCGACAGGCTGCCGTACTTGCTCGAGTTGGTGACCAGCTCGTGCAGCACCAGCGCCATCGCCGAGAACGCCTGCGGGTTGAGCAGCACCGGCTTGCCCTTGCAGACGATCCGCTCGCTGTCCGACAGGAACGCGCCGGTCTCGGCTTCGATCAGCGCATGCAGGTGCCCGGGGCCCCAGTGGTCCTGGGTGATCTGGTTGTGCGCGCGGGCGAGCGCATGGATGCGCCCGTCGACCAGCTTGACGAACTTCTGCACCTCGTCGTCGTCGGACACCGCCTGGCGGATCAGCCCGCGGATCAC
>CBHWED010000079.1:0-12893 GCA_966112795.1 uncultured bacterium
GGCTTGAGCACCGGCATCGCCGCCATCGTCGTGCAGTTCGGGTTGGCGATGATGCCCTTGGGCAGCACGTCGAGCGCTTCGGGGTTCACTTCGGACACCACCAGCGGGACCTCGGGATCGCTGCGCCAGGCCGAGCTGTTGTCGATCACCACCGCGCCCGCGGCCGCGGCTACGGGGGCGAGCTTCTTCGAGGTCGAGCCGCCGGCCGAGAAGAACACCACGTCGAGCCCGGCGAAATCGGCGGTCTCGGCGTCCTCGACCGTGATCTCCCGGCCTTCGAAGACGATCTTCGAGCCGGCCGAGCGGGCCGAGGCGAACAGGCGCAGCGAAGCAAGCGGGAAGTCCCGCTCGGCGAGCAGCTCGCGCATCATCCCGCCGACAAGGCCGGTCGCGCCGACGATGCCGACATGGGGCCGGGCGGGAAGGGTACGATAATCGGACATGGCACTACGTCTCCTGGTGGGCGGAGGCGCGGAACCGGGTTCTCGAGAGAAGACCTGCCCCGCGTTCTCCGCAGGGCTTGGTCGGGGTGTCCGTTACGCCGGCACAGCCCTGACCGCCCCGCGGGTGCGGGTCGGTTTCGGGGTGGTAATAATCTTGCCGGTGCTGGACATCGCGGGCGCCCTTAGTGTCGCTGAGCGCGGTTGTAAACAGCCGATCGTTAATCTTCGGCCTGCTCGCCTTGCCCCCTGATTGCCCCCATAACTCCTCGTCACCCCCGCGAAAGCGGGGGCCCCGCTGTGTTCTTCGGACGCGGCGCTGGAGGCAAAAGCGGGGTCCCCGCTTTCGCGGGGATGACGAATGAACGGAAAGTGGGGGCGACCGATAAGGGCGCCGCTACCGCACCTTCTCCGGCCCGAGCGCGGGATCGAGGTCGCGTGGGCGCGTGAGGTGGACCAGCGTGCCGCAGCCCGGCGCGCAATCGGCCCAGCGGTCGATCGCGAGCTCGAGCACCGCATAAGTCGCGGTCGGGAATTTCTCCGAGGCTACGTCGAACAGCGCGTTCTCGTTCTCGGGGGCGACGAGGTCGAACACCAGCTCCTGCAGCCCCGGGTTGTGGCCGGCGACGAGCACCGCGGCGGGATCGTCGCCGTCGATGCGCTGCAGCAGCGCGATCAGCCCCTCGCTCGTCGCCATGTAGACGCGCTCTTCCCAGCGCACCGGAATCTTGAGCCGCGCCGCGTCGAGCGTGCGCTTGACGCGCTCGGCGGGGCTGGCGAGCAGCAGGTCCCAGGCGATCCCGTGCTCGCGGATGTGCCCACCGATCGCCGCCGCGCCGCGCCGGCCGCGCTCGACGAGGCCGCGGTCGTAGTCGCGCGCAGACAGGTCGTCCCAGTCCGATTTCGCATGGCGCAACAGGCCGAGCAGCTTCACCTAATCCCGCTCCTCTTCGCGCGTGTAAGCCGCGCTGTCAGCCCCGGTCGAGAAAACACCCGCGGCCAGGCGATGTAAAGCCTCGTCCAGCGTCAGCCGGCGGACCGGCGTGCCCGGCGGGAAGGCGCTGAGCAGGCGGCTGGGGAATGCGGCAGAGAGCACCACGAAATGCCCGGAATCGTCGGCCGAGCGGATCAGCCGGCCGAACGCCTGCGCGAGCCGCGCGCGGATGATCCTGTCGTCGTGCGCGCTGCCGCCGCCCGCGGCACGTCGCGCGCGGTGGAGGATCGACGGCTTGGGCCACGGGACCTGCTCCATGACCACGCAGCGCAGCGAGTGGCCGGGCACGTCGACCCCGTCGCGCAAGGCGTCGGTGCCGAGCAGGCTGGCCTTGGGGTCGTCGCGGAAGATGTCGACCAGGGTGCCGGTGTCGATCGGGTCGACATGCTGCGCGTAGAGCGGCAGGCCGGCGCGGGCGAGGCGGTCGGCGATGCGGCCGTGGACTGCGCGCAGCCGGCGGATCGCGGTGAACAGCCCGAGCACGCCGCCGCCGCTCGCCTCGATGATCCGCGCATAGGCGCCGGCGAGCGCGGCGATGTCGCCCTTCTGCACGTCGGTGACGATCAGCACTTCGGCGCGGCCGGCGTAGTCGAACGGGCTCTCGGCGCTCGCCAGCAGCGGCGGGCCGTCGAGGTGCAGCGCGCCCGAGCGGGCGAGCGCGGAATTCCAGTCCTCGCCATCGCGCAAGGTCGCGCTCGTCAGCATCACGCCGTGCGCGGGCTCGAGCACGACTTTGGCGAACGGCTTCATCGGGTCGAGGAAGCGCCGGTGCAGGCCGATGTCGTATTCGCGCGCGTCCGAGCGGTCGACCGCGAGCCAGTCGACGAAGTCGGGATCGGCCGGCCCGCCGAGCCGGTCGAGAAGAGCTTCCCACGCCGCGAGCGTGTCGATCCGCCAGGCGAGCGAGTGCCGCGCACCCTCGATCCGCGCGCGGCCGGCGCCGTCGAGCCAGTCGGGCGCGTCCTCGACCAGCGCTTCGAGCCGCACGCCGAGCCGGATCAGCGGCTGGCGGATCGCGGCCAGCGCGCTCGCCGCCTGCTGCGCGAGCTCGACGAAGTTGCCGTCGAGCTGCGCGGCCTCGGTCTCGATGCCGTAGCCGGCTTCCTGCCCGCCGCTCTCGTCGCGCGCGTAAGTCACGCCGCGCACCGCCGCGAGCAGTGCCTCGACCGGGCCGAACGGGTTGCCTTCGGCGAGCCGCTGGAGCCAGCCGTCGCCGGGCAGCGCCTCGGCCGCCTCGCGCGCCTGCGCGATCGCCTTGCCGCCGGCCTCGTCGTAGCTGGCGACGTCGGCCAGCCGCGCGGCGAGCCCGCGCCGTCGCCCGCGCGAGCCTTTCTCGGGGCCGACGATCCAGCGCTTGAGCTCGATCGCCTCCTGCCCGGTCAGCGCGGCGGCGAATGTGCTGTCGGCGGCCTCGAACACGTGGTGACCCTCGTCGAACACGATCCGCGTCGGCCGCTGCCCGTCGCGGTTGCGCGCCGCGTTGACCATGACCAGCGCATGGTTGGCGATCACCAGGTCGGCCTGCTGCGAGGCGCGCGTGGCGCGCTCGATGAAGCACTTCCGGTAGTGCGGGCAGCCGGCATAGACGCATTCGCCGCGCTGGTCGGTCAGCGAGCGGATCGCGCGGTTGCGGAACAGCGTGCCGAGCCAGCCGGGCAGGTCCCCGCCGATCATGTCGCCGTCCTGCGAATAGGCCGCCCAGCGCGCGACGAGCTGCGCGAGCACCGCCGCGCGGCCGCCGAAGCCGCCCTGCAGCGCGTCCTCGAGATTGAGCAGGCACAAGTAGTTCTCGCGCCCCTTGCGCACGACCACCGGCCGCGTTCCGTCGGCGCGGGTCTCGGGCCAGGCGCGGCGGCTCTCGCGGCGGAGCTGGCGCTGGAGGTTCTTGGTGTAAGTCGAGACCCACACGGTGCCTTGCGAACGGTCGGCCCACAGCGAGGCCGGGGCGAGGTAGCCGAGCGTCTTGCCGATCCCGGTGCCGGCCTGCGCGAGCAGCATGTGCGGCACCCCGCGGCGGCTGCGCGGCGCGAACACGCGCCCGGCCTCGCGCGCGTAGCTGCGCTGGCCCTCGCGGCGCTCGGCACCGGCGCCGGTCAGGAGCGCGAGACGATCCTCGACCTCGTCGGGATCGATCTCGACTTGCGCCGGCTGCGGCCGCTCGGGGGCCTCCTCCCATTCGGGCAGCTTCGAAAACAGCCACTTCTCGGCCCGCTCGGGCTTGCGGACATGCGGCGCGAGCACCGGCGCCCACGGCCAGCGCAGCCGCGCGAGCGACTGCAGCGCGCTCCACGCGCCTTCGCGCTCGGCCCAGTCGTCGCTTTCGCAGCGCTCGAGCAAGGCGCCCGCAGCGTCCTGCAGCAGCGCCGGCACCGCATCGTCGCTCGCCGGCTCGGGCAGGCCGAGCGCGTGGGCGAGGCCCTTGGGCGTCGGCACGCAGAACCGCGCCGGATGGACGAAGGCATAGAGCTCGAGCAAGTCGAGCCCCGACAGGTCCGGATAGCCGAGCCGGGTCGCCACCAGCGGCGCATTCAGCAGCAGCAGCGGGGTGTCCGCGGCGGCGACGATCGCATCGCCCTTGCCGATTCCCCGGGTCGATCCCTGGGGACCGCGCAGCCAGGTGCCGGCGTGGCTCGCATGCAGCGCGGGGAGGGGGACGGCGGGCATCGTCGGGGGATGCTGGAACGAGAACGAAAAGTAAACGCGCCACGCGCCCGCACGAGCCCGTTTTCCCGAGTCGCGCGGTTCCGAAGCGCTTTTCACCTAAACGGTTCGCCGCATTAACCTCTCGACTTGTCTTGCCTCGATTTCGAAAAAACCGCGCAAATCCAGCATTATGTCCGGATCGTGTCCCGGCGCGGGCGGGAACGCGGGCCAGCGGCCAGCGGTTTTTGCTTGGCTATGACCCGGAAAACACACTCGCTTCGCCACGCCGGAACCGCGATCGCCGCGGTGCTGGTGATCGCTTCAACCCCGAGCTTCGCGCAGGAGGTTTCGGCGCCGGTTTCGGCTGCCCCGGCACCGGTCCCCGAACCCGTTCCGCAGCCCGTGATCGTCGTCCCCGACATCCCGGCGCCTGCCGCGCCCGAAGCCACCGTCCAGCCCATTCCCACGACCCCCGAAACCACGGCCGTAGACACGCCCGAGCCCGCCGCGGCGCCTGCCCGTACGACCACCACCACGCGGACCCGAGCGGCGGCCCCGGCGGCCCGCGCGGCGCCGGTTGCTGCCGCGCCCCTCGCGACCCCCGAACCCACGGCCGTCGAAGCGGCGCCTGTCGCGCCGGTCGCTGTCGCCGCCCCCGTGGCCGAACCGGCTGCGCCCGTCGTCACGACCGAGCCGCCGGTGCGCAGCGCCAACGACGATATCGGCATCGTCGCGCTCGTCCTCGGCGGGCTCGTGATCCTCGCGCTGGCGATCTGGGGCTTCGTCGCCATCGGCCGCCGCAAGCCGATCCGTCGCTACGCCGCGGAGACCACCACGGTCGTCGAGCCGGTCGCCACGCCCAGGCCCGCCGTCGTCACCACGCCGGTGGTCGAGCGCCCGGCCGAGACCCGCCTGAACGGCCCGTCGTTCACGCCGCGACCTGCCGCGGTCGTCGCCGCCCCGGCCGGTGCGCTGCCGCATACCGGTGCTTCGGTTGCGCTGCCGCGCACGCTGCCCGAGGGCTTCGAGGAGCGCGAGACGCTGTTCAAGCGGATGGTCGACGCCAAGCCCGACCGTGCCAACCCGTTCACCGACCGCAAGGCGCGGATGAAGCGGGCACGGCTGATCATGCAGTCGATCGGCCGCGACTTCGGCGACGCCGAGCCGTGGATCGACCTCAGCCAGTACCCGAACAACTGGCCGGAGCTCGCCCGCAGACGTTCCGCCGCTGCCTGACCTCTTCCCCTGGGTCCACAGGCAGTGCAGCGAGGGGCGGCCCTTCCCTCCCGGGGCCGCCCCTTTCGCTGCGCCTCATCCGAAATCTTAACGCGGCGGGCCTATGCTCGTCGCGTTCGACGATTGTGGGGGAGCTATGAGCGGTTTTGGGCGCAAGGGTATCGGAGCCGGGACGGCGCTGCCGGCGACCGGCGGCGGGCTCGACGCGTTGCGCAATTCACCTCGCGGCACGCTGACGCAACCGGCCCCGGCGCTCGCCAAGAGCGACGCGATGTCGCGCTCGGTCGAGGCGTTCCGCGCCGCCGAGCGCGCCAACCGGCTTCAGCACGAAGCCGCTTCGCGCACGCAGTCCGGGCCCCAGCGGCCTGAGCGCAGCCTGATGATCGCCTACCTGCTGTGGTTCTTCCTCGGCGCGATCTCGGTGCACCGGTTCTACCTCCGCGCCTACCAGTCGGGTGCGATCCAGCTCGGGCTGTTCGTGACGTGGATGGCGCTGTCGTACGGCGGGATGGGCGGCGCATTCGCGAGCCCCGGGCCGCTGATAGTGGCCGCCGTCATCGCGACCGGGTGGATGGTGTGGCTGCTCGCCGACGCCTACCTGATCTACCGCATCCACCGCCGCAACTGCGTCCGGCCCGGCGAGGTCGCGGAGGCTTTCGCCTGACGGAAGGCAGGCAGCCCTCATCCAACTACGACTAGGACCCGCGTTCGCGGGCCCAAGTCTCCGTATCCTTCTCCCACCAGTGGGAGAAGAAGGGGCATGCGGCGCGGCTCCTTCTCCCGTTGACGGGAGAAGGATACGGAGACTTAGCCCCGCAGGGGCTTAGTCGCAGTTGGATGAGGGCTCATTACCTGCCGCACCCATCACGACGCCCGCGGCACACACTGCCAGCTCGCCGGATCGTTGGCGTCGCCGGCGCCGCGATAGCGCGCGACGGTCGGCCACGCGCAGTGCGGCCGGACCAGCGCGCCGGGCCCGCCGCCGTGCATCACGTCGGGCGCGCGCCCGGTCTCGTCCCAGCTCTCGAGCGCATCGAGCCAGGCGACCCGCGAGGCACCCGGTCCGCCGCCGCAATGCTCGGTGCCCGGCAGCAGGAAGTAGCGCAGCGACTGCCGCGCCCGCGCGTTCTTCGCCAGCACCGCCTTGGCGTAGTCGTTGGTCCCGACCGGCGCCGGCCCCGGGTCGCTCTCGCCGTGCCACAGCAGCAGCTTGCCGCCGCGGCCGAAGAAGCCCGACAGGTCCGGATCGCCGGCCTCGTACATCTTCGCGAACTCGGTCGCGCGGATCGCCTGCACGTCGGCCATCGTGAACTGTGCGAGGTTCACCGGGCGGCCGCCGAGCGCGATCGAGAACAGGTTGCTGACCGCCTGGCTGCTCGCATCGGAACCGGTCCCGTCGGTGCCGACGAAGCGGGTCCAGCCGGCCTCGCCGCCGCGGCTCATCGGCAGCATCGCCCATTCGCCGTCGGGCGCGCGACTGCCGTCGTAGACCGATTGCAGCGCCGCGACTTGCGCGGGCGCGAGGCAGCTCGCGGTCTTGGCGCCGCTGCATTGCAACTCGGCCGGGTTCCATTTGCACTGGCGCGGATCGTTGATCAGCCCGTCCTTGATCCCGTCCTGCGCGTCGCAAGCCTCGAGCGCGGCGGTCTGCGCGAGCTTGAGATCGTCGGCCGAGAAGGCATGTCCGGCGAAGGCGTTGTTGCGCAGGATCGAGCTCGTCTGCACCTGCAAGGTGTAGACCGGCGCGCCGGCGCTGATCGCGTCGTAGTCGTCGGGGAAGCGCTGCGCTTCCATCAGCGCCATGCGCCCGCCGGTCGAGCAGCCCTGGAAATAGGCGCGGCGGTGCGGCTGCTGGTAATAGGCGGCGACGAGCTTCTTGCCGGCGACGGTCATCTCGTGGACCGCGCGGTAGCTGAAGTCGCGCATCGCTTCGGGATTGGCCGCCCAGGCGGTGTCCCACACCGTCGTCGCGGCGTGCCCGGCGTCGGTCTGCAGCGTCGCGTAGCCCTTGCGCAGGCCTTCGGCCGCCGCCTGGACCGTCACGTTGCCGGCCCAGCCGCCGCCGCCGAGGCCGAGGACCTTGCCGTTCCAGCTTCCGGGCAGGCGGTAGACCACGCCGATGGTCGAGCCGGCGACCGGCGACAGCGTCCCGGTCACCTCGCAGTAGCCGGGATTGCCGTTCGCTTCGGGCACCCACTTGCCGCCGCCGTTGGCGCCGCCGAACATCGCCGCGGTCACCGCCGCGCACTTGTCGGCGCCGGCCAGCACGGGGAAGCTCGCGGCGCCCGGCGCCTCGGCGGTTTGCGATGCGGTGCAGCCGGCGACGAGCGCGGCGAGTGCAGCGGTGGCGACGATCCTCATAGGCGACCTCTCTCTGTTATCTCAGGCGAGCCTGGCGCTCACGATTGTCCATCCGTCCTGGCCCTTGGCGAACTCGGTGGTCAGGGTGCCGCGCTCCTCGAACCGGTGGCTACCCTGGCCCTGGAAGCGGGCCATCTGCTCGAGCGTGCTGTCGCCGGTGAACGCGGTCTCGCGCTCGACCTTGCAGGCGCAGCGGGTGCGCGCGCCGAGGCCGTCGTCCGACAGCTCGAGCGTGGCTTCGTGCGCCATGTCCTCGGCGATCGCGCGCAGGCCTTCGCCGAGCTCGACCGCGTCCGCCCTGGCGACGAACGCGCCGCAATCTCCGGCGCCGTTGAGGTAGCGGACGAACTTGCGCTGCAGCGCCTCGATCGCGCGCTCGTCCTCGAGCCTTGCGAGCCTTGCGCGGCTGCCGTCGTCGGCCAGCACGGCCACCGGCGCGGCGGCGGCGAGCGGGGCGGCCACGAGGGCACCGCTCTTGAGGAACGAGCGGCGGTCGGTCGATAGTGTCTCGCTCATGGCTTGGTCCTCCATCCGTCCGGCCCGAAGTACTTGTCGACGTCGAACTTGCCCGCGTGGCGCGCCGGCGCACCGACAGCGCTCAGGCTGAGCCCGTTCTTGCCGCAGTGGTAGCCGATGCCCGCGTCGTGCATCGTGCGCATGTTGAGCAGCAGCGTGCCGAGCGTGCCGTTGCACGCCTCCTCGCACCAGCGCGCGAAGTAGAGCTGGTCGCGGATCTTCACGAAGTCGCCGGTGCCGCTCCACTCGGTGCCGAAGTGCCCGGTCTGGGCGTTCGGGATGATCCACGAGGTCGTGTTCGGGGTCGAGTACAAGTGCATCGAGTTGAGCCCCGGCCCATACTCCCAGGTGAACGCCCGGCCGAGCAGGTCGCGCGTGCGCTCGTGCCGGCGGTTACCCGGATCGGGGATGCCTTGGCCGACCACCTTGCCGAACAGCGTCTCGGCGCCCGCCTCGTTGGCGAAGTACGGCGTGTTGAGGAAGCCGTGGTAATTCGTCGCCAGGCCCGCATCGAGGTCGGCGACGACGATGTGCCCGTCGTGGTTGGTGGTGCCCTCGAGCAAGTGCCCGAAGATGAACGCTCCCGGCATCGGCTCCCACGCGTTGTAGCGCGCCTCGGTCCACGCGCCGCCGTCCTTGCGCCACTTGAGACTGTCGGCGGAGGTGAACTGGTAGTCCATCTTCGGCCCGCCGTCGTATTCGATCGCAAAGCTCTTGCCCGCCAGCGCCCCGCTCGGCGCGGTGCCGTTGCCGGCCATCGGGCTCGGCCGGTCGAAAACGTGGACGTTGCCGGCGGCGATCACCGCGTCGACCTCGGCCGGGGTCATCTTCTCCATCGTCGCGACCGGACGGTAGATGCGCCGCTCGCCTTTCTTCGCGTTGTCGATCGGGATCGGTGCCGCGCTGAAATCGCCGAGCTTCTGGAACCGCGCGTTCTGGCCGAGCCATTCGGCGGTGCCCCGGAACATGTAGTATTCGAGCTCGTCCGCGCCGTTGAACCCGAGGCGGACCCCGGCCGACTGCAGCCGGTTCGAGTCCACCAGGTACATCTGCAGGAGCCCTGAGAACTCGGCCTCGACCCGCGCGAACAGGTAGAGGTCCTCGGTCAGCTGGATGTAGTCGGCCGGCGCCGAATAGCCGCGCCCGTCCTTGAGCCGATCGAGCTCGACCCAGTGGGTGTAGGTGTACGAGCAGTAGTACTCGATCGTGCGAATGCCGGTGTCCTCGGTCCACGCATAGCCGCGGCCCTCCATGCGGATCGTCGGCGCGTGGCGCTCGGTCGGCGCCGGGCCGTCGCCGCCCTGGACGTAGCCGTGCCACACCGCGCGGTTGATCTCGCGCGTGTGCGGGGAAGGGCCGCCGCCCCACCACAGCTCGAACACCGTGGCGAGGTTGTTGTGGCGGTCCCAGGCGATCGCCCAGGCCTTGGTCGAGTTGGGGACCACGTGGCTGATCAGCGTCACGTGATCGAGCGTGAGCGCGCCGTAGCCGCCGGTGGCGCCGTCGAACGTCACCTGGTTGCCCTGGCCGAACTGCCAGGTCAGCGTGCCGGCGCCGTCGGTGACGATCCTCAGGTTGGTGCCCGCGAGGTCGGTCTCGAGCCCGCCCTTGCTGCCTGGCCCGGCCTGCGCCGCGGGGGCGAGCTTGGCCTGGATCTGCGCCTCGCTCAGCTCGGTCCACGGATAGCGGAACAGCGGCACGTCGGGATAGGCCTGGAGGGCCATGTCCTTGTTCTCCCCCATGTGTTCTTTGCGCCCTTACCTGCCACAGCACGGCGCGAGCGCAAGCGGGGAATATGTATCAAACCGTGCCGCTCAGGCCCCTTCGACGACCGGGTTGGTCAGCGTGCCGATCGTGCCGATCGACACTTCGACCACGTCGCCCGGCTGCAGGTAGACCGGCGGCTTGCGCCCGTCGCCGACGCCGCCCGGGGTGCCGGTGACGATCACGTCGCCCGGCGAAAGCGGGGTGAACGCCGAGAGATAGGCGATCAGCGCGGGCACGTCGAAGATCAGGTCGGCGATCGGCTGGTCCTGCATGAGCAAGCCGTTGAGCCGCGTCTGCACGCGCTGCGCGGCGAGATCGGCAATCTCGTCGGGCGTGACCAGCGCCGGCCCGAAGCCGCCGGTCGCGGGGAAGTTCTTGCCCGGCGTGAACTGGCTCGTGTGCCGCTGCCAGTCGCGCACCGAGGCGTCGTTGAACACCGCGTACCCGGCGACGTGGTCCAGCGCCCGCTCGCGCGCGATCGACCGCCCGGCCTTGCCGATCACCACCGCGAGCTCGCCCTCGTAGTCGAACCGCTCGGTCGAGCGCGGCTTCTCGAGCGGCGCGCCGTCGGCCACCAAAGTGTCGGCCCAGCGCGTGAACACGGTCGGATAGGTCTGCGTCGAGTTGCCCATCTCGGCCACGTGCGAGGCGTAGTTGAGGCCGATGCAGAAGATCTTCGCCGGATCCGGGACCACCGGCAGCAGCGTCACGCTCGCCAGCGGCAGCGGCGCACCGGCACCGTCGAAGCTCCCGCCGAGCGCCTCGCGCAGGCCGCCGCCGCTCTCGCCGCCGAGGTCGTGCACCGTGTCTCCGACGAGCCGCCCGTAGCTCGCGGTCCCGTCCGCGCGGCGAAAGCTTACCAGACGCATGCGATCTCTCCCTCTGAGTCCTTGCCCCCTGTGCCCGATGCGCTAGCAAACGGGAATGGACTTGGACGATCTCCTGCTGCGCTATTTCGACACCACCGACATCTCCGAGATGTCGCCGGCGATGTACGAGGCCGGGATCGACCGCCTGCGCGTCGACCTCGGCCTCGAGAAGGACCGCGACCGCCGCTTCGCCCTGTGGTCCCTGCTCTACGTGCTCGGCCAGGCGCCCGACCTCGACGTCGCCTTCAAGGACGAGGCCGACCGCGAGGCCGCGCGCAACCTGATGGACCTGTTCGCCGCCAATGAGGGCCAATAGCCTGGCGCTCGCCGCGCTGCTCGCCGCGGCCGCGCCCGCGGCGGCGCAGAGCTACAGCAACCCGATCCTCTACGCCGACTACTCCGACCCCGACCTGATCCGCGTCGGCGGCGACTACTACATGGTTGCCTCGAGCTTCCACTTCTCGCCCGGCATCCCGGTGCTCAGATCGAGCGACCTCGTCCACTGGACGATCGTCGGCCATGTCCTGCCCCGCCTGCCGTTCGACCCGCTCTACGACATGCCCGGCCCGCACACGCTGACCGACAAGCTCTCCAAGCCGATCGGCGGCACCAGATACGCGAGCGGCGTCTGGGCGCCCTCGATCCGCCAGCACCAGGGCCGCTTCTACGTCTACTGGGCGACCCCCGACGAAGGCGTGTTCATGGCCACCGCCAGCGACCCCGCCGGCCCGTGGTCCGCCCCCGTCACCGTGATCGCCGGCGCCGGCTACGAAGACCCGTGCCCGTTCTGGGACGACGACGGCAGCGCCTGGCTGATCCACGGCAAAGTCGGCGCCGGCCCGCTGATCCTCCACCGCATGAGCGCCGACGGCACCCGCGTGCTCGACGACGGCATGGTGGTCGCCGACGACCCGGTCAACCTGCCGGTCCTCGAAGGCCCCAAGCTCTACAAGCGCGAGGGCTGGTACTACCTGTTCGCCCCGATCGGCGGCGTCGAGACCGGCCCGCAAGCGGTCGGCCGCGCGCGCGACGTGCGCGGGCCTTACGAGTGGCGCACCGTCCTCGTCCGCGGCACCACCGCGGTCCAGGCCCCGCACCAGGGCGGCTACGTCGAGACCCCCGCGGGCGAGGGCTGGTTCGTCCATTTCAACTCGACCGGCGCGTTCGGCCGCATCGCCTACCTCGAGCCGGTGCAATGGCGCGACGGCTGGCCGGTGATCGGCGAGCCGTTGCCGGAGGGCGGGGCGGGGCAGCCGGTCCTGTCCTACCGCATGCCCGAGACCGGCAACCCGGCGAGCACCGACCGCCTGCAGGACTCCGACGAGTTCGCCTCCCCCCGGCTCGGTCTGCAATGGTCGTGGAACCACAACCCCGACGACAGCGCCTGGAGCCTGACCGCGCGCCCCGGCTTCCTGCGCCTCGCCGCGCTTCCGGCCGGGCAGCTCGTCACCGCGCGCAACACGCTGACCCAGGTCCTCCAGGGCCCGGCAAGCACGATCACCGCGCGCCTCGACGTCTCCGCCCTGCGCGACGGCCAGCGCGCCGGCCTGACCCTGTTCGGCGTCCGCCCCGCGTGGATCGGCGTGGCGCGCGAAGGCGGCCACTCGCGCGTGACCCTCTCGATCGAAGGCGAGGAAACCGCCGGCCCGGACCTCGCCGCGCCGACGATCGACGTGCGCGCCGAAGTCGCCCCCGACCAGACCGTGCGCTATTCCTACAGCCTCGACGGCGGCGGCTCGTTCGCCCCGTTCGGCGAGGCGATCCCGCTGGCGCGCTTCTCGTGGTGGAAAGGCTCGCGCCCCGCGCTGTTCAGCTTCACCCGCGGCCAGCCCGGCGGCTGGGTCGACGTCGACTGGGTCCACGTGGACCACATCGACGAGACATCGAGTCAAAGCGACGACCCCCTTCCCCCTTGATGGGGGAAGGATACGGAGACTTAGCCCCGCAGGGGCTTAGTCGCAGTTGGATGGGGGTGATCGCGCCGCCAACTCCAACCTCGGCGTGACCCGCCGGATCACCCCCATCCAAGCTCCGCTAGCTCGCTGCGCGAGCAAGCTGCGCTATCCT
>CBHWED010000080.1:0-12639 GCA_966112795.1 uncultured bacterium
TTGTGGTTCGACGGCGTGCTGCACCGCGCCGCGCCGGGCATGCTGCCGAGCGCGGTGCGCCGTTCGGCCGACCTGACGCCCGACAGCGCCGAGGTCCAGGGCGCGCTGACGCACGACTGCATCGCCGCCGCGGATCTCGCGGCGGGGCGCTTCGACGGTGCGGGGATGGAGATCGGCGTGGTCGACTGGGAGACGCTCGAGCGCGCAGTGCTGTACCGCGGCGAGATCGGCGAGGTGACCCAGGAGGCGGGCAGCTTCGGGGCGGAGCTGCGCTCGGCCAAGGCCGGGCTCGAGGCCGACCTGGTGCCCTGCACGAGCCCGACTTGCCGTGCGCGGTTCGGCGGACCAGGATGCGGGCTCAGCGTAGCGCGGTTCACGCACGAGGCCACGCTGGCGGCGGTCGATCTCGACGCCAATCGCGTGCGCTTCGCGGGCGGGCCGCCGGTGGCGGACTTGCGCGACGGCAGCGTGCGCTGGATCGACGGACCGCATGCGGGGCTGACGATGGCGGTGGTGAGCGCGGACGAGAGCGGCCTCGTGCTCGATCTGGGGCTCGATGCCTCGCTTGAGCCGGGGACCCGGGCGCTGCTGCGCGAGGGTTGCGACCATACGCTGCAGACCTGCACCGGGCGCTTCGCAAACGCGGCCAATTTTCGCGGCGAGCCGTTCGTGCCGGGCAACGACCTGCTTGCGCGGCACCCGACGGGATGAACGGGCTGGCGCTCGCGGCAGCGGCCGAGCGGCTCGTCGGCGTGCCGTTCCGGCTGCACGGCCGCGACCCGGCGCACGGGCTCGATTGCGTGGGCCTGGTGGCAGCCGCGCTCGCGCAAGTGGGCCGGCCCGCGATCGTGCCGACCGGCTACCGGCTGCGGCACATCGGGATCGACGCTTTCCTCGACGCGGCAGCGCGATCGGGCTTGGCGCATGCGGACGGCGCGATTGCACTCGGCGACGTGCTGCTGGTCCGGCCAGGGCCGGCGCAACATCACCTGATGATTGCCGCGGCGCAGGGCGGGTTCGTCCACGCCCATGTCGGGCTCGGGCGGGTCGTGCTGACGCCGGGACCGCTCGAATGGCCGCTCGGGCATCACTGGCGGCTCGCCGCCGAATAGGGCTTTTCGCCATGGCAACTCTGGTATTCACCGCGGTCGGCAATGCGCTCGGCGGACCGATCGGCGGCGCGATCGGCTCGCTCATCGGCAGCCAGATCGACCGCGCGATCTTCGGCAGCGGGACCAAGCGCGAAGGGCCGCGGCTCAAGGAGCTCGCGGTGACCACGGCGAGCTACGGCACGCCGCTGCCGCGGCATTTCGGGACCATGCGCGCGCCGGGGACGATCATCTGGGCGACCGACCTCGCCGAATCGCGCGAGACCAGCGGGGGCAAGGGACGACCTTCGACGACGAGCTACAGCTACTCGGCCTCGTTCGCGGTCGCGCTCGCCAGCCGGCCAATCCGCGGCTTGGGCCGCGTGTGGGCCGACGGCATGCTGCTGCGCGGTGCGGCGGGCGATCTCAAGGCGGGCGGCACGCTGCGGGTCCATCTCGGGCATGGCGACCAGGCGCCCGATCCGCTGATCGCCTCGGCGCGAGGCGCGGCGTGCCCTGCGTTTCGCGGGCTCGCCTATTGCGTGTTCGAAGCGCTGCAGCTGGCCGACTTCGGCAACCGCATTCCGACGCTGAGCTTCGAGATCCTCGCCGACGACGGCGAGGTGACGCTGGCCGAGCTGGTCGAGCCGCTCGGCGCGTCGGTCGAGGCCCAAGCCGGCCTCGCCGGGCTCGCCGGGTTCAGCGACGAAGGCGGACCGCTGGCCGCGACGCTTGGCGCGATCGGCGAGGTCTATCCGCTGGCATGCGTCGCCGGGGCCGCCGGACTGACGATCCGGGCGGGCGATGCGCTGCCGGCGGACCCGGCAGTGCTGCCCGAGGCCGCGGTGGCGTTCGACGACGACGCGTTCGGCGGAGTGGCGGGGCAGACCAGCCGGCGGCGGCCCGACGCGCGGGCGATCCCCGACGGGCTGCGCTATTACGACCCCGCGCGCGACTACCAGGTGAGCGTGCAGCGGGCCGATGGGCGAGCGCGGCCTGGGCGCAGCGCGATGCTCGACTTTCCCGGCGCGCTGGCCGCGGCGACCGCGCGCGGGCTCGCCAATGCCGCTGCCGAGCGCGCCGGCGGGGCGCGCGAGACCCTGGCCTGGCGTGTCGCCGAGCTCGATCCCGCGCTCGGGGTCGGCGCGGCGGTGCGCGTGCCCGGGCATGGCGGCACCTGGCGGATCGAGGGGTGGGAATGGCGCGAGCAGGGTGTCGAGCTCGAGCTGCGACGCCTGCCCCGTGGGCCGGCGCGGCAGACGCCGGGCGATGCCGGACTGGCCTTGGCGGCGGCCGACCTGCTTGCCACGCCGACGGTGCTTGCGGCGTTCGAGACGCCGTGGGACGGGGTCGGCGACGGCACTTCGCGGCGGGTGCATGCGGCGGCTTCGTCCGCATCGGCAGGTTGGACGGGCGCGGCGCTTTATGCCGAGCAGGCGAACGGGCTGGTCCCGCTCGGCGGCAGTGGAGCGCGGCGCAGTGTGCTCGGCGAGATCGTCACCGCGCTCGCGCCCTCGCCCGCGCTGCGGTTCGAGGCCCTGGCCAGCGTCGATATCGAGCTGGTCTCGGCGGATTTCGTCCTTGCCGGGGCGACGCCCGAGATGCTCGCCCATGGAGCCAATCGCGCGCTGGTCGGCGGCGAGGCGCTGCAGTTCGCCGAAGCGGCCGCGCTCGGCGGGGCGCTCTGGCGATTGCGCGGCCTGCTGCGTGGGCGCGGCGGGACCGAAGCGGCGGCGCAGGCGGGGCACGCGCCGGGAACGCGGTTCGCGCTGCTCGACGAGCGCCTGATCGCGCTCGATGCGGCGCAGCTCGGCGATGCGACGAGCCTGGCGGCGATTGGGCTTGCCGACAGCGATGCGGTCAGCGCGCCGATCGACAACCCGGGGCTCGGCCTGCGCCCGCTGGTGCCCGTGCATCCGCGCGTGCGAACCGCGGGGGCCGGGATCGTGCTCGAGTGGACGCGGCGCGCCCGCGGCGCCTGGGCGTGGCCTGATGCGATCGAGGCGCCGCTCAACGAGCAGGCCGAGATGTACCTGGTCGGGCTCGGCGATACCGAGGCACCGGCGCTCCGCTGGCAGACACTCGAGCCGCGGCTCGAGCTTTCGGCCGACCTGCTGGCCGCGCATCCCGGCGCTCCCGTGTGGGTGCGCCAGGTCGGCAGCTTTGCGGTGTCCGAGCCGCTGCTGCTGACCGTGATCTGAGCAACCGAGGAAACCGCGATGTCCGATCCGATTACCTTCGCTTCGGTGACCCCGAGGCTGGGACTGCCCCTGCTGTTCGCCGGGCAGAGCCAGAAAGAATTCTTCGTCAACGAGGCGCATGCGCTGGTCGATGCGCTGCTCCACGCCGCTGTCGAAGGGGAGGCGGATGCGCCGCCGTCGACACCGGCGGAAGGCGAGTCCTGGCTGGTCGGCGCTGCGCCGAGCGGCGCGTGGGAGAATCACCCGGGGGCGCTCGCTTCGTACCAGGCGGGCGCTTGGATCTTCGCCAGCCCGCAGGACGGGCTAGCCTTGCACGACCGCGCGACGGGCCAGCGGATGACCTACCGAAGTGGCTGGCAACGGCCGGCGACGCCGGCGGAGCCTGCCGGAGGAGCGACCGTCGACACCGAGGCGCGCGCGGCCATCGTCGCGCTGATCGAGGTCTTGATCGAGGCAGGCATCCTGGCGCAAAGCTGACGCGGAGCCATCCGCCTGCTCCATCGTTTCAGCCGTGCACCACCGGAAGGAGCCTACCCCATGAAGCGCGCCCTCGCCCTCGCCCTGCCGTTCGCCGCCGTGCTCGGTGGCTGCCAGACCGTCGCCGACGAGGCGCCCAACGAACGGCTCGGCCAGGCGACGCTGCAGCTCGCCAGCGGCGTTCCCGGCGGAACGGCGCAGCTCCTCGCGAGCGGCGCGCAAGTCAACGTCTCGATCGCGGTGGTCGGCCTCGCGCCGGGCGTGCACGGCGTGCACTTGCACACGACCGGATCGTGCACCGCGCCGGACTTCGCTTCGGCAGGTGCGCACTTGAACCCGACCAGCCACCAGCACGGGACGGCCAATCCGGCGGGCCCGCACCTCGGCGACCTGCCCAACATCACCGTCGGCGCCGACGGTACGGGTTCGGTCAGCGCAACGCTGACGGGGACGCGCGAGCAGGTGCTCGCGCAGCTGTTCGATGCCGACGGCACCGCGGTCGTGGTGCACGCCAGTGCCGACGACTACCGCACCGATCCTTCGGGCAACTCGGGCGGGCGGATCGCCTGCGGGGTGCTTACGCGGAGCTGATCGCGTCGGGCATCCTGCGCACAGCGATGCCCACGGCAAGCAAGCCGATCGGTACCACCACGAGCGTGGCGATCACGCCTTTGGCGAGGCTTCCGGTGGCCTCCGAAATGAAGCCCGCCATGAACGGCCCGAGCGCGAGCCCGAGCAGCGTGGTGCCGAGGAAATAGATCGCGGTCGCCATGCCGCGCATGCGCGGCTCGACCAGCGACTGGCTCGCGGCCGCGCCGGCACCGAGCGCCGACGACGTGAACAGCTGCACGAGGAAGTTGCAGACCAGAAACAGCGTCACGTTGCTGGTGGTGTAGCCGAGCGCGATTGTCGGCACCGAGCCGACGAGCGCGATCGACAGGACCATCGCCCGCCCGCCCGCGTGGCGTCGGTGCAGGGCATCGGCGAGCCGGCCGCCGAAAATCACCCCGAGGAACCCGCCGAGCGCATTGGGCGCGCCGATGAGCAGGCCGAGCTCGGCCTTGCCGAGCGCGAAGGTGCGCTCGGCGTAAGGCGCTGCCCAGTAGCTGACCGAGTAGCCGAGGAAGCAGATCATCCCGTAGGCGATGACGATGCCCATGAAGGCGGCCGAGCGCCAGGTCATGTCGAACGTCGCCCGGTCGCGCGTGCGCAGCGCGTGGGCCCAGCTGAACACCGCGTAGAAGCCGAGGCCGAGGAACCAGAACTGCTGGTTGTTGCCGGTGAGCGCCGAGAGCACCCAGGCGCCGAGCGCAATGACCACCGCGCCGGCGATATTGGTCAGCAGGGCGCCCGTTCCGCGCCGTGCGGCGGCGACCAGCGTGAACGGCGGCACGAGCAGGGCGAGCTGGCTGGCGAACTCGCCAAAGGGGCGCGCGTCGCCCGGCGCAGTGACGCCGTCCATCGCTCCGCGCACGGGCTCGCGCAACGAGGCGACCCACAACGCCATGACAAGGCCGGGAAGACCGACAACGAGGAAGGCCGCTTGCCAGCCCGCAAGACCCAGCGGGGCGTCGTACGGATAGGCCCCGTTCCACGCCTCGACGACCGAACCGCCGATGAGCAGTGACAGGCCGCTGCCGGTGAACAGGCCCGCCGAGTAAATCCCGAGCGCGGTCCCGCGAATACGGCGCGGAAACATGTCGGCGATCAGCGAGTAGGCGCAAGGCGCGGAGGTCGCCTCGCCGACCCCGACGCCAATCCGCGCCGCCGTCAGCGTCGCGACGTTGCGCGCGATGCCGCTGAGTGCGGTCATCAGCGACCATAGGCCGAGCCCCAGCGCCAGCAGGCGGGTCCGGTTCCAGCCATCGGCGAGCCGGCCCAGCGGGATTCCGAACAGCGCGTAGAAGATCGCGAAGGCCGTGCCGTAGAGGAACCCGAGCTGCGCGTCGTCGAGCCCGAGGTCGGCCTTGATGTCGTTGGCGAGGATCGAGAGGATCTGGCGGTCGACGAAATTGAGCAGATAGACCAGGAACAGCACGCCGAGCGCGTACCAGCTGTAGGCCGGCACCGGTTGCGATGCCTCGGCGGCCTTGTCGGTTTGATCCATCCCCACCCTCTTTGCCGCCGGCTACGTCGCGTAAGCCGTGCGATCCTCGACCCCAGCCTCGGCGAACCCCGCCCGGCGCAGCCGGCAACTGTCACACAGGCCGCAGGCGAGGCCTTCGGGCGTCGGGTCGTAGCACGACCAGCTCATCGCCGGATCGAGTCCGAGGCGCTGCGCTTCCTGCGCGATCCGCGCCTTGCTCCAGTGCTGCAGCGGCGCATGGATCGTAAACGACCCGCCTTCGGCGCCGTCCTTGGTCGCCAGCCGCGCGGTCTCGGCAAAGCTGGCGATGAACTCGGGCCGGCAATCGGGGTAGCCCGAATAATCGAGCGCGTTGACGCCGATGAAGATGTCGTGCGCGCCGAGCGGTTCGGCCCAGCCGAGGGTGAGCGAGAGGAAGATCAGGTTGCGCGCGGGCACGTAAGTGACCGGGATCTCGTCACCCAGGCCGTCCTTGGGGACCGCGATATCGTCGGTCAGCGCCGAGCCGCCGAACTGGCGCAGGTCGAGCGGCAGCACGACGTGGCGCACCGCGCCGAGCGTCGCGGCGATCGCGCGCGCGGCCTCGATCTCGCGGCGGTGGCGCTGGTTGTAGTCGATCGTCAGCGCATTGAGCGCGAAGCCGCGTTCGCGCGCGATCGCGGCGGCGACCATCGAATCGAGACCGCCCGAGAGCAAGACGACGGCATCGGGTTGCGTACCAGCCATCGCGCGGGGCTAGGCAGCCGAGCGCTGCTCGGCAAGCCCCGTCAGCAGCTGCCGCTATGCCGCGCCTCGGCCGAAAACGAGAACGGCGTGCCGGCCTCGATGCCCTGGCTGCGGATCTGGACCAGGGCATTGCCTTCGCGGCGGATCGAGGTTCGGCCGTAGCCGTTGCCGCGGCATGTGTACTGAACGACGACTTCGTTGGCGCCGTCCTGGACCACGAAGCGGCTGCAGCCCGGCTGGCGGTGGCGCAGCTGGATGAATTCGCGCCCGTCGCGGACGCAGATCTTCTGCTGCGTGCCGTCATCGCGGTTACGCAGGGTCCACGCGCCGCGGGTGAGCGTATCGAGCATGGCCAGCTCGGGTCCCTGGGCGACGACCGGCGTCGCGGCCAGCGTCATCGCCGCGGCCACGGCCCCGCTGCGCCACAGATTCCGACTTCGAATTCCCCTTTGCATCGACTTGCTCCGTTCGCGGACTGCGCCCTACCACAATCGGATTGAGCGGCCAACCGCCCTGTACGCACGACGAACCGTTCGGTTCCTAGTCCTGGATCGCGAACTCGCGCGAGCAGAACGCGCAATCGACGAGGATGATGCCGTTTTCGTCGCGCATGTCGCGGCGGTCCTCCTTCGGAAAGCGGGCGAGCACTTCCTCGAAATGCACGGTCGAGCAGCGGCAGCCGCGCGACAGCGGCACCGTGGCCTGGACGCGGACTTCGGGCTCCTCGTGGAACAGCCGCCAGACCAGGCCCTCGAGCGGCAAGGCCGGATCGAGCAGCTCGTCGTGGCGTACGGTATCGCCGAGGATCGCCACGTGCTCCCATTCGGGGTGGTCCATGCGCACGTGCAGCCGCTCGCGCCCTTCCTCGCCTTCCGCGAGATGCTGGAGCAGCAGGCCGCCTGCCGTGTTGGGCTTGCCGCCTGCGTCGACAGCGGTCCGGATCAGCGTCGGGACTTGCTCGCTCTGCGCAAAGTAGACCTCGACCGCGGCCGAAAGCGAGGCGCCTTCGAGCGGCACCACGCCCTGGTAGCGCTGGTTGGTCTCGGCGAGATCGAAGGTGATCGTCAGGTGGCCGTCACCGAACAGCGCCGAAAGCGACGGCGCGTTGCCGAGCCGCGCGAGCCGTTCGGAATCGTGCTGGACGTAGCCGCGCAGCTCGCCGTCGCGGTAGTCGCAGACCAGCAGATCAACCACCCCGCCGCGCGTCTGCGCCTGCATCGTCAGCTGGCTGCCCTCGCGCTTGAGCAGGCCGCCCATGAGCGCGGTCAGCACGAGCGCTTCGGCGAGCAGGCGCTGGATCGGCAGCGGATAATCGTGCGCGGCGAGAATGCGGTCGAGCACCGGGCCGAGCCTGACGACCCGGCCGCGCGCGTGGCAGCCGGGAATCGTGAAGGTGACGAGCCGGTCGGTGACGGCCGCGGGCGCAGAGGGGCGTTCGTTCATGTCCGGGATATGGGATGGCGATCCCGGAAGTTAAGCTAGGGCAGCAGACCGAAGCACCACAGCAGCACCGATTTCTGCGCGTGGATGCGGTTCTCGGCCTCGTCGAACACCACCGATTGCGGCCCTTCGAAGACTTCGGCGCTGACCTCCTCGCCGACGTGCGCCGGCAGGCAGTGAAGGAAGCGGGCATCGGGCTTGGCCGCGGCCATGAGACGCTCGCTGACCTGGAACGGCGCCATCGCCGCGAGCTTGTTGTGCACGTGCTCCTGGCCCATCGAGACCCAGGTGTCGGTGACGACGATGTCGGCCCCGGCGGCGGCTTCCATTGGGTCGCGCGTCTGGGTGATCGTTGCCCCGCGCGCACGCGCCTCGGCAATGAAGGCTTCGTCGGGATCGTAGCCCTGCGGGGTGCCGATGCGGACGTTGAACTTCATCAACCCGGCGGCCTCGATGATCGAGTGCAGCACGTTGTTGCCGTCGCCGAGCCAGGCGACCTCGAGCCCCGGCAGCGGCTTGCCCTGCTCGACCACGGTCAGCAGGTCGGCGACGATCTGGCACGGGTGCGAGCGATCGGTCAGGCCGTTGATCACCGGCACCGTGGCGTATTGCGCCATCTGCTCGATCTTCGCGTGATCGTCGGTGCGGACCATGATCGCGTCCGCCATGCGGCTGAGCACGCGCGCGGTGTCGGCGATCGTCTCGCCGCGGCCGAGCTGGCTGGTCCCGGCGTCGAGAACCAGCGGCGTGCCGCCGAGCTGGCGGATGGCGATGTCGAAGCTCAGGCGGGTACGCGTCGAGTTCTTCTCGAACACCATCGCCAGCACGTGGCCTTCGAGCGGCTTGTCGGGATCGGGCCGCCCCTTCGGCCAGTCCTTGCGCGCGGCCTTGCGGTCGAGCGCATCGCCGATCATCGCCGCGATCGCGTCGCCGCCGGCGTCCGACAGGTCGAGGAAGTGCCTGCGCTCAGTCATCGCTGGCCGGCGCGAAACTCCGCGCTCCCTCGCTCAGCCGCTCGATGCATTCGGCAATGTGTTGCTCGTCGATGATCAGCGGCGGCAGGACGCGGAACACGTTCTCGCCCGCAGCGACGGTGAGCAGGCCGTGGTTGTCGCGCAAGTGGGCGACGAACTCGCGCGAGACCGCCGGGTCCTTGAGCTTGATCCCGAGCATGAGCCCCTTGCCGCGAATTTCCTCGAACAGGTGATCGTGATTGGGCAGCAGCTGCTCGAACGCCGCGCGCAGCCGCTCGCCCATGCGAGCGACGTGCGCGAAGAAACCCGGCTCGAGCATCACGTCGAGGATCGCCATCCCGGCCGCCATCGCCAGCGGGTTGCCGCCGTAGGTCGAGCCGTGCGTGCCGAACACCATGCCCTTGGCGGCTTCCTCGGTCGCGAGGCAGGCGCCGAGCGGGAACCCGCCGCCGATGCCCTTGGCGACGGTCATGATGTCGGGCTCGATGCCGTAGTGCTCGTAGGCGAAGAACTTGCCGGTCCGGCCATACCCGCACTGGATCTCGTCGAGGATCAGCAGCATGCCGTGCTCGTCGCAGGCCTTGCGCAGGCCCTTGATGAACTCGGGCGTGCCGGCCGTCATGCCACCCTCGCCCTGGACCGTCTCGACCATGAAGCCGGCGGTGTTCTCGTCGACCAGCGCCAGGGCCGCCTCGAGGTCGTTGAACGGGGCGTAGGCAAAGCCCGGCAGCAGCGGTTCGAACCCGTCGCGCATCTTCGCCTGGTTGGTCGCCGAGATCGCCCCGAGCGTCCGTCCATGGAAGGCGTTGTTGAAGGTGATGATCTTCGTCCGCTGCGGCCGGTCGGTGACGTAGAAGTAGCGGCGCGCGGTCTTGATCGCGCACTCGATCGCCTCCGCGCCCGAATTGGTGAAGAACACCGTGTCGGCGAAGCAGTTGTCGACGATCCGCTGCGCCAGCGCTTCGCCCTGCGGAGAACCGTAGAGATTGCTGACGTGCATCAGCGTCGCCGCCTGCTGCTGGATCGCCTTGGTCAGGTGCGGGTGGCCATGCCCGAGTGCATTGACCGCAATCCCGGCCGCGAAGTCGAGATAGCGCTCGCCGCGCTCGCCGATCAGGTAACAGCCTTCTCCGCGCACCGGCCGAACTTCGCACCGGGGATAGACAGGCATGAGCGGGGTGATCGACATGACGGGTAATTCCTACGCAGAGCGCATGACGCGCAAACGACGAATGGGCGACCCCCCGGGAGGGGTCGCCTGCTGCATCCGTTTATGGTCCTGGAAGGACCCGGTCAAACCCGGGTCCGGGACACCGATTCGCGCGGGTCAGCCCTGAACGGGCACAAGGTTGACCGCCGAGTACTTCCCTCGTCGGTCGACCTCGAGGTCGAATTCGAACCGGTCGCCTTCGTTGATCCCGGGCAGGCCCGAACGCTCGACCGCGCTGATGTGGACGAAGGCGTCTTCCTTGCCGTCGTCGCGCGTGATGAAGCCGAAGCCCTTCATCGAGTTGAAGAACTTGACCGTGCCGGTCGCCTTGTCGCCGGTCAGCTGGCGCTGCGGGCCGGCGGCCTTCGCCTCGACCTTGATCACGTCGCCGACGACCTGGAGGTCGGCAGCCGAAATCTTGCCGCCGCGATCGACGAGGTTGAACTGGAGCTCCTGCCCCTCGGCGAGGCCTTCGAGGCCCGCGCGCTCGACCTGGCTGATGTGGACGAACACGTCCTCACCGCCCTCGTCGCGCTGGATGAAGCCGAAGCCCTTCTGCGCGTTGAAGAATTTGACCTTGCCCTGGCCGGTGCCGACGACTTGCGCAGGCATGCCGCCGCCACGCGGGCCACCCGGGCCACCGCGATCGCCGCCGCCGAAGCCACCGCTGCGCGGGCCGCCGCCGAAGCCGCCGCCACCGCCGCGCGGACCACCGCCGCCCGAACGGTCGCCGAATCGGTCACCGCCGCCGCCGCGCCAGTCATCGCCGCCGAAGCGGGGCGGGCCACCGTCCGAAAACGGGTCGAACCCTTCTTCTCCGAAACCGTCCCGCTTGTCGCGCCCCCGGCCGCGACGACCTCTATCGTAACCCATGAACCGAACTTACCTTCGTCTCGCCCTACTCGTCATCCGGCGAGCCGGGCGAAGCCCGCCGGACAGAAGCGTGGATCGCCCCCGCTACTTTCGGCGGCGACGTATAGCCTACAAAAAACCAATGTGCGAACGATTTAAGGTTGCAGCCGGGTTACGCTTCAAAGTCGGGGTCAGGGGTTGCCTGCGACCCGTGCTTCCGCGAAGAAGTCGGGGATGGAACTTCTATCGCTGCTGGTCGAACCCGCCGCTTGGGCGGCGCTGCTCACCCTCGTGCTGCTCGAGGTCGTCCTCGGCATCGACAATCTGATCTTTATCGCGATTGTCTCCAACAAATTGCCGGCTTCCCAGCAGCAGCGCGCACGGCGGATCGGGCTGTTTCTCGCCTTGCTGCTGCGGATCGGGCTGCTGATGTTCATCGGCTGGCTGGTCACGCTGCGCGCACCGCTGTTCGACCTCGGCATCACCGGGGAGCCGGGCGCGTTCGGCAAGCCCGCGTTCGAAACCGCGTTCTCGGGCCGCGACCTGATTCTGCTCGCCGGCGGCCTGTTCCTGCTGTGGAAGGCGACCAAGGAGATTCATCACAACATGAATCCCGCGGACACTTCGGAGCACGTTCTCGACCGCACCAAGGGGCCCGCAGAGATCACCTTCAAGATCGCGATCATGCAGATCATCGCACTCGACGTGGTCTTCTCGATCGATTCGATTCTGACCGCGGTCGGCATGACCGACGAAGTGCCGATCATGATCACCGCGGTGATCATCACCGTGTGCATCATGCTGTTCGCGGCGGATCCGCTCGCGCGGCTGATCGAGCGCAACCCGGCGCTGGTCATGCTGGCGCTCGCGTTCCTCGTCATGATCGGCCTCGTGCTGATTGCCGACGGCTTTGGCTTCCATGTGCCCAAGGGGTATATCTACGCGGCGATGGCCTTCTCGGTGGCGGTCGAGCTGCTGAACATGGCCCAGCGCAACAGGCGCGAGCGGCGCATCGCCCGCGCGCGTGAGGAGCAGCAGGCATGAGCGATTTCCGCCAGGTCGCCGAAGCGTTCTGGGCGAGCCCGCAGATCAGCCTGGCCGACGTGGCCGAGGCCCAGGCTCGCGGGATCACGCTGATCGTCAACAATCGCCCCGAAGGCGAGGCCGACGACCAGGTGCCGGGCGCGGCGATCGAGGCCGCGGCGCGCGCCGCGGGCCTCGACTACGTGGCCATCCCGGTGAGCCACGCGGGCTTCAGCGAGGACCAGGTCGAGGCGATGACCCGGGCGCTCGCGCAAGCGGACGGCCCCGTCCTCGCCTATTGCCGCTCGGGCACCCGTTCGACGCTGCTGTGGTCGCTGGCGCAGGCGAGCGCGGGCCGCACGCCCGACGAGATCGCCGCCGACGCTGCCGGCGCCGGGTACGACGTCGCCCCGATTCGCCCGCTCCTCGACATGCTGGCCGCGCGCCGGGCCTGAGCTTGCGGATCGCGCGGGCACGCCTGCGCGACTTCTGCTTCCACGCCGAGACAAGAAAAGGGCCGGGAGATCGCTCTCCCGGCCCCTTCGTGTGCCGTAACGGCGAA
>CBHWED010000081.1:0-12534 GCA_966112795.1 uncultured bacterium
GCAGGCCGAAGGTCGCGTCGCGCTCGGCGACGATGTAGTCGAACGACAGCAGCGCTTCGAACCCGCCGCCGAGCGCCGCACCCTGCACCAGCCCGATGGTGAGCATCGGCAGGTCGAGCGAGTTCATGTTGCGATGGAGGATCTCGACGCAGCGGTAGCCGTAGCGGGCGAGCCCGTCACGGTCGCGCGAGCGGATCAGCCGCTCGAACAACTGCAGGTCGCCGCCGAAGCAGAACACGCCCGGCGCGCGGCTGCCGAGCACGAGGTAGCGCAACGGAACCTGGCCGGGGCCGAAGTTCTCGACGATCAGGCGCTGCCACGCCTCGAAATCGTGCAACATCGACGGTGTGAAGCTGGGCCGCCCGTCGGGCCGCATGAAAGTCCACAAAGTCGCGTCGTCGGGTCGATAAAGTACATCGAGTTCGGAAAGTTCGAATAACTCTCGATCGACGCGTGAAAGCTTCGCGCCGCGTTCGATCAAATGCTCGTCACCGGCACCGAAGCCGATGACAGCATCGACATCGTGCTGCACACTTTCATCAGAGCGGTCAATTCGACCGGACAGCCGGTCCATAATCACCTCGTTAGCAACCCGGGGCGTCGGTCGTCTTATTTCTTTCGACACCCGAGGATGCTACCATGAGAAAGATGCATAGCAACCTACTATTTACCATCGTGGGACTTGAACGGGGCAGCCGTTCCCAAAATGGCACAAAATTGTTCGGTGCGTGCCGCGCCTTCTAGGCGATCAATCCGAGGCGGACGAGCGAGCGATCGAGCATCAGCAGCTGCCACAGCAGCCGCGAATTGTCGGCCCGGCCCGTGCGGTGCGCATCGGCCAGGCGCGCGAGAATCCCGGCATCGAACCACCCGGTGCGGGCTAGCGCAGCGCTCGAGGCGATAGCCCGGGTCTCGCCGGCGAGCGGACCGCGCAACCACTCGGCGATCGGCGTGACGAAGCCCTGCTTGGGCCGATAGAGGATATCGTCGGGCAGGTAGCGACGCATCGCCTTCTTGAGCAGCCACTTGCCCTGCCCGCGCCGTACGCGCATCCGCTCGGGCAGGCCCGCGGCGAACTCGATCAGCCGATGATCGAGCAGCGGTTCCCGCGCCTCGAGGCTGGCTGCCATGCTGGTTCGGTCGACTTTGGTCAGGATATCGCCGGGAAGCCAGAACTTGAGGTCGGCATATTGCGCCCGGTCGAGCCCCGACCGGGCCGGTGCCGACTGCATCAGCGCGGCCAGCGGCTGCTCGGCACGATAATCGCCGAGCTCCCGCCGAAGGTCAGCCGAATAGAGTGTGCCGCGCAACTCCGGCGGCACGACTGCGAGCGCGCGCGCGTAACCTTCGGCGCCGCTTCCGGCGAGCGCCAGCAGGGTGGTCTTGGCGCGCAGCGGGCGCGGCGCCCAGTCGGCCTTCGGATAGACCGCTCCCAACGTGCCGAGAACGCCGCGCCGGAACGCTGACGGCAAAAGTCCACGCACGCGCTCCTCGTGCGCATGGAACACCTGGCGGCGGTAGCCGGCGAACGCTTCGTCGGCCCCGTCCCCCGACAGCGCCACGGTCACGCTCTGCCGCGCAAGCTGGCACACCCGCCAGGTCGGCAGCGCGGAGGCGTCGGCGAACGGCTCGTCGAACATCGCCGCGAGCGTGTCGATCGCATCGAACTGGTCGGCGCCGACGCGTTGCACTACGTGATCGGTCCCGAACAGCCGGGCGACCTTGTCGGCATGCGAGGTCTCGTCGGCCGCGGCGACGTCGAATCCGATCGAGCAGGTCTTGACCGGCGACCGGCTCGCTTCGGCCATCAGCGCGACCACGGTCGAGGAATCGACCCCACCCGAAAGGAACGCGCCGAGCGGCACGTCGGCGACCATCCGGCTGGTCACCGCCTCGCGCAAGTGATGCAGCAGCTCGGCCTCGAGGTCGCGTTCGGAGCCCTGCCTGCGCCCGGCGAACGACACATCCCACCAGCGCCGTGGCGGCCCCGGCGGCGCGTCATGGCGCAGCAGCCGATAGTGCCCGGCGGGCAGCTTCTCGACGCCCTTGAGGATCGAGCGATGGTCGGGGACGTAGCCCCACGCGAGATAGTCCTCGACCGCCAGCGGATCGGCCTCGCGCCGCAGCAGCGGATGCGCGAGCAGGCCCTTGAGCTCCGAGGCGAACGCCAGGCTGCCGTCCGACAGGTGGGTCATGAACAGCGGCTTCACCCCGAGCCGGTCGCGCGCGAGGAACAGCGTGCGCGCCGCGGTGTCGTAGATCGCGAAGGCGAACATGCCGTGCAGCCGCGGCAGGCAATCGACGCCCCAGCGCTGCCAGGCGGCGAGGATCACCTCGCTGTCGCCGTCGGTACGGAAGGTCGCACCGAGCGCGGCCAGCTCGCGGCGCAGCTCGCGGAAGTTGTAGATCTCGCCGTTGAACACCAGCACCCCGCGCCCGTCGGCCGAATGCATCGGCTGCGGCGAGCCGGCGAGGTCGATGATCGACAGGCGACGGTGGCCGAGCCCGACGCCCGGCGCGGTCCACACGCCGGAGGCGTCGGGCCCGCGATGGGCGAGCGCGTTGCTCATCCGCTCGACCCGCGCAGGGTCGACCGGCTTGACCGTTCCGCAATGGAAAATCCCGGCGATCCCGCACATGCGCCGATACCGTTAGGGCACGCGGAGGATGCGGTCCATCCACCCGCCGGCGACCGTAAGGACGGCGATTGCCGCGAGCGCCTGCCAGCCGCCGATGCGGGCTGCGGCGAGCCGGGCAAGAAACGCGTTGGCCCCGATCGCCTGCGGATCGACCAGCCGATCGTCGGGCGAGCGGTCGAAGAAGCGCCACGACGCGCCGAGCACCGCGGCCATGACCAGCGCGAAGAAGATCCAGCCGTAGACGATGTGATCGAACCCCGCCGCGAACGCGATGCCCTGCGACTGGGCGACGTAGATCGTTCCCCACGCGCGCACGCCGTTCGCCAGCACCGGGACCACCACGGCGACGAGCATGAACGCCGCCCGCCGCTTCCAACTGGCGAAACACAAGTGGGCAACAAGCGTGCCAAGCGCGACCATGGCGACGAGGAACTTCACGCCCGAACACGCCTCCGCCACTTCGAACAGTCCGACCGGCGTGTCGATGAATACGCCGTCGACCGTGGCCGGCACGCCGCTCGCATGGGTCAGTGCCACGGCGAGCTCGGCCGTGATCGCCTGCAGCAGCGGAACGATCTCGTCGCCGAACGGCACGAGGAACAGCATGTACCCGAGCGGAAACAGAAGGCCGGCAACGACGCGCGGTCCAAGCAGCGTTGCCAGCGCGGCCTGGAGCATGGCCACCGCGCCGAGCTGGCTGACGAGATTGATCCCCGCCCCCGCACCGCCGAGCCAGACGAGAATGGCTCCGGCGAACACCGCCAGCCCGGGCCACCAGGCCCCCGGCGACAGGCGAACCAGCTCGGGCCAGCGCAACCGCACGAGCCAGGCGAGGATCGGCGGCACGAGGAGGATGTGGTTGTAGGTCGACGCGTCCCACCACTGCCGCGCCATCTCGGACCAGTCGGCCCAGGCGAGGCCGATCAGGCCGCTCCAGGCGAGCGCGAGCCGCGCGAGCGGTGCCTGCCAGGCGATCGGCACCCGCGGCGCGCCGCCTGCCGCGCGCACGAGGGTGGCGTCATGCGGCATCGCGCTGCTCGGGGGCACGCCCGACGATGGCCGGCAAAGGGGCCAGCATCGCCTCCCAGCTCATCCGTTCGACGACCATCCGCCGCGCGGCCTGGCCGAGCGCGCGCGCGGCGGACGGCCGAGCGAGGAGACCGAGCACGCGCTCGACGAGCGCCTCATCGGTCTCGGCAACCGCGAAATGGACGTCGTCCTCACCCGGGATGCCGGTCGCCGCGGCCGGTGTCAGCACCACCGGGCGCGCCATGGCCATCGCCTCGAGCACCTTGTTCTGCACGCCGCGCGCGATTGCCAGCGGAGTGAGCACGAGGTCGGCCGCGGCGAGGAACGGTCGCACGTCGGGCACTTCGCCCCAGACCCGCGCGCCACTCCGGCCGTCGAGCGCGACGAGCTCGCCCACCGGCGAGCGACCGACGAGGTGCATCTGCGCTTCGGGATGCACCGCGCGAATCCACGGCATCAGCCGCTCCACGGCGCGCAAGCCCGCCTCGACGTTAGGCGGATAGTCCATCTGTCCCGTGAACACGATGTGCGGCCCGGGCTCGGCGAGTTCCGGATGTGCAGCGACTCCGGCCGGATCGAACCGGCGCGCATCGATGCCATTGCCGAGCACCGCAACGTTCGCGGGGCTTCCGGCGGGTAGCCGGCTGGCGAACAGCTCGGCCTCGGCCTCGCTGATCAGCAGCGTCCGGTCGGCGCGCGCCGCGAGCCGGGCTTCCTCTCGCGCGAGAAGGCGCGCCTCGCGCGCGTTGACCCACCGTGCCGGCGCCTTGGTCTCACGCGCATAAGCCTCGAACTTCGCCGAATCGACGTCGACGAGATCGACCACCAGCCGCCCGTTCCATGTGTCCGGGACATATTGCCCCATCTGGCTGGAGAAGACGTAGATCGTGTCGATCTCGTACCGCGCGAGCGTGCGCATGACCCAGCCCGTGAGCGCCTCGTGACGGAATGCGGCGAGGCTGACCGGCTCGTGCCGCACCAGCGCCTCGAGCCCCGCGAGCGGCAACGGTTTGTCGCGCAAGGGCATGCAATGGCTCTCGGCCAGTTCGGCGAGGTCCATCTCGCCCGCCTTGTCGGCGACGGTCTCGCCGAGGCAGCCGACGTGGACCGGGCCGAGACCGGCAAGCGCCTTGAGCACGTAGTGCGAGCGGATCTTGTCGCCGCGATCGGGCGGAAACGGCAGGCGGTGGGCGAGGAACAGGATCCCGCTCACCCGAGCCCCCGGGCGATCGACGGACCGAGGCGGTTGGCCAGCACCAGCGGCAGGGCCTTCCAGAGAGCGATCCGCGCCGCATGCCTCGCGCTCGTCGGGTCGGCGTCGCGCCGGTCCGAGCCGGGCGCCGTCCAGCTCGCATAGCCGAGCGGTTCGGGCTCGAAGCCCCAGTTCTTCTTGAAGAAGTAGGCTCCGCTGCCGGTCTTGCTGCGGCCGAAGTCGAAGCGCGCGCAGCCGCGCCCGCGGGCGTGACGCATGAGCTCGAAGTACATCCGGTCGTTGGCGCGCAGGCCCCGCGCGGCGAGCGTCCCGCCGCCCCAGTAGGGCAGCACCGCGCCATCGTGATACAGCGAGAGCACGCTCGCGACCGGCACGCCGCGATAGCGCACGGTCAGGACGTCAGCGTCCAAGGTGTCGAGCACGGCCGCGAACAGCGCGCGCGGGAACACCGGCGTGCCGAGGTTGCGCACGCTTTCGGCGTAGACCGCGTAGTGCGCCGCGCGATCCTCGGGCCCGGTGCCGACCGCGATCTCGAGCTCATGCTCGAGCCCCTTGCGCACTTCGGCGCGCTGCTTGCGCGGGATTGCCAGGAGCTGTGCCTCGTCGTCGGCCGCGAGCGGGCGGACGAAGCCGCAATGGCTGTCGCTGCGCAGCGCCCAGTCCGCCGGCGCCGCGCCGCCGCGCAGTTCGATCGTCGGGCACGACAGCCGCTGCGCATACTCCTCGGCCGCGCGGCACAGCGCGATGGTGGTCGCCTCACGCGCTGCGAGAACCCCGCCGCCGACGGCAAAGCCGCTCGAGGCGAGCATGCGCCCGAACACCGGCGAATGCACTTCGCTCAGCGGCAGCCAGCCGGTCACCGCCCCGCCCCGCTCGGTCACCAGCCCGCGCGCGCGCTGCCCGGTGCCGCGCTCGACCGCGCGCAGCCACGCCGGTCGATGGAACACGCTGCCACCGGCTTCGGCGACGAACCCTTCGATCCGTGCCGCCTCGTCCGGCTGACGCAGGTCGACCGCGCGGACGCGCTCGGCGGTCACGGCGAACGGTGCGTTCACGGCGCTGGGTCCCGCATCGCCTCGAGGTCGACCCGCGCCGCTTCGCGGTGCGCGATCAGGTCCATCCGGCCCCAGGCGAAATCATGGATCAGCTGGCGCAGCTTGGGCGCCATCTGCTCTAGGTTGGTGTAGTGCCGCAGCCGCGACTTGAGCGGCGCCCCGGCGACGCGCGGCTGACCCGGGTCGATCTCCCACGGGTGGAAGTAGAACACCGCCGGGCGCTGGTCTTGCCGGTTGACCTGGCGGATCGCCCAGCGGCTGAACGCATAAGGCAGCACGCGGAAGAACCCGCCGCCGCCCGCGGCGAGCCGCTTGCCGGCGAACATCGCGGTGGTCACCGGCAGCTCGACCAGCGGCGCCCACGGCACGGGTTTGAAGGCGAAGCGCGGCGCGTCGGGCCAGCCGTAGTGGTCGTGCTCGATCGGCGCGACGCTCGACGAATAGGCATAGCCGCGCTCGGCCAGCTCGAGGAAGGCCCACGGCGTGCGCTGGTCGATCGAGAAGCTCGGCGCTCGGTAGCCGGTGACGCGCACCCCGGCGGCGTCCTCGATCACCTTTTGCGCGCGCCCGATGTCCTCGCCGAAGCTCTTGCGGTCCATCTTGAACACCCGCCGATGGTCCCACCCGTGGCTGGCGAGCTCGTGCCCGCGCTTGCCGATTTCGCGGAGCAAGGCGCCGTGGCGCTGCGCGACCCAGCCGAGCGTGAAGAACGTCGCCTTGGCGTCGGCTTCGTCGAACAAGTCGAGAATCGCATTGACGTTGCGCTCGACCCGGTCGGCAAGGCCGCTCCAGTCGTCGCGCTCGATCACGCTCTCGAACGCGCCGACCTGGAACCAGTCCTCGACGTCGACCGAAAGGCCGTTGACGAGGGTCGTGGCCATGTTCGGCCGGTCGCGGAATCCAATCGCATTCACGCCGATTGCCCCCTTCACGCGCCGGTCAGGCGGCCTTGGTCTGCTCCATCTCGCCTTCGATCCACTCGATCAGCATGTTGAGCGTCTGCCGGATCGTGCGCTCCTGCTCGAACGTCCTGGCCTCGAGCCGCGCGACTTGCGCGGCGAGCGCCTCGACGTCCGGACGCGTGCCCGCGCCGTCGTTCTGGTTGGCGAGCTCGACGATCGCCTGCTGCAGCTCGGCGATCTGCACGTCGCGCTCGGCGAGCAGCGTGTCGAGCATCTCGTGGTCGATGCGCGGCTCGTGGCGCAGCGGCGCGAGCGGCTCGAACTTCGGCTCGGGCGTCGGCATCGCCTTGGGCGCGGCCGCGGGGAACGCGCGCTCGCCGGCCATCTCGTCGAGCACCGCCTTGAGCATCGCGGAATCGATCCGCGTGCGCTCCTCGACCGCGCCGAGCAGCAGCAGCCGATTGGCGATCATGTTGACCCGCCGCGGAATACCGCCGCTCGCCTCATGCACTTCGGCAAACACCCGCTGGTCGAACTGCGGATTGCCGTTCCAGCCGACCCGTTCGAGCCGGTGTAGGATGTACGGCTCGATCTCCGAACGCTCCATCGGCTCGAGATGGTGCGCGGCGATCACCCGCTGGCGCAGCTGCTCGAGCGCCTCGTGGCCTTGCAGCGTGGCGCGGAACTCGGGCTGGCCGAGCAGCAGCGTCTGCAGCAGCGGATGGCTGCCGAGCTGGAAGTTCGACAGCATGCGCAGTTCCTCGAGCGCCTCGACCGAGAGGTTCTGCGATTCGTCGACGATCAGCAGGCAGCGCCGTCCATTGCGCGCTTCGCCGTGGAGGAAGCCCTCGATCGCGCCGAGCGCGCTGGCCTTGTCGTGGCCGTCGATGTCGAGCCCGAAGCTCTGCGCGACGACGTGGATGATCTCCTCCTCGTCGAGCCGGCTGGTGACGATCTGCGCCACGGTCAGCTGCTGCGGATCGATCGTGCCCATCAGGTGCGCGACCAGGGTCGACTTGCCCGCGCCAACCTCGCCGGTCACGACGATGAAGCCTTCGCCCTGGGCGAGGCCATAGCCGAGGTACGACAGCGCCTTCCGGTGCGTCGTGCTGCGGAAGTAGAACGCCGGATCGGGCGTGAGCTGGAAGGGCTTCCCGGTGAGGCCGTAGAAATCGTCGAACATCATCAGTCTCCGGTGGGGCGCTCAGCGGAACGAGTAGCGCAGGCCGAGCAGCGCCGAGGCGGACAGGTAATCGGACAGGTTGCTGCGGCTGATCCCGTCGAGGCCGACCGCGGCCGTGCCGCTCAGCCCCCTGAGCAGGTCGCGCTCGTAGGCGAGCGAGCTGCTGTAGCCGAGCAGGTCGTGGTTGAGATCGAGCTCGCTCTCGAACCAGTTGGCGTTGGCGTTGAACGACAGGCTCGACAGCTCGTCGAGCTGGGTGCCGGCATAGGCCGCGAACCAGATCGTCTCGTCGACCACGCCGTCGATGCTGGCGAGCACCGTGCCGGGCGCGCCGATGTACTCGCGGCGGTCGTAGCCGACGCCAACACCGAACTGGGTCCGGCCGAGATTGGCCGAATAGCTCGAGGCGATCCCGCGCGAGCGGAACACCGCCGACTGGACCGAGCCGAGCGCGCCGGCGAAGCACGAATTCCCTTCGAGCGCCGCGACGCAGCCGCCGATCTGGCCGGTGATCGCGTTGCGGAACGCGTCGAACTGGGCCGGCAGCCCGGCGAGCTGGTTGACCATCATCCCGCCGAAGCCGGTCATGCCGTCGTAGACCGAGACGTTGAGGCTTTCCTTCGAGGTCGGTGCGTAGGCGAAGCTGCCGCGATAGGTCATCGTCCCGTAGCGCTCGCCGACGTAGGCCTCGAGCGAGGTGCGCCGGCTCGGGCGCCACATCACCCCGACGTCCCAGATCAGTCCCTCGGTAGCATAAGCGAGCGTGCGCGGCTCGGACGTGTCGGTCACGTAGCGGCCGTCGTTGCCGATCATCGGCACCCCGTTGGCGTCGCGCACCGCATCGCGGCTCGAGACCTCGACGTCCTCGTAGCCGACCCCGCCGACCAGCGCGACGTTCGGGCTCAGCGGCACCGTGACGTCGGCGCGGATGTAGCCGTCGATGATCCGCTGATCGAGGTTGGAGATGTCCTGCTGGTTATAGCCGGCGCCGAGACCGACGCCGACCGGCAGCAGCGTGTCGGGCGCGGTGCCGGCACGCGCGTACGCCGACTGGGTCGTGCCCTCGTCGAACACGTCGACCGGCGGCTGGCCCGGAGCGGTCACGAAGGCATCGGGCTCCTCGACCCGAGTGTAACCGAGCCGGTAATGCGCCTCGACCTCGACGTCGCCTTCCTGGGCATGGACCGACGGTCCGGCGTAGACCGAATAGACCTGGCTGGTGTGGTCATCGTCGAACGCGACCCCGCCGATCGAGCTGAAGCCATTGCCTTCGACGCGGGTCTGGGCGGCGAGCGCGCCTCCCTCGAGCGTGAGGCCTTCGGCGACCCTGACTCCGGCACGGGCGACGCCGCTGATCGTGTCGCCGTCGGCGCCGTCGTCGCTCCAGTCGAAGCGCCGCTCGTAGCGCAGCGAGACCGAGGCCGCGCTGTTGCGTCCGGTGACGCTGGCGTCGATGCCCGCCGCGAGCGAGGTGTAGGTCACCGTGTCGTTGCCCGGTTCGAGCTCCCTGGTGAGCACTTGCGCCGCCTCGATGTAGGGCACGAACTCGGCATGGCGCCCGCCCTGCCCGGAGTCGCTGCGCTGCCCGGCGTCCTCGCCCGCGTCCTGCGCGAGCGCCGCCGCCGGCAGGCTGAGGGCCGCGAGCGCGCAGGCGATGCCGAGGAGCGAGCGCCGCATCGCCGTCAGCCCCCGTCGTAGCCGTAGTAGGCGCCGAAGCGGCGGCCGCTCGGGCTGAAGTTGGCCGAGTTGAGCAGCAGCTTGATATCGCCGCAGCCCGACAGCAGCGACAGCGCGTCCTCGAGCGCGCTTTGCCCGGTCTGGTCGGCGCGGCACACGACCAGCGCCTGGCCGACATGACAGGCCAGCTCGGCGGCCGGCGAGGCGGCCAGCGCGGGCGGGGAATCGAAGATCACCAGACGTCGCGGCGCGCCTTGCGTGAGCTGGTCGAGCACGTCGGCGGTGCGCCCGGCGGCAAGGTATTCGCTGTCCGACGCCGTGCGGTTGCCCGCAGGAAGGACGTAGAAGTTGGGAATGTCGGTCGCGACCACGCAGTCCTCGACCCGCACGCTCGGGTCGGCGAACGCGTCCATCAGCCCTTTCCCGCCTTCGAGCCCGAGCAGCGGCAGGATCGACGGCTTGGCGAAGTCGGCGTCGACCAGAACGACCTCGATGTCCTTCTCGACCGCCACCGACAAGGCGAGGTTGGTCGCGCAGAAGGTCTTGCCCTCGCCGGGCAGCGGCGAGCAGACCAGCACGCGCTGCGCCTCGGGCCCGCCGCCCGCCGCCAGCGCATCGCGCGCCGCAAGCAGGATCTGCCGCTTGATGATGCGGAACTCCTCGACCAGCGTCGTGACGTCGCCATCGGGAACAAGCAGCTTCTGCGCCCGCAGCCGTGCACGGTCGATCGGCTGACGACGCGCGGTGAACTCAATCCGCTCGACGGGCGCGTCGACTGGCGTGGAGATCGGGGCCAGAGGCCGCGTGGGCGCGACCACCACCGGTGCCGGAGCAGCCACGGCGGGCTCCGGTGCCGGCGCGGCGGGCATCGCTGCCACGGGCTGCGGTTCGGGCTGTGGTTGCGCCCGGTTCGGCGCCTTGGCCGGCGGACGGCGATTGGCCGGTTCGGCGAGCTGCGCCGGCACCGGCGCGGCCTTGAGCCCGCCGAGGCCGAATGCGCCTTCGGCGCGCTCGAACAGCGACTTGCCCTTGGCGTCGTCGCCCGGAAGCGGGATCTTGCTCTGCTCGGTCATGCCCCCCGCCCCCCTCAGGCCACCATGCCGCGCTGGACGAATTCGACCGCCAGCAGGACGACAAACAATCCGCCGAGGCCGCCAGCTGCAGCGGCGAACTGTTTGAGGCGGCGCGCTTGCAGCGCGCGCGCCGCCGCGTTCATGGTGTGCGAGACCGTGCCGACCACCGGCAGGTCGAACACCCGCTCGAGCTTGGTCGCGGTCGCGAACGTGCCCTTGATCTGGCCCAGCACGAAAGCCACCCCCGCGCCCGCGCCGAGGCCGACGATGAGCACGCCGAGCAAGAGCAGCGGACGGTTGGGCGCCGCGGGCACGCGCGGCGTGCTCGGCGGATCGACCACCTCGAACTTGACGGTGCTGCGCTCGGTCTCGACCTGGCCGCGCAGGCGCAGCTCCTCACGGTCCTTGAGCAGCTTGTCGTACTGCTCGCGGAGCACTTCGTAGTCGCGGCTGATCCGCTGCGCCTCGGCGGTCGCACCGGGCTCCGACAGCTGGCTGGCGGTGATCGAGGCGAGCTCTGCGCGCAGCGCGGCGGCGCGCGACTGCAGCGACTGCACGTTGGCCTGGCGTTCGACCCGCATCGCCTGGAGCGAGGAATAGGCGGGGTTCGGCGTGCCACCGAGGTCGCCGTTCGGGCCTTGCGCCTGCGCCCGCAGGCTGGCGATCTGCTTGTTGAGCGCGACGACATCTGGATGGCTGTCGGTCAGTCCGCGCGCCGTGAGCGCGGCGAGGTTGGCTTCGGCCTGCGCCAGCGAGGCGCGCGGCCCGCCGCCGGCGCCTGCCAGCGTGCGCGGAGTGCCGGCGAGCTGGCCGTCGAGCGCGGCCAGCGCGCTCTGCGCGGCGGCAAGGTCGGCCTCGACGCTGCGCAGTTCGCCGCGGCTCGCGCTGAGCTGCGCCGATATCGCCGCGGTCCCGCCGATTAGCTCAGGGTGAGCGGCCTCGAAAGTCAGCCGCCGCTGCTCGGCCTCGTCGAGCTCCTTCTGCCGCTGCGCGAGCTGCTGGTTGAGGAACTCGATCGTGTCGCGCATCTCGCCGCGGCTCTCGCCCATGTTCTCCTCGCGGAAGATGTCGATCATCCGCTGGGCGATGTCCTGCGCGAGCTGCGCGTTCTCGCCGTCGGACAAGTCGCTGCGGCCGCTCTTGGCGGTGATCTGGAACACGTTCTTCTCGTCGCCGACGACTTTGACGTCCTCGGTCAGCGCGGCCACGGCGCGCTCCATCTGCGCCGGCGTGGTCACTGTGTCGCCGATGCGGGTCGAACGGACGACCTTCTCGAAGTTGACCGCACTGGTCAGCGTCTGGCGGATCCGCTCGACATCGCTCTTGCGGGCATCGGCACCGATGCCGATCTGCTCGGCGAGCACGTCGTCGAGCTGGACGTAGAGCCGCGCCTCGGACTCGTAGCTGTTCGGGATCAGCGCAACCGCGAGCCAGCCGAGCAGGCACACCCCCCAGGCCACCGCCAGCGCCAGCCAGCGGCGGTTCCACACGGTCCACAGCGCCGCGCGCAGCTCCTCGAGGACGATGTTCAAGCGCGTCGCCCCCTCAGAACATGCTCTCGGGGATGATGATCACGTCGCCCGGCATCAGCATCACGTTGGCCTGGCTGTCGCCCTTCTTGAGCAAGTCGCCGAGCCGCAGCGCGTATTCGCGCTGGTTGCCGGTGCTCTTGTCGAAGCGGACCAGCTTGGCGCGGTTGCCCGAGGCAAACTCGCTGAGCCCGCCGACCGCGATCATCGCGTCGAGCACGGTCATGTTGGCGC
>CBHWED010000082.1:0-12282 GCA_966112795.1 uncultured bacterium
CCGCCGAACAGGTCGAGCTCCCACGACGCGTCGAAGCCGACCTGGAACGTCGGAAAGCTCTCCCCGGGAAGGCCGATCGCCGAGCCGGGCGTGCCGCCTCCCGAATTGCCCGGATTACCCGGATTGATCAGTCCCGTAGGGAACGAGTTCTCGCTGAGCCGCGTGTACCCGGCCTGGCCGCTCGCATTGACGGTCGGGACCCCCGCCGCGCCCGCGATCCGCTCCTGTACCCGTGCCTGGTCGATCCGCGAGGCGGCGATGCGGATATCGAGGTTGCCCTGTTGCGCCCGCGCGATCAGGTCATCGAGCACCGGGTCGCCGAATGCCGACCACCACGCGCCGATGTCGCCGCTGTCCGCCTGCTCGCCGCTGAACGCGGGTGGAACCGCGATAGAAGGTGGCTGGTAGTCCGGTCCGACTGTGCAGCCGCCCAGCAGGAGCAACGCGCCGAGGCCAACGCGTCGCAGTGCGGTCATTCGCCGCCGCCGACAACGAGGATCGCGCGCGTCGCCATGCCCCGGCCATAGCCGCGCCGGTCCCGCGCCGACAAGCGCCGCTTTCGCGCGGGACCTCTTCCGCGCCTCGGCGCGCGGATCGTGCGGCTGCGGGGAAGGATTCGGCTGGGGGAGGGCACTCCCCTCGAACCCCCTCCCCATCGGGGGGCTTCAGGGGAGGGGGGCGCGCAGCGCGGCGCGCGGTGCCCCCTTAGCCCGGTCAGGCGCAGGATAAAAGTGGAGTTTCGACAAAAAATCGGGATAACATCAAGTGTAACCAAAATGAGTCCCGCATGGACTCCTCAAGTGTTAACGTAATACCTGTGTCATTGTGATGTGACCTATTTCACATAGGCGAGGCTGTTCATGCAATTCGGCATCTTTCTGCTGCTGCAGTCGCCGGCCGCGCGGCCCTCGTCGGAAGTCTACCCGCGCGCGCTGGCGCTCGCGGAGGAAGCGGAGCGGCTCGGCTTCGCGACCGTGTGGCTCGCCGAGCACCATTTCACCAACTACAGCCACAGCTCGCAACCCTTGGTGCTGCTGTCGCACATCGCCGCACGCACCGAGCGGATCCGTCTCGGCACGGCGATCGTCCCGCTGCCGCTGCACGATCCGCTGCTGGTCGCCGAGCAGGCCGCGACCGTCGACGTGCTCAGCCATGGCCGGCTCGAGCTCGGCCTCGGCAAGGGCTACCAGCAATACCAGTTCGATCGGCTTGCGGTGTCGCGGCGCGAAGGGCTCGAGACGTTCGACGAGATGGTCGACCTGACGGTGGCTGCGCTGCGCGGCGAGCCGTTCCGCTTCGCCGGCGCCACCCGCGAAGTGCCCGAGACGTTGCTCTACCCGCAGCCGGTCCAGTGCCCGCCGCCGATCTGGTACGTGGTCAACTCCACCGATCGCGACCAGGTCGCCTCCGCCGCGCGCCGCGGCTTCAACCTGTTCACCGGCACGCTCGAGCCGATCTCGGCGCTGACCGATGTCCGTGCCCAGCTCGATGCGCTCGGACTGGGCCACCGCCCGCGCATCGGCACCCAGCGCCCGGTGTTCGTCACCCGCAGCGAGGCCGAGGCGCGCGAGGTGGTCGAGGAAGTGCGCTGGAACGCGCGCGTCACCGTCGCCATGCGCCACGACTTCGGCCACGTCGCACAAGGGGTCGTCGAGCCGCTCGCGCTGCCGTCGGAGCCCGGAACCGAGGCGATCCTCGCGGACCGCGTGGTGATCGGCACGCCCGAGCGCTGCATCGACCAGCTTCGCCGCATCGAGCGGGGCCTCGGGGCCGACTCGTTCAACTGCAGCTTCTGGTTCGGCGATCTCGCGCAGGACCGGGTGCTCGCCTCGATGCGGCTGTTCGCCGAAGAGGTCATGCCGGCGTTCGCGCAGGACGAGCCAGCCATTGCAATCAGACTGATGGGCTGACGCCGCGCGCCATCGTGCGCCCGCGAGCTTGTGGACCGGTGCATAAGAAGGGGGAATGGTCATGGAACTGCCGATCGACGCCGAAACGATGCTGAGCCTCTCGCCGAGGCGCGCCATATCGACCCCAAACCTGATCCCACCGGGCCTCGCCTGGCAGGAGGACTATGCCGCCGCGCTCGGGCAGGAAGCCTATGTCTGGGCCTTCCCCTGGCTCTACCTGACCCAGATCTGCTGGCTGTGGACCAGCGAGGAAGGCCAGAAGCTCGCCGCCGAGAAGAACATCAAGATCCCCTGGGCGCCGATGAACAGCTTCTTCCACTCGAGCGTGCTGTCGAACCCGACCTACCAGTCGGGCGGCAGCCCCAACTGCGACACGCTCTACTCGACCGCCTGGGTCGACCTGTCGAAGGAGCCGCTGGTGCTCGAGGTCCCGGCGATGCCCGAGCGCTTCTACAACATCGAGATGGCGAGCCTCGACTCCGACAACTTCGCCTACCTCGGCTCCCGCGCCACGGGCAGCGAGGCCGGCGCCTACCTGGTCGCCGGGCCCGGCTGGGCCGGCCCGGTGCCGCACAATGTCAGCGACATCCTGCCGCGCTCGCGCACCCCGATCGCGTTCCTGCTCGGCCGCACCGGCGTCAACAGCGACGATCCCGACGAGGTCCAGGCCGCCTACGAGAAGTCGAAAGGCTACAAGCTGACCCCGCTGTCGCGCTGGCTCGACCCGAACCTCGATCCCGAAGACCCGCCGCGCGCGATGGTCCCGGCCAACCTCGACTTCGAGAACCCCGAAGGCACCTGGCTGACGATGAACATGGCGATGACCCAAAGTCCGCCGGGCACTTATCCGGCAGTCGCCCAGACCGAGTTGATCAACCTGTTCGCGACGATCGGCGTCGGCCCCAACCAACGCCTCGACGCGCAGACCCAGACCACGCTCAAGGGCCTGCAATCCGCCGCCATCTCGGGTTTGAGCCTGCTCAAGGCGATGAGCTACGGCCGCGGCAAGCCGGTCAACGGCTGGACCTATCCGCCGCTCGACCTCGGCCGCGCCGGCGAGCACAGCGACTACGTGACACGCGCCGCGCTGCAGGCGCTCGGCGGGATCATCGCCAACGATCCCGATGAGGCGGTCTATCTCAACTGCTCAACCGACGGCACCGGCGCCGATTTGCGTTACGAAGAGACCTACTCGCTTGACTTCACTCCGCCGCCGCTCGGCAGCGGCTTCCCGCCGATCGTCGAGGGCTTCCACGGGTTCTGGTCGGTCACGCTCTACACGCCGAGCTACAACCTGCTGGAAGGCTCGAAGAACTACACGATCAACAGCTACGATCCCGACTTCTCCAGGCGCACCCCCGACGGCGGCATGCGCATCATCATCAAGGCGACCGACCCCGGTCAGCTCGACCCGGGCTGGTACTGGCTCCAGTCGCCGTCGGACGCCAACCCCGACGGCAGCGACTTCTTCCTGATCCTGCGCGTCTACGTCCCCGGGCCGACGGTCAGCGGCTCGCAGACCTGGCCGCCGCCGCCGATCGCAGTCTGGCAGCCATAGGCCCGCCCTCGATCCGCCCCGGCGTAACCGCGTAGCTCTGGATCGGGCTGCCCGTTTCCTCGAACACGCCCATCAGCACGTCCTGGTAGACCGTGTTGCCGGTGGTCGTGTCGCCGCCCCAGGTGAACGGCGCCGACCAGATCGCCTCGCCGAAGCTGCCGTCGGCCAGCCGCCGCACCGAAGCCAGCAGCGCCGCCTCGTCCGACATCGCCGCGAGGTGATAGGCGCCGTTCGCCGCCAGCGTGATCCCTTCGAAATGGGTGATCACCAGCGCCTCGTCCGGGTTGCGGTAGAGGCGCTGGTTCGAGAAGGCTCCGCTCGCCGCGTCGTAGTCGACCAGCAGTCCCTGGTTGATCCCCAGACCGTCCTTGGCCCCGCCGCAGATCGTGTACTGCGTGCTGCCGATCCCGTTCTGCCAGATGCCGTAGAAGGTCACGAGTTCGAGCCCGTCGAGCGCCACGGTCCGCCACCCGCTCGTCGGGAAGTCGCGGATGAACGCGTTGGCCGAGCCCGGTTGATCCTTGAGGTCGTAGTTGCCGACGATCAGGTCGCCCATCGTGCTGTGCGGTACTGTGTTCCACACCACCCCGCCGGCGACCGCCTCGGGAATGTCGATCAGCACCCACCCGCCGTCGCTCCCATCGGGCGGGCCGTGGTAGACCATCCCGTGGTTGCGCGCTTCGCCTTTCTCGAACGTGCAGGTGCCGACCGCGCGGATGTTCCCCTTGCCGAGCGACGGATTGAACACCCAGGTGTCGGGGCCGTAGAACGTCGAGCTCACCGTCGGGCCCTCGTAGAGCCCGGGCTCGAGCGTGAAGATTCCCGCAGGATCGGTCGGCACGAGATCGCCGCAATAGATCATCGCGGTCTCGACCTTGTCCCCGCCGACCTCGGTGACGATGGTCCCGGTCAGCACCACCTGCGAGCCTTCCCATCCGCGTACCCCGGTGACCATGTCGCCCGGCCGCAGGATCACCGTCGGCGGAAGATCGTCGTTCGCCATTGCACCCTCCCTTGTTGCTCGACCCGCGAGCCCGCTCGATTCCTCTGGAGGCGCGTGCCAGCCCGAGCCGTCAGTCCGATCGACCGGCCCATCCCGCAATGAGGTCGAAGATTTCGCTGGTGATCATCAGGCCGCGATTCACGAAATCGCCGGTCGTGTGGATGGCGACGACGTATCGCTCGCGCGAGGCTTCGTCGTAGAAGAAGATCGGGCTGCCGCTCTGGCCGCCTTCGGTGTCGATCATGTAATCGATGAACGGTTGCTCGACCGCGTGGACACGTCCTGCGTTGTACCACAGCGTGCCGTAAGGCCGGTTGGGGGTCAGCGGGTAGCCCGCGTTGTTGACAAGCAGGAAGGTCCCGTCCCCGTTGCTGAAGTCCTCCCGCGCGTGCAGCCCGAAGTACCCGATGCGCTCGCCGTAGCGGCAACCGTCGACCGTCGCATCGTCGGGCAGTTGGATGGCTCCGACATCCACGCGTGCGGCCGCCTCGTGATCGATCTCGGACTTCTTCCACGGGTCGGGATAGTCGAAGTCGGTCGAGACGACGTAGCCGTAGGGTGCCATTGCGCCGTTCCGGCCGGGAACCACGCGCACCTTCTTCGCCCGCCGAACGAGCGTCGCGCCGAAGCTGATGTCGACGAGGACGTGCGCCGCCGTGATCACCGTCTTCGGCCCGACGAAAAAGCCCGTGCCGAAGCCGACCGGACCGCGATCGTACTCGATCTCGAGCTGGCAGATGCAGCGCCAGGGAACCGCTGCGGTCTCCGTGACGCGGACCCTGTTGTCGATGCCGACCACGTTCTCGGCTTTCGGGGCGACCACGGTCACCAGCGCATCCCCGCTGGGTTCGGAATCGGAGAAGAAGCCTCCGTCGGGACGCGCCGCGAGCAGTGTCGGCCCGGCGATCCGCTTGGTCTGGAACCCCGCAGTCAGCGCGCGTCGGACATCGAAGCCCGGAACCATCTCGGCAGAACCGCCGCCGTTGGTTTCAAGCATCATGCATGAAAGCTTGCGCTCCTTGTCCAGTGCCATCACCCGTCCCCGAGGAAGTCCGCCAGCGAGACGCGTGCATAGCCGGCCGGCACCAGGCTTTCGGAGCCGCCGCGGCTGAAGCGGATCGGGCGGCCCCCTTCGGTGGCCGGCTCCACGCGATTCTTCGCCACGCGCACCCAGTCATGCTCGAACAGCCGGGCAAAGTAGGCATTCGCGCGCTTGTTGGTGATGAACAGGCTGGCATCGCGATTGGGGCCGGTGCCGTCGCCGGTCCAGTTCTGCGATCCGAGGACCACCTTGTCGTCGTCGACGACGATGCCTTTGGTGTGGCAGGTATCGAAGTAGCGGATGTGGTCGGCATCGGTCTTGATGCCGAACGCCTTGAGCCGGCGCAGTGTCTCGCGCTCCGCTCCGAAGCCGTCGCGGAAGATGATCCGCACATCGAGCCCGTCCCGCTGCTTCTGGCGGACCGCCTCGGCGATCTTGAGAAAGTGCGGCGGCATGTCCTCGATCTTGGCGCGCAGTGAAAAGGACTGGTTCTGGATCAGTACTCGCTCGCGGGCTCCCGCGATCAGCGCCGCGACAACCTCCGGGTAGTTGTCCGGCGTCAGCAGCGGCTGGACCGTCATGTCCTCGTCGATGACCTCGGGGGCGAATACTTGTGCGGCCGGGCGGCGGGCGCGCTCGAGCATCTCGAGCGGCACGAGGATATCGGGCACCAACGAGCCAACCGTCTCGCGCGCGAGGAACGACTTGCTGTCCTCGTAGTCCAGCTCGAGGTGCCTGCGGAACGTCGCGGCGAGCCCGTCATGTTCGACGACCGCGTGCCATTCGCGGTTGTAGTTGGCCACGTCGGACGTTCGCTGATCGCCGATGTCGGCGACTGCGATATCGAGCTTCGGCTGGTTCGACGACTGCCAGTTCCCGCTCGAGAGCCAGAACGCCTTGTCCCGCAAGGAACCCCCGGCGCTGTCGCTCCAGACGGCGACCTTGATGTGGTACGCGGTCGAGAACAACCCGCCGCCGATGGCCGCCGCTGTCCAGCGAAAATCGTTGGGAGAGATTGTCTCGAGCTTCTTGAGCGTGTCCCGCTCGGGGATGTCGTGCTGCTTGGTTTCCCCGCCCGTGTCGTCGGGATCGTCGGCGAGGTCGCCGCGCTGCCGGTCGAGCGTCAGCGTGAGCGCGCTCCCGCGGCCGACCGCCGCCTCGACGGCCCCGACCACGTGCGGCGCGGTCATGTGGTACATGCCGATCGTCAGCGTGTCGCAGTCGGTCCGTTCGAGGAAATCTCTGAGCACCGGCCAGCCCGCTTCGGGACTGACGTGCAGCGTCACCTTGATCCGGTCGGTCACCGGATCGAGCGAGAAGCCCGGCCGAGACAGATCGCGCTGATACGAAGCCCGCCGCGCCCCGACGGCCTCGCGCACGATGCCGGCCATCTCGGCCACGATCGTCTCGGGGTCGGCGACCTCGAGCACGACCTCGACGCCTTCGACGAGGGCCGCCAGGCCGTGCGCCTCAGGCGTAAGCGATTCACCGGGCGCGACTTTCACGATGACCCCGCGATCGTCGCTGAGCACGCCATCGCGAAACAGGAACCCGGGCTCGACCGCCAGCACCGCGGGGTCGTTGGCGAGTTGTGCGGACAGCCGCGCGGCGACGGTTTCCGGGCTGCTTACACCGCCACCGGCCTGTTGCGTCGGGCCGCTTCCGACGGCTGTCGTCGCTGCCGCGCCGCCCCCGAGCCGCACGATCACTTCCAGCGGTAGCGTGATCGCGAAACCGCCTGCGGGATCCGCCGCGACCGTCGGTGTGGCCGTTCCGGGCGGGGGCGCCGCACCGCCGCTCGCCGCCTGCGGAACCGGCGTCGGCACGAGGGCCGGCTTGAGCGCGGGCTGCCACGGCCGTTCGCGCATCGTCGAGCGGATGCGGTCGCCCGGCACCGCGAAGTTGTTGGTGAAGGCGGTGCCGCTGAAGTGCAGGCCGAGCGCGGCCCCGTCCTCGAGGTCGAGGAGGACCGAACCGGAATTGCCCGGAAGCGTAGAGCAATCGTGAGTCAGGCCCCACTGGCCGGCCCCGGTCAGCCGGCCCGGGGCCAGCCGCTTGACGCCGAACGTCGTGCCGAACAGCCGCTGGAACTTCTCGGCGTCATAGCTCCGCGAGTCGTCGCCCGGATAGCCGATGATCGCGACCATCCGTCCGGGATCGGTTCGCGTGGCCAGCCGGACGGGCGCGCTCAGCCGGTCCGCTCCGCTGGTTCGCGCGACCCTGAGAAAGGCGACGTCGAGCACCGGATCGTCGGACACCCAGATGATCTCGGTGACCGCGAATTCGCGCGGCGCCGCGTGATCGATCGTCTCGCGGAAGTCGATCTGCGCCGACTGTGGAAAGCCGAAATTGATGTTGCCCGGCCGAAAGGTAAATCCGGCCTGGCTCCGCTGGGCGAAGAGGGTCGCGACGTGCGCATTGGTGACGATGATGTCGTCGCCGAGCTCGGTATCGACGATCCACCCGGTGCCGGCCCATTCGTACTGGGCATTGTTGCGCAGCTCTATCCGTCCGACGGATCGAAGCACGGGCTCGAGGATCGACTTTCGCTTCTTCAGCTCGTCGGTAAGGTCCTTCGACGCGCCAGCGTTCGGATCGACGACGTCGAACTCCTCGTTGACCGTGTCGCCCTTGACCCACAGCACCGGCCGATGCCAGCGGATAACGGCCTCCGCGCTGCCCGCCTCGAACTGCCCGCCGGCAGGCGCCATCGGCTCGAGCCCCTCGCCTTCGGGAGCAGTCGGCAAGGCGTTTTCAGGGATCGGACCTTCGGTCGCGAGAAGCTCATCCGCCTTACGGCGCACGGAACTATCGAAGTCGTCCTGCATGAGCTGTCCCCCCAACTGCTCTCAGAATCGACTCTGGCTTTACCTTAACTTCTTGGAGAAAGCACGCGTTTCATTTCGATCTCCGAAAAGAAATAAATCATCGATATCGAAAGCCCATGAGGCTTTAGAGCGTGTTCCAAGATGTCACTCTTATGACGCGGTAACGGGAGATGCGAGTTTTTGCGTCGCCACGCGTAAAGCGCAGCTAGCCGGTCACGGTGTCCCTTCGGTCCCCAGCGCTTCCCGGTGCTCTTCCTTGTCCCGATCGCGGAACGCGAACGCTGCAAGGAACGCCCCGTCGGCGACGAGCTCGAGCCCGAGGATCACCCCGAGCAGCCCCGCCGAAACCGCGGCCCAGTTGAACATCACCACCAGCCCCATGAGCAGCGACAGCGCCCCCGAGCCCGCGAACACGAGGAAGTAGCGCGACTTGCGCACCTCGGTCAGCGTCAGCAGCTTGGCGATCCCGCCGCCGACCAGCAGCAACGCAAATACGAACGGCAACCCGACCGGCCCGATCGTCCGCGGATCGCCGAACTTCATGCTGAGCCCGGCATAGACCAGCAGCACGCCCACCAGCCCGGGGAGGATCATCGTCACCGGCCGCCGCCGCTTGCGCAGCACGACGCCGAGCAGGTAGATCGCCCCCGCCGCGAGCAGCAGCCACGGGATCACCCCGGCGATCAGCGTGGTCACCCGCACCGGGTTGAACACCACGTAGAGCCCGAGCGCCGCGAGCACTCCGGCGAGGACCGTGCGGATCTGCCAGTTCATGCCGCCGGCCTTGCCGGGAACTGCTCCATTACCTGGGCGACGCGCTTGTCGATCTTGTCGGGATCGATCCGCCCGCGCTCGACCGACTCGGTGTCCTGCCCGTGCCACAGCGGCTGCCGGGTCCTGGTGTCGAACACGTCGACCGAGAGCTGCCCCTCGGTGTACTGATGCACGTCGACCTGGCGGCCGAAGCGGCCCCAGGTGCTGACGTCGGTCCGGTCCTGGGCCCCGACCGTGATCACCACCGCGAGGTCGCCCTCGTCGGCCTTGGTGTAGCCCTTGGCCACAAGACCCTGCTCGACGCCCATGCGGATTCGCTCGAATGCGACCGGGTTCATCCCCGCCGGCGCTCCGGCGTTGGCCAGGGTGAAGGTCCGGTACTGGGCGAAGTTCACCCCGGGGGTGGTGTCGGACGAAACCCGCGCCGCGGCGGCGAGCGGCAGCGCGAGGGCGATCGCAAAGGCAAGGGCAGGGCGGAACAGCGCCATCGGAAGTCTCCCGGGTTCACGAGACCGAACGCGTCGTTTCTGCGGCCTAGGCCCGGCTCGCTGGGCCGCCTATCGGGATGAGTCCGGGGTTTGCGCGGCTATCTCGCTGATGGCGCGCCGGTGCCTAGAGCCGCCGCCGGAACTCGCTCGGCGTCGCCCCGACCAGACGGTGAAAGCTGGCCGCGAACGACGAGGGTGTCTGGTAGCCCACGCAAAGCCCGACCTCGGTGATCGACAGCAGCGGATCGGTCAGCATCTCCTTCGCCCGCTCGATCCGCAGGTTCGTCAGCCACTGATAGGGTGTCCTGCCGGTCGCCAGGCGAAACGCGGTGCAGAAGTGAAACCGGCTGAGGCTCACGAGCGCGGCCAGCTCGTCGAGCCCGATCTCCTGCTCCATCATGCTGCGCATGTAGGTCGTCACGCGCCTGACCTGCCAATCGGCAAGCCCGCGCTTCGGCGTCGGATCGGGCAGGGCGCCGAAAGTCGAATGACCCCGCACCAGCTGCGTGCACAGCAGGTCGATCGCCTGCTCGAGGAACAGCCGGGTCGACGGGTCGCCGCTGGCCTGCTCGTCGCTGAGCAGCGCGAGGATGCGCGACACCCGCGCATCGTCGAAGCACAGACGGTCGAGCAGCTCGACGGATTTTCCGTCGGTCAGCGCATCGGCGCTCTTCTGCAGCCGCTCCTGCGTCAGGTAGACGTGGCTGACGTCGACCCCGCCGTCGATGTCCCACCGTCCGTCATGTCCCGCCGGGATGACGACGATCGACCCGGGCGTCGTCCGCGCGCGGGCCTGCCAGCCTTCGCCGCTGCGCACGGTGATCTCGGTACCGCGGTTGTGGTGCGCAATGACGACGTGGGCCGGCATGCCCGGCAGGCTGTCGTGCAGCTCGCCATGCGCCCACCGGCCGGTCAGCCGGGTGTCCCCGCTCAAGCGGTCGGACAGGGCAATCGGCGGCCGATCGAGGATCCGGCTCATCTCGTCGAAGGGGTCGTGCGTCGGTTCTGCGGTGCTGACGGCGCTGACCGCACTCATGCCTTCGCCTCCAGCGGCCCGTCCGAACGACTCGTGCGACAGGCGAAACCTAACGCAGCCGCGTCGAAAACCGCAATTGTGCGATAGTCTCCGCAAGCTGCGGACGGCGCGCGTCCCCGTCGGCGGCTAGGTCCCGGCTACCGGAAACGAATTCATCGCAGCCCGGCAGCAAGGGGAAACACCATGACCAGCATCACTCTCGATCGCCGCGACCTCCTGGTTTCGTCGCTGGCCGGCGCCGTCGGCCTCGGCCTTGCCGGCGTCGCCTCGGCGCAACCGTTGCCGTCCACGGGCGGTCCCGAGATCCGTCCGTTCCGCTTCCACGCCTCGAACGAAGCGCTGGCCGATCTGCGCTTGCGGATCCGCTCGACCAACTGGCCCGAGCGCGAGACCGTGAGCGACGCCACCCAGGGCGTGAACCTCGCCACGATGCGGCAACTGGCCGATTACTGGCTCAACCAGCACGACTGGCGCCGGGCCGAGGAGCGTCTCAACGCCTATCCCAACTTCATCACCACGATCGACGGCGTCGACATCCACTTCATCCACGTCCGCTCGCGCCATCCGAACGCGCTGCCGGTGATCATCACCCACGGCTGGCCGGGCTCGATCATCGAGCAGCTCAAGGTCATCGAGCCGCTGACCAACCCGACCGCGCACGGCGGCACCGAAGCCGATGCGTTCGATGTCGTGATCCCGTCGCTCCCGGGCCACGGCTTCTCGGGCAAGCCGACCACGACCGGCTGGGACCCGATCCGCATCGCCCGCGCCTGGGCCGTGCTCATGGAGCGCCTCGGTTACAGCCGCTACGTCGCCCAGGGCGGCGACTGGGGCAACGCGGTGACCGAGCAGATGGCGCTGCAGCGGCCCGCCGGCCTCGTCGGCGTGCACACCAACATGCCGGCGACCGTTCCCGACGAGATCGCGCAGCTGCTGCCCAACGGCCCGGCGCCGGCCGGCCTGTCGGCCGACGAGCGCTACGCCTTCGACCAGCTCGCGACGTTCTACCAGCACGGCCTCGGCTATGCCCAGGAGATGGCCGGGCGCCCGCAGACGCTTTACGCGCTGGCGGACTCGCCGATCGGCCTCGCCGCATGGATGCTCGACCACGACGACCGCAGCCGCGCGCTGATCAGCCGCGTGTTCGACGGTGCGAGCGAGGGCCTCAGCCGCGACGACGTGCTCGACAACGTCACGCTCTACTGGCTGACCAACACCGCGGTCTCCTCGGCGCGTCTCTACTGGGAAAGCAAGCTCGCCTTCTTCGCGCCCAAGGGCGTCGAGCTGCCGATGGGCGTCAGCGCCTATCCCGACGAGATCTATACCGCGCCCGAAAGCTGGGCCCGCCGCGCCTATCCCAACCTGGTCCACTACAATCGCCTGCCCAAGGGCGGCCATTTCGCGGCCTGGGAGCAACCGCAGTCCTTCACCGATGAATTGCGCGCCACCTTCCGCACGCTGCGCTGAGCGCGGACACCGCCGACCACGCAATCCCCCTCCCCGGCGGGGAGGGGGCAGGGGGAGGGAGCGCGCCGCGGGGCGCGCCTCGGTCGTTCAGGGCTGCACGATCGCCGCGTCGACCGGCCACCCGCCGAGGTCGAGCTCGGGCGGGAACAGGCGGATGTAGGCCTCGACCATGTGGA
>CBHWED010000083.1:0-12251 GCA_966112795.1 uncultured bacterium
ACTATCTTCTTGTACTCCGCGACCACCGAGATCAACCTGACCTGCCACCAGCTCGCTCAGGAGATCTACGGCAACCCCGGCTACAACACGCTGAGCGGGCGCGCCGGTGACGACACGCTGGTCGGTCTCGCCGGCAACGACGTGCTCGACGGCGGCGCCGGGACCGACACGCTCAACGGTGGCCTCGGCGACGACTGGTACTATGTCGACTCCGCCGCTGATGGTGTCTCCGAAGTCGCCGGCCAAGGCAACGACCGGGTCTTTGCCAGCGCCAGCTACACGCTCGCCGCGGGCCTCAGCATCGAGATGCTGACCACCGACTGGAACGACGCCACTACCGCGATCAACCTGACCGGCAACGAGCTCGCCCAGGTCATCTACGGCAACGCCGGCAACAACGCCCTCAATGGCCGCGCCGGCAACGACACGCTCGTCGGCCTCGCCGGCAACGACGTGCTCGACGGCGGCGCCGGGATCGATTCGCTGATCGGCGGCCTCGGCGACGACTACTTCTACGTCGATTCCGCGGGCGACAGCGTTTCCGAATCTGCCGGCCAGGGCAACGACCGCGTCTTCGCCAGCGCCAGCTACACGCTCGCCGCCGGGGCCAGCATCGAGATGCTGACCACCGACTGGAACGACGCGACCACCGCGATCAATCTCGCCGGCAACGAGCTCGCCCAGGTCATCTACGGCAACGCCGGGAACAACACCCTCGAGGGCCGCGCCGGAGACGACACCCTCGTGGGTCTCGCGGGCAATGACGTGCTCGACGGCGGCGCCGGGATCGATTCGCTGATCGGCGGCCTCGGCGACGACTACTACTATGTCGATACGGCGGGCGACGCGGTCGCCGAATATGCGGGCCAGGGCAACGACCGCGTGCTCGCCAGCGCCAGCTACGCGCTCGCCGCCGGCGCCAGCATCGAGATGCTGACGACCGACTGGAACGACGCGACCACCGCGATCAACCTGACCGGCAACGAGCTCGCCCAGGTGATCTACGGCAACGCCGGCGCCAACGTCCTCAATGGCGGCGGCGCAGACGACACCTTGGTCGGCCTCGCGGGCAACGACGAGCTCGACGGCGGCGCCGGGGTCGACCGGCTCATCGGCGGCCTCGGCAACGACAAGTACTATGTCGATGCGGCCGGCGACGTGGTCGAGGAAGCCGCCGGCCAGGGCACCGATCGGGTGCTCGCGAGCGTCAGCTACACGCTCGCCGCGGGTCTGAGCATCGAGCAGCTGAGCACCGCCGACGCCGCCGGCACCACCGCGATCAACCTCACCGGCAATGCGTTCAGCACCTCGATCACCGGCAACGCCGGCGCCAACGTGCTGATCGGCGGCAACGCCAACGACACGCTGGTCGGCCTCGCCGGCAACGACACGCTCGATGGCCGCGCCGGGCAGGACACGCTCGAGGGCGGCGCCGGCGACGACACCTACCTGATCGACATCGGCGACGTGGTCATCGAGGCCGCCGGCCAAGGCAACGACACGATCGTCACCGAGAGCAGCTACGCGCTCGCCGCCGGCGTCAGCATTGAGAACCTGACCGTGTCGACAGACGCTTTTGGCACGGTCGTCCTCACCGGCAACGAGCTCGCCAACGCGCTTACCAGCCGGTCCGGCAACGACGTGCTCGACGGCGGCCTCGGCAGCGACACGCTGACCGGCGGCGCCGGCGCCGACCGCTTCAAGTTCACCGCCGCGCTCGGTGCGGGCAACGTCGACACGATCATCGACTTCCAGAGCGGGGTCGACAAGATCGTCCTCGGGGGATCGATCGGCGAGGCTTTCTCCGCCCTCGCCGCCGGATACCTCCCCGCGCAATACTTCGTGCTGGGGACCTCGTCGGTGCTCGAGCCGGGGGTCCCGAAGATCATCTACGACTACAACATCGGAGCCTTGCTCTACGACGCGGACGGCGGCGGCGCCGGGGCCGCGGTGCAGTTCGCCACCCTCTCAGCCATTCCCGGCGAAATCACCGGCTTGAACTGGAACGACTTCGAGGTTTCCGGCTCTTCGAACACCGCACCGACAATCACCTCCGGCAACACCGCCACGGTGGTCGAGAACACCCCGGCAAGCACGGTGATCTATCAGGCGACCGCCGTCGACGCCGATGGCGACCGGATCCTCTGGTCGACCGTCAGCCACCAGGTCTCGATCGACCAGACCGGCGCAGTCCGCCTCACCGCCCCGCCCAACTTCGAGGCCCAGAGCAGCTACACGTTCGAGATCTACGCGCGCGATTCGTCGGACGTCACCACGTTCAAGACCATCACGATCAATGTCACCGACCTCGCCGAGCCGACCCCGGTGTTCGCGGAGACCGCCCAGCCGAACGACGGCCTCGGGCAAGCCCAGACGATCGATCGTTCGCAGCTCGTGGTCGCGACCAATCCCAACCTGCCCAACGATGATCTCCCCTCGGGCACGATCACCGGTTCGATCTCGAGCCCGAGTGACAAGGATTTCTATTCGATCCAGCTCCAGGCGGGCGAAGTCATCTACCTCGACATCGACAACAGCTCGGGCAATCTCGACGCCTATCTCGAATTCTACCACGCCTATGGCGACCCGACGGTCTGGGTGGTCAACGACGACCTCGGCAACCCCGATCCGGGATCCGAGCCGCATCCGGAATACGGCCACAACACCGATTCCTACATCCGCATTCGCGTCGAGACCACCGGGACCTACATGTTCGCGGTCAGCGCGTTCCAGGACGAGGAACACCCGACCTCGGGCAGCTACGAGCTCAATGTCACCATCGGCCCGCCGGCGACCCCGGCCGAGCTGCTGCAGGAGGACATCGAAGCGCTGATCAGCGGCGCCAAGTGGGACCACAACAACCTCACTTACGCGTTCCCGACGAGCGCCACCCAGTATCCGGCGGAAATGGAGGAGGTCGACGAGCCCGGTGAGTTCGCACCGCTGACCGCGACCCAGCAGGCTGCCGTGGTCCACCATCTCGGCGCGATTGCGGCCGTATCGGCGCTGACCTTCACCGCCGCCAGCGATGCCGCGCAGGCGAACCTGCGCTACGCGATGACCACCGACGCCGACCCGGCCTACGCCTATTACCCGATCAACGTCGCCGGCAGCCCGGGCGGCACGGCGTGGTTCAACAAGGACGATTTCTACGCGCCGATCACCGGCAACTACGCGTGGATGGGCTTCCTCCACGAAACCGGCCACGCGCTCGGGCTCAAGCACGGGCACGACGCGCCCGCGGTCAGCAGCGGCCACGACTCGCTCGAGTACACGGTGATGACCTACCGCAGCTACGTCGGCGAGAACCTCGAGGACAGCGGCTACACCAACGAGACCTACGGCTTCCCGACCACGCTGATGATGCTCGACATCGCGGCGCTGCAGCAGATCTACGGCGCCAACTACACCACCAACTCGACCAACAGCGTCTACAAGTGGAGCCCCACCACCGGCGAGATGACCATCAACGGCGTCGGCGAGGGCGCGCCCGGCGGCAATCGCATCTTCATGACCGTGTGGGACGGCGGCGGGACCGACACCTACGACTTGTCGAATTACTCGACCGCGGTGACGATCGACCTTCGCCCGGGCGAGTGGACCTCGACCGGGATGGCCCAGACCGCCAACCTCGGCAACGGCCACTTCGCACGCGGCAACATCGCCAACGCACTGCTGTTCGAGGGCGATACCCGCTCGCTGATCGAGAATGCGGTCGGAAGCAGCGCAGGCGACACCCTGATCGCCAACCAGGCGGTCAACCGGCTGACCGGCGGCGCCGGCGCGGACACCTTCCGCTGGGACAGCCTCGCCGACCTCGTCGGAGGGCAGGACGTGGTGACCGACTTCTCGCTGTCCGACCACATCGACTTTTCCCACTTCGATTCCGATCCTACGACCGCCTTCCGCGACTCGTTCTCGTTCATCGGAACCAACGCCTTCGGCGTGACCCAGGGCAACGAGCTGCGCTGGTCGACCAGCGGTGGCAACGTGCTGCTGCAGGGCGACGTCAACGGTGACCACGTGGCGGATTTCCAGATCCTGCTCACGGGCGTAACCTCGCTCGAGCATTATCAGATCTACCTCTGACGCTCGGGCTTCGATGTTGTGGATAGCGCTGTTTCTGGCCCTTCAGGGCGCCGGCCCTCCGTCGCCCCCCGGCGACGGCGCGCCGCCTGACGTGCGCCGCGCCCGCGACGGCAACGTGGCTATCGAGGAAGAGCTCGCCGCCGCGCGCAAGGCCGCGACGGTCGAGGCCTACGACCTGTTCATCGCGCGGCATCCGGACCATCCGCTGGCCCGGATCGCCCGCGAGGAACGCCAGCGGCTGCTCGACGAGGCCAAACAGCCGCGCTCTTAGCTCGCGGCCGCCTCCGCCCGGTCGATCGGCGCCGTGCCGGCCGAATCCGGCACGGTCCAGATCAGCACGTTGACGACCATGACCACCGCCAGCACGAGCATCAGCCCGGCCTGCTTGCGCGTGCCGCGACGCCACAGGTAGATCGCGCCGCAGACCAGCGCGAGCGCGGCGAGCATGACCACCGAGAGGACCGTGCCCATCGCCATCAGGCGCGCAGCCTGCCGGCCATGCCGATGATGTCGTCGAGCGGGTTGCCGTCGCCGTCGAGGTCGAGCATCGCGCCGATCCCGCCGAGGCCCGCGCCGCCTTGCGGCTGGCCGCCGCCGAGCATCCCGCCGAGGATGTTGCCGAAGATCCCGCCGCCGCCCGATGGCTGCCCCGCCGCGGCGCCGCCGCGCGACGACAAGTAGCCGCCGACCAGCATCGCCAGGATCGGCAGCATCTGCCTGAGCAGCGCCGGGTCGAGCCCGCTCTGCTGCGAGGCGTGCCCGGCCACCGTGCGGCTGACCTCCTTCGAGCCGAAGATCTGCCCGAGCACCTGGTTGCCGTTGGCGACGTTGGTCGGCTCGGGGCCGATCACGTTGGCCGCGAGCCCGCCGCCGCCGAGCCCGCCGAGCATGCCGACGAGGTCGCCAATCCCGGCCTCGCCCGCGCCGCCGGCCTGGCTGCGTTTCTTGAATCCGCCGAGCACCGCGGGAAGCAGGGCTTCGGCGCCTTGCGCCGCCTGGGCGGGGCTGATTCCGAGCTGGCCGGCCATCGCATCGAGGCCGCCGCTCCGACGAAGCATGTCGAGCATGTCCATGGGGCATTCCTCTTGATCGTGAGGGCGCGGCTTGCCGCCTGCGCGGCAGGTCGCTGATCAGGGCCCTACGCCCGATGGCCGTCGAACGAAAGTCACGAACGAGCGTTAGGGTGTCGGCGGGAGGGATCTGCGCACGCAGCCAAGGAGGCCTATCCATGGGTATCTTCAGTTCGATCAAGAACGCGATCTTCGGTCACCGGGAGCAGGCCCCCGCGGCCGCCGCCCCTGCGGCAGCCACGGCCGCGCCCCGTCCGGCGGCGGCCTCGCCGCAGCCCCAACCCGCGGTGCTCGACGAAGTCGATGTCGAGGCGCGGCTCAACGCGCTGCCCGGCGCGAGCGAGCTCAACTGGCGCAGCTCGATCGTCGACCTGATGAAGCTGATCGGGGTCGATTCGAGCTACGACAACCGCAAGCAGCTCGCCGAGGAGCTCGGCAACACCAGCTACGAAGGCTCGGCCGAGGACAACATCAAGCTGCACCGGCAGACGATGCAGGAGCTGGCGAAGAACGGCGGCAAAGTCCCGCGCGAATTCCTCGACTGATCGCGGCTCCGCCTCACGGCGCGGTTTGACACTTCGGCAGGGCGCGGCGAAAAGCCGGCCATGTCGATTGCATCTGAAACCTTCACCCGACGCCAGGCTCTCGCCGGGCTTGGCGCCGGCGGCAGCCTGCTCGCGCTTCCCGCGCGCGCGTTCGCCCAGGTCGCCGGACCGGCCGCCTCGGGCGCTGCCGATCCCGTCGCGCTGCTCGACGAGGTCGCCTGGAACCTGCTCGCGCACGAGCCCGAGCGGGCGACCTCGCTTGGTGTCGACACCGACGCGCACGCCGGATTGCGCAGCAGGATCGAGGATCTCTCGTCGGCCGGCCAGCAGGCTTACGCAGCGACCTTGCGCGCCGATCTCGCGCGCGTCCGCGCGGTCGACACCTCGGCGCTCGACCCCGCCACGCGCACGAGCTTCGAGGTCGTCGAAAGCGCCTACGCCACCGCGCTCGACGGCTTCGCCCAGCCCTACGGCGACGTCGCCGTCGGCTCGTGGCGCAACGCGCCTTACGTCGTGATCCAGAACGTCGGCGGCTACATCGACTTCCCGCGCTTCCTCGATTCCGACCACCCGGTACGCGACGCGGCCGATGCCGAAGCCTATCTCGCGCGCCTCGGAGCCATGCCCGCCGCGCTCGACGGCGAGCTCGAGCGGATCCGCTCGGCCGCCGGCATGGGGGTGATCCCGCCGGCGTTCCTGCTCGCCAAGGCGATCCCGCAGATGGAAGCCTCGCTCGCCGATGCGCGGAGCGGCGGCTCGGTCGTCGAATCGCTCACCCGCCGCACCGGCGAAGGGCAGATCGCCGGCGACTGGGACAAGCGCGCGCGCGCCATCGCCACCGGCCCGCTCGCCGCCGCGCTCGAGCGCCAGCTCGCCGAGCTCAAGCGCCAGGCGACGCTGGCCAAGGATGACGCCGGCATGTGGGCCCAGCCGCACGGCGACGAGTGGTACGCCTGGGCGCTGCGCGCGAGCACCACCACGCGCCGGACGCCCGACGAAATCCACGAGATGGGCCTGACCCAGCTCGACGAGATCCACGGCCGGATGGACCCGATCCTGCGCGACCTCGGCTACACCACCGGCTCGGTCGGCGAACGCATGACCAAGCTCGGCGAGGACCCGCGCTTCAAGTTCGCCGAAGGCGACGAGGGCCGCGCGCAGATCATGGCCTTCATCGAGGAGCGCGTGGCCTGGATCCGCGCGCAGATGCCGCGCGCGTTCACCACCCAGGTGCGCGCCAACCTCGAGGTCCGCCGCCTGCCCCCGGCCGAGGAACCGGGCGCGCCGAGCGCCTACGGCGGCGCCGGCTCGAAGGACGGCACGATCCCGGGCAAGATGTGGATCAACCTCAGGACCACCGACCTGCACCGCAAGTACACGATCCCGACGCTGGTCCACCACGAGACCATTCCCGGCCACGTGTGGGAAGGCGAGCATTCGAACCAGCTGCCGCTGATCCGCTCGATCCTCGCCTTCAACGCGTTCTCCGAAGGCTGGGCGCTCTATGCCGAGCAGCTCGCCGACGAGCTCGGTGCCTACGACGACAACCCGGCGTGGCGGCTCGGCTACCTGCAGGACCAGGCCTTCCGCGCGTGCCGGCTGGTGGTCGACACCGGCCTGCACCACAAGCGCTGGACCCGCGACCAGGCGGTCCAGTTCTTCGTCGAGCGCAACGGCAACGAGCGCGAGGAAGTCGAAAGCGAGGTCGACCGCTACTGCTCGTGGCCCGGCCAGGCCTGCGGCTACAAGGTCGGCCACAGCGAGATCGTCCGCCTGCGCGCCCACGCCCAGGCCGAGCTCGGCCAAGCTTATGATCTGCGCGCGTTCAACGACGCGGTGGTCAAGGGCGGCAACGTCCCGCTCGACGTGCTCGCGCGGACGATCGACCGCCACATCGCCGCGGTCCGCGGCTGACTCGGCTCAGCGCGCGAGCCGCTCACCCTCGACGTCGACCGGCGAGAGCGCCTTGAGCTCGGCCATGCCTTGGGCGCTCGCTTCCGCCCAGCGGCGGAACAGGCGGTTGAAGCCGACCTTGCTGTCGCCGAGGCCGCGCGCCCACTGGCCGGTGTCGTCCGCCAGGCGCCGCTCGATCGCGCGGCCGAGCAGCGCGTTGGTCACCGAATCGCGGACCTCGACGACCAGCGTAGCCTGTCCGGCGTTCTCGGACAGCGTGAGCCGTTCGTTGCGCGTGACCTTCAGTCCGTCGGGTGTCTGCACGTCGATCTCGAACACGCCGAGCCGCACGCGCACGACGTCGGCAGCGGGGCTGCGCACGATCGTGAAGCCGGCTTGGGTGAAGGCATCGGCGAAGTAGGTGTCGAACCGCTTGCTGCCGCGCTCGAGCGCCCGAACGACGTCGCGTTCGCTGATGCCGTTGCGCCGCTCGCCGGTGGCCTGCTGGTAGTCGCGCAGCCAGTCCTTGCGCATCGCCATCTCGCTCGGCTCGAGGATGACCTTGGTATAGGGTCGGAAATCGGCACCCGGCGCGAGATAGACGAACTCGATCCTCTGCGACGGCACGCGGACCAGGCCCTCCCAGTCGTCGTCCGCCGCGTGCGATTGCGCGAGCGCCGGCGCCGCTGCGGCAAGCAGCATGCCGGCGAGGAGCGCGCGTGCGTTCGAGGCCATCGAGGTCTCCTTGCGCCGGACAGCGGGTGGCTTTGCGAAGCGCGGCTAGCGCGCGAGCCGCTCGCCGTTGACGTCGACCGGCGACAGCGCCTTCAATTCGACGAGCCCGTTGGCGGCGGTTTCGGCCCAGCGGCGGAACAGCCGGTCGAAGTCGGCGCGGTTCGAGGCCGAGGTGCGCAGCCACGGCCCGTTGTCGCCGGCGACCCGGCGCTCGATCGCCCGCCCGAGCAGCGCGTTGGTCTGCGAATCGCGCGCTTCGATGACCAGCGTGCCCGACCCGGCCTCGTCGGAGAACGTGCGGGTGCGCCCGGCACCGCCGACATCGGGCGAGACCACGTCGATGTCGGCAACTCCCGAGCGGATGCGCAGCACGTCGGGGCCCGGCTCGGTCGCGATGGTGAAGCCGGCCGCGGTGAACGCATCGGCGAAGTAGCTGTCGAACTGCTGCTGCCCGCGCTCGAGCGCGCGCGTGATGTCGCGCTCGGTCGGCTGGCCGCTGAGGCTCGCGGCGCTGCGGCGGCGCTGGTCGCGCAGCCAGTTCGCGCGCATCGACATCTCGCTCGGGTCGAGCATGACCTTGCTGTAGGGCCGGAAGTCGGCCTCGGGCGCGAGGTAGACGAGCTCGATCTTCTGCGACCGCACCCGCACCAGCCCTTCCCAGTTGTCCTCGCTCGCCTGCGCCAGCAGCGGCGTCGCCGCCACGAGCAGCGCCCCGGCGAGAATGCCCTTGATGTTCCAGGCCATCGGTGTTCCTCCCACTGTCGGGGAGAAAATTACCGCCCGCGGCCGCGCCGCCACCATCCGGGGAAAACCCGAGTCCACGCGGGGGAACCCATGGCCTTCGCGGCCTAGCGCGCCACCGTCCGCCGGGCGACGATCATCGCCCCGACCACGCAGCCGCCGAACAGCGCGCCCTCAAGCCCCGCCGTGACCACGTCGCTGATCGGCCCGAACCCCTTCTCGCCGAACAGCGCCCCGATCGGGTCGAGCCGCAGCCGCGAATCCGGAAAGCTGCGCGCGAGCAGGTCGAGGCTGCCGGCCATCAGCCGCCCGCCCGTCAGCGCGATCAGGACCCCGGCCACCCCGCCCGACAGCGCGGCGATCCCCGAGCCGAGCCGCAGCCGCCGCGGCTCGCCGCCGCGACCGCCGATCCATGCGCCGACGCCGACCACCCCGCCGAGCACGAGCCCCTCGGCCGCGCCGGTGATCTGCGGCGGCGCGTGGCCGAACAGCAGGTTGAACGCATCGAGCCCGAGCAGCTTGACCACCGCCCCGGTGAGCAGCCCGCCGATCGCCCCGCCCGCGGCAAACCGGTACCACGCCGGCTGCTCGCGCAGGCAGGCCGCGGCGATGCCGAAGCCGACCCCGGCCCCGCCGATCGCGCCGACCGCCATGCACACCGCAGTCACCACCAGCAGCACCGACAGCGCGCCGACCCCCGGCTGCACGGGCGTCGACACCCCGGCGAAGCCATAAAGCAGCCCGCCGGTCAGCCCCGCGGCACCGCCGCCGATCATCCCGGCGACGCCGAGGACAATGAACCGCTGCCACGGCGCGAGCGGCAACGGCGCCGGCTCGCCCGCGGCCACCTCCGCCACCGCGCCGCCGCCACGCTCGACCGGCGCGAGGAAGCGGTAGCCGTGCTTGGGCACCGTCTCGATGAACCGCGGGTTGGCCGCGTCGTCGCCGAGCTGGCGGCGCAGCGTCTTGATGCACTGGGTCAGCGCCTCGTCGGTCACCGGGATCCCGCGCCAGACCTCGGCGAGGAAGCGGTCCTTCGACACCAGCCGCCCCTCCTCGCCGGCGAGCAGCACGAGCGCGTCGAGATAGCGCGCGTTGAGCTCGACCGGCGCGCCGTCGCGGCTCAGCCGCCGGTTGCCGGGGTCGAGCTCGAAGCCCTCGAAACGGAAGCTGCCGCCTGCCATCGGCCGTTGCTAGGCCGGGCCGCGGCGGTTCGCCAAGCCCCATCTTCCACCTGTCCCAAGCCGCGTTATGCTCGGCCGGTCGTTGCGAGTCGGGAGGGGTCGCATGCGCTTGCTCAAGGCCGTCGCCATGCTGTGCCTCGCGGCGGCCGTCGCGCCCGCGGCCGAGGCGCACCACTCGCCGGTGATGTTCGACCAGGCGAGGACGGTCACCCTGACCGGCACCGTGCGGCTGTTCCAGTGGACCAACCCGCACTGCTACATCCAGCTCATGGTCGGCGCCCCGGGCCAGGAGGTCGAATGGAACCTCGAGATGGGCGCTCCGGTCTACCTCTACAATCGCGGCCTGCGCCCCTCGACGCTGAAGCCCGGCGACAGGATCACGGTCACCGCGAACCCGCTGCGCAGTGGCGCCAACGGCGGCCTCGTGCTCGGCATCGCCGGCGCCGACGGCAAGCCGATCGGCCGCATCTCGTGAGCCCGCTCGCCCGCCTCGCTCCGCTGGCGCTGCTGCTCGCCGCCCCGGCCGCTGCCCAGGACCACCCCGACATCTCCGGCGTCTGGTTCACCGAGCAGGGCGCGCGCACGCAGATCTCGGGGTTCCAGTCGGTCGAGGACGCCCGCCGCGGCAACCAGCTCCCGCTGATCGACCTCAATGCGCCGTGGACCGACGAGGCCCGCGCGCGCTTCCGCGAGCGCCTGTCGCAAGCAGCGATCTCGAAGTCGGAAGGCTGGGGCTACCCGATGATGATGATGTCGCTGACCCCGCTCGAGTTCGTCGTCGGCCGCGACCAGATCCTGATCCTGACCGTCTACCGCGACCTGCGCCGGATCGCCACCGACGGTCGCCCGCTGAGCCCGCCCGAAGACCGCTGGACCACCGCTTGGGGCGAATCCGTCGGCCACTGGGAGGGCGACACGCTGGTGATCGAGACCGTGTCGGTGCGCCAGCCGAACCTGTTCTTCCGCGCGCCGCCGTTCTCCGAAGCCGCGCATTACACCGAGCGCCTGCGGCTGGTCGGTCCCGACCGCATCGAAGGCGAAATGACCATCGACGACCCCGCGACGCTGACCGCCCCGTGGACCGTCCGGCAGGCCTACGTCCGCGCCGAAGGCCTCGACCACCTCGTCATGGACACCTTCAGCAACGACCGCACTGTCGAGGAGGACGGCGTCTTCGCGATCCTGCCGCCCGAGGACGAACGCGGCGAGTCCGCGCCCGCTCCCGCACCGGCCCCGTAAATCCAGTCATCGCCGCTAAGCGCTGGACGGGGAAATCTTACCCGCTCAGGCGCTTCCCGGCACGCTGACCTGCAGGAATTGCGGCTTGCTCTGCGCCATGCCGCCGGTCATCGCCAGCGGGTAGTTCCCCGGCGGCAGCGCGGCGAGCGGCATGCCCGCCGCGGCCAGCGCATAAGGCGAGACGCGGTGCCGCGTGCACAGCCCGCCGGCGCCGTCGCTGACCAGCGGAGTCTCGAACTCGATCGCGATCATCGTGTCCTGCGAGCGGCTCACCGAGCCGACCGCGAGCTGGCCTTCGCCGAGATCGAGCACCAGCCCGGTGCCGACCGGCACCCCGAGCAGCCCCTCGACCGCGGCCCCGGTGGTCGACAGGTCGCGCATGACCGCCTCGTAGCGATGGTCGTCGTGGATCACCCCGACCCGGCGGAACACCGAGCGTCGCTCGGGCCGGTGCTTCTCGGGCCCGGTCGGCGCGATGCGCATCTCGCCGCTCTGCATCGCCTCGGCGATCTCCTCGCGCGGCAGCGCCTTCGAGTAGATCCACCCCTGGATGTACTTGGCCCCCTTCTCGCACACGAGGTTGAACTGGTCGAACGCCTCGACCCCCTCGACCGTGGTCTCCATGCCGAGCGCTTCGGACAGGCCGATGATCGCGGTGATGATCTTGGCGCTGTTCTTGTCCTGCTGGGTGCACGAATCGACGAAGCTCTTGTCGACCTTGAGCTTGTCGAACGGCGCCGAGCGCAGATAGCTCA
>CBHWED010000084.1:0-12026 GCA_966112795.1 uncultured bacterium
CGTTGAGGTACATCGCCAGCGGATCGTCGACCTTGTCGCCGAGCGCGAACGACGCGGTCGGAGTGGTCGGCGCGAGCAGCACGTCGCACTGCGCCCAGGCCTCCTCGAAGTCGCGCGCGATCAGCGCGCGGACCTTCTGCGCCTGGGTATAGTACGCGTCGTAGAACCCGGCCGAGAGCACGTAGGTCCCGATCAGGATGCGGCGCTTGACCTCGTCGCCGAAGCCGGCCGCGCGGGTCGCGGCGTACATCTCCTGCAGGTTCGCGCCCTCGGGCAGCTCGCGCAGGCCGTAGCGCACGCCGTCGTAACGGGCGAGATTGCTCGAAGCCTCGGCCGGGGCGACGATGTAGTAGGCCGGCAGCGCATACTTGGTGTGCGGCAGGCTCACGTCGACGACTTCGGCGCCGGCATCCTTGAGCCAGGCGATGCCGTCGTCCCAGCTCTTGAGGATCTCGGCGTCGGTCCCGTCCATCCGGTACTCGCGCGGGATGCCGACCTTCTTGCCCTTGAGATTGGCGTCGAGCGACGCGGCCCACTCGGGCACCGGCAGGTCGAGGCTGGTCGAATCCTTCGGATCGAACCCGGCCATCGCCTCGAGCATGATCGCGCAGTCCTCGACCGAGCGCGCCATCGGCCCGGCCTGGTCGAGCGACGAGGCGAACGCGACGATGCCCCAGCGGCTGCAGCGGCCATAGGTCGGCTTGATCCCGGAAATGCCGGTGAACGCGGCCGGCTGGCGGATCGAGCCGCCGGTGTCGGTCCCGGTCGCCGCCGGGCACAGCCGCGCCGCGACCGCCGCCGAGCTGCCGCCCGACGAACCGCCCGGCGCGAGCGCGGCGTTACCGCCGTCGTTGCGCCGCCAGGGGCTGATCACGTTGCCGAAGTACGAGGTCTCGTTCGACGAGCCCATCGCGAACTGGTCGAGGTTGAGCTTGCCGAGCATGCCCGCGCCCGCGTCCCACAGCTTCTGGCTGACGGTGCTCTCGTACTCGGGAATGAACCCCTCGAGGATATGGCTCGCCGCGGTGGTCTGCACGCCGCGCGTGGCGAACAGGTCCTTCATCCCGATCGGCACGCCGGCCATCTTGCCGAGCGGCTTGCCCGCCGCGCGGTCGGCATCGACCTTGGTCGCGGCCTCGAGCGCCTTCTCGGGCGTGGCCACGATGAACGCGTTGAGCTCGCTGGCGCCAGCGACATTGGCGTTGAACGCCTCCGCCGCCTCGCGCGCGGTGAACTCGCCCGAAGCGACCCCGTCGCGGATCGCCTTGACGCCGAGCTGGGTGATCTCGCTCATTACTCGATCACCTTCGGCACGCCGTAGAAGCCATGTTCGGGCGCCGGTGCATTGGCCAGCACCTTGTCGCGCACCCCGCCGCCGGTCAGCGGATCGGCATCGACCACGTCCTCGCGCAGCCGCAAGGCCTGCGGGATCACGGCCGTCATCGGCTCGACACCGGTGCAGTCGACCTCGCCGAGCTGCTCGACCCACTCGAGGATCCCATTCAATTCGGGCACCATCCGGTCGAGCTCGGGCTCGTCCATCTTGATGCGCGCAAGACTGGCGATCTTCGCCACGGTTTCGCGGGTGACTGACATGCGCGCGGCGTTAGCGGGGCGATGGCCCCGCTTCAAGCGGCGCGGTGGGCGATTCGAGCGGTTGCCCGACGGGCTTCCCGTCGATGAACACGTAGCGCGTCGGGACCTCGCGGATCTCCACGGTCGATCCGTCCTCCAGGGCGACGGCCGCCGGTGCCGTTTCGGGCGCAAACGTGCCGGGCTGGCCGGGCTTCAGCAACAACTCTTGATAGCCCGAGCCCTGCACGATCGCCACGCGCCGCCCGCCCTGCTCCACGCCGAGATCGAGCGCGACACAACGGTCCTGGCATTGCCACGGATTGCCCTTGAGATGGTCGAGCACGAGCCGGCGCAGCGCCGGATCGTCGGGCTGCACCCGCAAATCGAAATCCTCTTCCGCCCGGAATTGATCGCCCAAGCCATAGACCCGTTGCGTCTGGGACAGTGCAGCGTCCGCCAGCTCTGCGATCCGCGCGTTTTCACCTTCCGCCAGTTGCCGCAAGGCTCGGCGCCCCGGCTCGCCGAAGTCCCAGCGCAGCGCGGCGAAGTCGAACTCATCGACCGTCACCCTCCCGGCTTGCAGCCGCGCAACCTGGTTGCGCGTCGAGATCGCGCCGAAGTCGAGGATCGGCAGCGCCAACATCACCGCGAGCGCGCAGACGATCAGCCCAAGGTGGAACGTCCCCCTGCGCAAGTACCCGGCCCAGCCGCCCTTGCGCCCGCGCGCCAGCGCCACCCAGTAGGCCACCCCGCACACGCAGGCGACGACGATCGCCACCAGCCCCCACAGCCGCTCGGGCGCGAGTCCGTACTGGTTCAGCCGCAGTCCCATCGACACCGCAGCGAACACCGCCAGCGGCAGGATCACCGCTGCGAGCACCCAGCCGGCAATGCGCATGACCCGCGAACGGGTCATCGCCGCGTCGTCCTGCCGCGCAATCGCGTTGGCCAGCACGAACGACCCGGCCGCGCAGGCGAGCAGCAGCGGCGTCGCGCTGCGCGTCGCGTCCCACAGCACTTGCGGGCCGGAGACCACGGTCGCCAGCAGGAACACGACCAGCCCGAACGCCAACGGCACCGCGAGCAACGAAGCCACCAGCAGAACCACGGTCTGCATCGTCGCGATCACCTTGAGCTGGTTGCGCAAGGTGCCAAGTGCGGCCCCCGCGGCGAGCCCCGAGAAGGTCCACCCGAACCAGCCCTCGTCCATCGCATCGCGCAGGAAGTCTATCTTGAGCAGGTGGAACAGCTCGCTGAGCAGCGCGAGCACCACCCATGAGATGCCGGTGAACGCGAGCGCCCCCGCCGCGCAGATCGCGTCGGTCCACACGTGCCCGTAGATCTCGCGATAGGGCGTCGCCAGCCGCCGCCGGTGGAAGTCCGCCTGGAACAGCGGCAGCGCCAGCGCGCTCGCGACCACGCCGGCAGCGAAGCCGTACTGCTCGTCGGGCAGGCTCTCGCCGTACTGCACAGCGCGCCAGGCGAGCCCGGCCATGACCGCGCCGATGACCAGGGCAAACAGCGACGGCGCCTTCCACCGCGCCTGCTCGAGCGTGAACGCCGCGGCGATCGCCCCGAAGAACAGGAACGCCGCCAGCGCCACGCGCCAGGCGACGTCGTCGTGCTCGTGCGTGATGAAATGGATCAGCAGCCCGGCAAGCCCGAACAGCCCCGCGAGCAACCACGGCAGCAATGGCCATTCGGCCTCGCCGCGCTCAGCTTCGGAAATGCCCGTCGGGGTCTCGCCCGCGTCCGCGTCCGTCATGCCTGGCTCCCTCTCCACCAGGCAAAAGCTTATGCCCGAAAGTCACCTTCCGGGCATGAGCAATTCGTGAGGCTTCGCTGAAACCCGCTTACTGGGCGGGCGCGGGGGCCGGCGCCGGCGCGCCGCCAGGAGCCGGGGCAGCGCTGCCCTGGCCGCCCTGCTGCTGCTTCATCATCGCCATCTGCAGCTGCTGGAACTTCGCCTCGGCATCGGCGAGCGGCATGAAGTCGACCAGCTCGATCTCGAAGGTCAGGTCGGCATTCGGCGGGATCGGCGATCCCGGAGGCGGGTTGGCGCCGTAGGCGAGCTCGGCCGGGATCGTGACCGTGTACTTGCCGCCCTTCTGCATCTGCAGGATCGCGTCGCGGAAGCCGGGGACCACGCCGTCGAGCCGCATCGGCGTGCCTTCGGGCATGATGCCCTGGATCGGCCACGGGGTCGGCTGCGAGCGGTCGAACTCGGTGCCGTCCTCGAGCTTGCCGACGTAGTTGACGAAGACCACGTCTTCCTTCGTCGGATTGCCGCCGGTGCCCGCGCGGGTTTCCTCGACGTCGACCGTGCCCGGCCGCGCCATCCACCACGCCACGCCGCTGGCGAGCGCCGCACCGATCACGATGCCGAGGATCAGCATGAGGATCGCCTTGCGGTTGGTCGGCTGCAAGGGAACGCGGGTCACTTCGGCCATGATGAGGATATCCTGGATGCAGAAAGGGGCGCGGAAGGTCGGACCCTCGCGCCCCTTAGGCTTAGCTGGTGTGTGCTGGCAAGCAGCGCTTACTTGACGCCGTCGCGCTCCGCACGCTTGCGCTCGAGCTTGCGCGCCCGGCGAACCGCGGCGGCCTTCTCGCGCGCCCGCTTCTCGCTCGGCTTCTCGTAGTGGCGGCGCAGCTTCATCTCGCGGTACACGCCCTCGCGCTGCAGCTTCTTCTTGAGCGCGCGCAGGGCTTGCTCGACATTGTTGTCGCGGACGATGATCTGCATAAACCTAAGCCACCTCTTGCAATTTCGAACCGGCGAGAGCCCGCGTGATCGGCGCGGGATACACCATCTGTAACCAATGAATTGAGCGCCGAATCCCCGGGGGACCGGCTGGAACGGCGGGCGCATAAGGGAATCGGGCGACGAAGGCAAGGATTTAGGTTTTGAGCATTCCCCTCGTGCGACCAATCGGGCTAAGGCCGCCGGCATGACGTTCCCCTCCCCGTTCATCGCCTCGCTCCATGTCGCGCTCGGCGGCGCGATCGGCTCCGTGCTGCGCTACCAGACCGGCCGCTGGATGACCTGGTGGCTCGGCGCGCAGGCGGTCACGACCTTCCCCTGGGCGACCCTCGCGGTCAACGCTATCGGCAGCGTGCTCATGGGCCTGCTCGCCGGCTGGCTCGCCCGCCTCGGTTCGGGGGGCGAGGAGCTGCGCCTGCTGCTCGGCGTCGGCGTGCTCGGCGGCTTCACCACGTTCTCGGCCTTCAGCCTCGAGCTCGTCCTGCTCATGCAGCGCGGGCAGTTCACCTTCGCGCTGCTGTACCTGATCCTGTCGATCGCGCTCGGCGTGACGGGGCTCGTGTTCGGCATGGCGGTCATGCGGCTCGCTTCATGAGTGAGGCTGTCCGCCAGTTCACGGTCGCCGACGACGACGACGGGATCCGTCTCGACCGCTGGTTCAAGCGCCACTTGCCGCAAGTGGGCTTCGCCACCGTATCGCGCTGGGCGCGCACCGGCCAGGTTCGCGTCGACGGCAAGCGTGCCAAGCCCGAGGATCGGCTCGCCGCCGGCCAGGTCGTGCGCGTCCCGCCCGGCGGCGACACGGCCAAGCCGCAGCCCAGGAAGCGCCCGCTGACCGCCGACCAGGTCGCCCAGGCCGAGGCCATGCTCCTGCAGCGCACCGACGCCGCGCTCGTGCTCAACAAGCCGCCGGGTCTCGCCACCCAGGGCGGCACCGGCACCTTCAACCACGTCGACGGCCTGCTCGACGCCTACCACGACGAGGACGAGCCGCGCCCGCGCCTGGTTCACCGGCTCGACAAGGACACTTCGGGCGTGCTCCTCGTCGCCCGCACGCCCGGCAGCGCGGCGTTCTTCTCCAAGCGCTTCTCGGGCCGTTCGGCCAAGAAGATCTACTGGGCGCTGGTGGTCGGCGTGCCCGAGGTCGAGGACGGCACGATCGACGCCCCGCTCGCCAAGCAGCCGGGCACCGGCGGCGAGAAGATGCACGTCGACACCGAGGGCGGCCAGCCGGCACGGACGCGCTATCGCGTGATCGACCGCGCCGGCAACCGCGCCGCCTGGGTCGAGCTCCAGCCGCTCACCGGCCGCACCCACCAGCTCCGCGTCCACCTCGCCGCGATCGGCCATCCGATCGTCGGCGACGGCAAGTACGGCGGCCAGGACGCCTTCCTGACCGGCGCGATCAGCCGCAAGATGCACTTGCACGCGCGCCGCCTGATCATCGACGCGCCGGGCGGCAGCACGCTCGACGTCACCGCCGAGCTGCCCGAGCACTTCGCCGCCTCGATGGCCCAGCTCGGCTTCGACGAAAGCGCCAGTGCTGCCGAGCCCGAGAAGGGCCCGCCTCCGCCCTCGCGCGCGGAGAAGAAGCAGGCCGCCAAGGCCCACGCCAAGACCTATCGCAAGGCCCGCCGCGGCGAACGGCGCACCCGCACGCTCGGCGCGCCGCGGAGCAAGCCGACGGGCGGCAAGCGCTGATGCATCCCAATTCGCTGTTCCGCGTCGACGACCGCGCGCTGCTCGAATCGCTGATCGAGGAGATCGGCTTCGGCATGGTCTTCGCCGAGACTCCCGACGGCCCGCGCGTCGCGCACGTGCCGCTGGTCTCGACCGGAGACGGCGCGCTCCACTTCCATCTCTCGCGCGGCAATGCGCTGACCAGGCACATCGCCGGCCGCACCGCGCTCGCGGTGCTCAACGGCCCCGATGCCTATGTCAGCCCGCGCTGGTACGCCGAGCGCGGCCAGGTGCCGACCTGGAACTACCTCGCGCTCGAGCTCGAAGGCCCGGTGCGGCAGATGGACGAGGACGGTCTCCACGGCCTGCTCGAGACGATCGGCGAGAAGCAGGAAGCGCGGATCGTCGAAGGTGAGGCCTGGCGCCCCGAAGAGGTCGCGCAGGACCGCTGGAACCAGCTCGCGCGCGGCATCGTCGGCTTCGAGCTCGAGATCCGCGTCTGGCGCCCGACCTTCAAGCTGTCGCAGAACAAGCCCGCCGAAGAGCGCTCGCGCGTCGCCGACGCCCTCGAGGCGCAAGGCTCGCCGGCGATCGCCGCGCTGATGCGGCGGTTCGCGTCATGAGCCACGCTCTCATATTTCACCCCAACCCCGTCATCCCCGCGAAAGCGGGGACCCCGCTACCTCTGCGGCGCCGCAAGTCTGGCGGGACCCCGGCTTTCGCGGGGGCGACGAGGGAAGATTCAGGCGGACATCGGACCGGCGTTCGCAGCCCCGGCTGGAGCCTCGCATGACCGTCCGCCTCGCCGTGTTCGACTGCGACGGCACGCTCAGCGACGGCCAGGCGGCGATCTGCGCCGCGATGGCCGAAGGCTTCGCCGAGGCCGGGCTCGCCGCGCCCGACCCGCACCAGGTCCGCCGCATCGTCGGCCTCAGCCTGCCGAGCGCGATCGCCCGGCTCATCCCCGACGAATCCGCCGAAACCCAGGCGCGCACCGTCGCCGCCTACAAGCAGGCGTTCTTCCGCGCCCGCGAGCGCGGCACGCTGCAGGAACCGCTGTTCGAGGGCATCGCGCAGCTCCTCGCGCGGCTCCACGCCGCCGGCTGGACGCTCGGCGTCGCCACCGGCAAGGGCGACCGCGGCCTCAGGGGCTGCCTGACGATGCACGGCATCTTCGACCTGTTCGTCACCTTGCAGACCGCCGACCGCCATCCGTCGAAGCCGCATCCCTCGATGCTCGACACGGCCATGGCCGAAGCCGGCGCCTTGCCGGCCGACACGGTGATGATCGGCGACACGGTGTTCGACATCGAGATGGCCGTCGCCGCGGGCACGCGTGCGATCGGCGTCGCCTGGGGCTATCACACGCCCGACGAACTGCTCGCGGCAGGCGCCGAAGCCGTCGCCGCGACGCCTGCGGAGCTGGGAGAGATGCTCGATGGATGATCCGGTCGGCGACACTGTCGCGCGCCAGCGCTGGATGGTGATTCAGGTCATGCGTATCGGCGGCGTGGTCTTCGCCATCCTCGGCATCCTGATGGCGAGCGACGTCGTGGTCATCGCCGGAGACGACAACCGCCTGGTCGGCTACGGCTTCATCGTGATCGGGCTGCTTGACGCCTTCGTCGTGCCCCAGTACCTCGCGCGCAAGTGGCGCACCCCGCTGTGAAGCGCTTCTGGAAAGAGGTCGGCATCGAGCCGTTCGAGGGCGCCTACCGCGTCACGCTCGACGGGCGTCCGATCCGCACGCAAGGCGGCGCGCCGCAGATCGTCCCGAGCGAGACCCTGGCCGAAGCGCTCGCCGCCGAATGGCGCGCGCAAGGCGAGGAGATCGACGCCAAGGCCTTCCCGCTGCGCGACCTCGCCGACTACGCGATCGACCATGTCCGCGCCGACCGCGCCGCCGCGATCGCCGACGTGCTGCGCTACGCCGAGACCGACACCTTGTGCTATCGCGCCGATCCCGACGAGCCGCTCTACCGCCGCCAGCAGGACCTGTGGGAGCCGCTGGTCGCCGCGTTCGAAGCCCGCCACGGCATCAGGCTCGAGCGCGTCAGCGGCGTGATCCATCGCGCGCAGCCCGAAGCGACCATGGCGAGGCTCGCCGAGATGCTCGCCGCGCGCGACGATTTCACCCTCGCCGCGCTGACCACCCTCGCCGCGCTCGCCGCCTCGCTCAGCGTGGCGCTCGAGGCGCTCGAGCCCGGCGCCGATCCCGCGGCGCTGTTCGCCGCCGCCAACTGCGAGCAGGACTGGCAGGCCGAGCTATGGGGCTGGGACCCGATGGCCGAACATGGCCGCGCCATGCGGCTCGAGGCGTTCGAGAAAGCGGTAGCGTTCGCGCGGCTCGCGCAGGACTAGGTCAGCCGACCCAGTCCGCCACCTCGCCGGCAACCTGGTTCGCCGCCTGGTTCAGCGCCGGCCCGACCGCGGCCGCGTCGGGCGCGACGCCGGGCACGCGGCTTTCGAAGCGCTTGGTGCGGACCTGGCCGTCGGCCCCCTGCAGCACCGCGTCGAAGCGCACCACCACGCTGCCGCTGGCGGCATCGAAGCCCATGTCGAGCAGCCGGCCCGAAAGCTTGGTCGCCGCGCCGTAGCCGAGGTCGCCCTCGGCCACGACCAGCCGGCTCCCGCCGGCGCGGATCGTCTCGGCGAGAAGCTGGCGGAACAGCCGCGCGGGCTTCTCGACCCACACCGCGTCCTGCAGATAGGCGAGCGAGGCATCGCTCGTCTGCACCGGCACGCGCACGACGTTGAGCCGCTGGTCGGTCGCCGGCTCGAGCACCGCGAGCGCGGTCGCCGCGGTGCCCGCGGTGGTCGTGCCCGCGGGCGCTGTGCGCAGCGGGGTCAGCGTCAGCAGGCTGTCGGGCGGATCGGGCGTCAGGCTGACGCAGCCGGCCAGCGCGAGGGCCAAAGTCGCAGGAAGCAGCGCCTTCGTGAACATTCGATGCACTCCCCCTTACGGCTTGTAGTCGGGCAGCTTGCCGCCGCCGATCAGTGTGCCGGCCCCTTGGCTTTCGAGCCGCTCGGTCAGCACCCGCAGCGCCTCGCTCGTGCGGCGCAGGTCCTGCAAAGTGGCGTTGGCCGCCGGCAGCGTATTCTGCGTGATCTCGCGCGCCGCGGGGCGCGTGTCGTTCATCGTCGCCTCGATCGCCGAGGCCGCCGCTTGCGCCGAGCGCAGCGTGGTGCGCAGCTCGTTGGCGAGGCTGTTGCCCTGCTCGCCGAGCAGCGTGTCGGTCGTGTTCAGCGTGTGCTCGAACGCGTTGAGCGTGCGCGTCGACTGCGCCAGCGTGAGCTTGAGCTCGGCCAGCGCCGCGCGCAGTTCGGGGCCGCTGTCGGCGAGCTGCGCGCTCATCCGGTCGGTGTTCTTGAGGATGCTGGTGATCGAGGCCTGGTTCTCGTCCGACAGCAGCCGCGTGAGCCGGTCGGTCAGCGTCGCCACGCGCTCGAGCAGCAGCGGCGCGCTGGCGAGGATCTCGCCGAGGCCGCCCGGGGTCGCCGGGATCACCGGCACGCCTTCGGGGCCGGGCTCGGTGATCGGCGGGGCGCCCTTGACCGCGCCGCCGAGCGACACGGTCGAGACTCCGGTGAAGCTCGCCGAGATCGAGGCGGTGGTGCCCTGGAGGATCGGGATCTCCTCGTTGAGCGAGACGCGCACGCGCACGAAGCTCGGGTCCTGCCGCCACAGCTCGATCGTCTTCACGTCGCCCGCGGGCACGCCCTGGAACGTCACCGACGAGCCTTTGGCGAGGCCGCCGACCGATTGCGGGAAGAAGATGTCGTAGTCCTTCTGCGCCGGCCCGCCGAGCTGGACCAGCCAGACGAAGAACGCCGCCAGCAAGGCGAGCAGCAGCAGGGTGATAGCCCCTACCCAGACGTGGTTTGCCCGCGTTTCCATCGGCTTGCCCCTATGCCTTCCCCTGAACCGGCTTGTCCACGGATTTCCCGCCCCCGACTTCTGGGCCGTTCGCCTGGGCGAATCCCAACAGCGCGGCCCGGCCGCGCGGCCCGTTGAAGTATTCCTGGATCCACGGATGGTCGCGCTTGAGCAGCTCCGGGATCGTCCCGACCGCATTGACCTTCTTGTCCGCGAGCACCGCCACCCGGTCGCAGATCGCGTGCAGCGTATCGAGGTCGTGGGTGATCAGGAACACCGTCAGCCCGAGCGTCTCCTGCAGCTCGCGCGTGAGCTCGTCGAACGCCGCCGCGCCGATCGGGTCGAGCCCCGCGGTCGGCTCGTCGAGGAACAGCAGCTCGGGATCGAGCGCCAGCGCCCGCGCCAGCCCCGCGCGCTTCCTCATCCCGCCCGACAGCTCGGACGGATACTTGCTCGCCGCCTCCTCGGGCAGCCCGCTGAGCTTGACCTTGTAGCGGGCGATCTCGTGCAGCAGCTCGGGGTCGAGCTCGGGATAGAACTGCTTGAGCGGCACCTCGACGTTCTCGGCCACGGTCAGCGTCGAGAACAGCGCGCCGCCCTGGAACAGCACCCCCCAGCGGCTGCGCACCGCGGCTTCCTCGTCGGGCTCGGCGCCGACGGTGTTCTTGCCGAACACCCGCACCTCGCCCGCGTCGGGAATCTGCAGCCCGATGATCGAGCGCATCAGCACCGACTTGCCGGTGCCCGAGCCGCCGACCACGCCGAGGATCTCGCCGCGCTTGACCTTGAGCGAGAGGTCCTCGTGGATCACCTGCTCGCCGAAGCTGTTGCGCAGCCCCTCGATCTCGATCGGGTACTCGCCGTCGAAGTCCGACACCACGTCGGTGCGCGCTTCCTCGAGCACCTCCTCGCGGATCTCGACGAATTCCTTGTCCTCGTCGTCGCCGCTCATGACCATCCGATCTGGTCGAAGAACACCGCGAAGAACGCGTCGAGCACGATGACCATGAAGATCGCCTGGACCACCGCCTTGGTCGTGCGCAGCCCGACCTCCTCCGAATTCCCGCGCACCTGCATCCCCTGGTAGCACCCGGCCAGCGCGACGATCAGCCCGAACACCGGCGCCTTGATCAGTCCGACCCACAAGTCGAACAATGGTACGACCTCCTGGATCCGCCGCAGGAAGGTGATGAACGGGATTTCGAGCGTGAGGTCGGCGATGAACGCCCCGCCGATCACCGCCAGCACCGCGGCGAAGAACCCGAGCAGCGGCATCATCAGCACCGCGGCGAGGATCCGCGGCAGCACCAGCGCCTCCATCGGCGAGACGCCGATCGTGCGCATCGCGTCGATCTCCTCGGTCAGCTTCATCGTGCCGAGCTGCGCCGCGAACGCCGAGCCCGAGCGGCCCGCGACCATGATCGCGGTCATCAGCACGCCGAGCTCGCGCATCGCCAGCCGCCCGGTGAGGTTGATCGTGTAGATCTCGGCGCCGAACTGGCGCAGCTGCGCCGCGCCCTGCTGGGCGATGACGATGCCGATCAGGAAGCTCATCAGCCCGATGATCGGCAGCGCGGTGACTCCGACCAGCTCCATCTGCCGCACCAGCGAGGTCATCCGGAAGCGCTTCGGGTGGCGCAGCACCGCGCCGAGCGAGACCACGATCGCGCCGAGGAAGCCGACCATCCGCACCACGCCGTGGCCGAAGTCGATCGCCATCTTGCCGATATCGGTCAGCGCCTGCTGGATCAGCGGCCCGCGCGGCGGCTCGATGTCGGCCGTGCTGGCGCTCGCGCGCACCGTCTCGAGCAGCTTCTCGGCCTGCTCGCTCGCGCCCTTGATCTGCGCCTGGTTCTGCTCGGCGAAGCGCAGCACGGTCCACGCGCCGATCGTGTCGATCGCGCCCGCCGCCGACAGGTCGACGAACTGCACCGGCTCGGCGAACTCGCGCAGCCGCCTGTCGAGGATGCCGATCGACGATACGACCAGCGGCCCCTGCAGCACGACCGTCGTCCGGCCCCCCGCTTCGTGCACCGTGAAATCGGCCCATTCACGCATGGGCGCGAGCTATGCGGGCAAATCGCTGTTGCGGCAAGACAAACGGTTCAACGTGCGCTCACCCCCATCCAA
>CBHWED010000085.1:0-11936 GCA_966112795.1 uncultured bacterium
CCCCCCCCTGGGCCCCCCCCCCCGAATCGTTTTGGGCACAGGCAATCCCCTTCCCCATTGATGGGGGAAGGATAGCGCAGCTTGCCGCCGAAGGCGGTTAGCGGAGCTTGGATGGGGGTGAGCGCGCCGAAGCGTTGCGCTCGGCTGAGAGATCACCCCCATCCAACTGCGACTAGGCAGCAAGCTGCCAAGTCTCCGTATCCTTCCCCCATCGAGGGGGAAGGAGCGAGGATCAGGCCGCGTCGGCGTCCTTGACCACCTCGAGCGTCGGCTGGCCGCCGATGGCGATCTTCTTCGGCTTCATCGCCTCGGGCACCTCGCGCACGAGGTCGATCACCAGCAGGCCATCGGCGAGGTCCGCATGCTCGACGCGGACGAAGTCGGCGAGCTCGAAGCGGCGCTCGAACCCGCGGTTGGCGATGCCGACGTGGACCATGTCGCCCTCGGGGATCTCGTCGCGCTTGCGGCCCTGGACCACGAGCAGGTTCTGCTGCGCGGTGATGTCGAGGTCGCCGGGCCTGAAGCCGGCGACCGCCAGCGTCACGCGATAAGCGTCATCGCCGCGGCGCTCGATGTTGAACGGAGGGTAGTTGTCGCCGCCGCCGTTGCTGCGGACCTGGTTCTCGAGCAGGTCGAACAGCCGGTCGAAGCCGACGGTCGAGCGACGGTAGGGGGTGAAATCGAAGCGGTTCATCGAAACAAATCCTCCTTGGAGCAATTTGACGGTGTGCGGGGCCCGCATGCGCGGCACCCCCACCGCAACGCCCTCGCGGCACGCTGCGGTGCATGCTAGATATGTCGCGGAGCGCTGCTTTCAAGCGGGAGCAAGCCGCTGTTCACAAAGGATTTCGCGTGAGCCAACCGAAAGTCGAGATCTATACCAAGATCTATTGCGGCTACTGCTATCGGGCCAAGCACCTGCTCGAGTCCAAGGGCGTCGACTACACCGAGTACGACATCACGCTCGGCGGCGCGAAGCGGGCGGAGATGCTCGAGCGCAAGCCCGATGCGATGACCGTGCCGCAGATTTTCATCGACGGCGTCGCCGTCGGCGGGTCGGACGACCTCGCCCGGCTCGACCGCGAAGGCAAGCTCGACGGCCTGCTCGGGCTATGACCCGGATCGCACTGCTGCAGACCACCACCGGGATCGATCCGGCGGCCAACGCCGCGGCGCTCGTCGCCGGGGTCGAGGACGCGGCGCGGGGCGAGGCGGCGATGCTGTTCACGCCCGAGATGTCGGGCCTGCTCGACCGCAACCGCGAGCGCGCTGCGCCGCACGTGGTCGCCGAGGAGGCGAACCCGGTGCTGGCCGCCTTGTGCGAGGCGGCGAAGGCAAACGGGGTGTGGGTCGCGCTCGGCTCGATCGCGGTCGCGCGCGCCGGTGGCCGCTGGGCCAACCGTTCGTTCGTGATCGACAACCAGGGCGCGATCGTCGCCCGCTACGACAAGATCCACATGTTCGACGTCTCGCTCGCCACCGGAGAAGCGTGGCGCGAGAGCGCGGCCTATGCGCCGGGCGAAGAGGTCGTCACGGCCGAGACGCCGATCGGCTTGCTTGGTCTGGCGGTGTGCTACGACGTGCGCTTTCCCGCGCTGTTCGAGGCGCTTGGACAGCGAGGCTGCGACGCGATCGCAATTCCAGCCGCGTTCACGGTGCCGACCGGCAAGGCGCACTGGCACCTGCTGCAGCGCGCCCGCGCGGTCGAGGCGAGCGCATGGGTCGTCGCCGCGGCGCAAGTCGGCGAGCACGCCGACGGCCGCCGTACGTACGGCCACTCGCTGGTGATCGATCCATGGGGCGAGGTCGTGCTCGACATGGGTGGCGAGGAGGCCGGGATCGGATTCGCCGAGATCGATCCGCAGCGCACCGCCGAAGTCCGGCGGCAGCTGCCCAGCCTTGCCAACCGCCGGCCGATCCCTAGATCGGCACACGCATGATCGTGTTCGACTTGTCCTGCGCCAACGGTCACCGCTTCGAGGGGTGGTTCGGCTCGTCCGACGATTACGCGGGACAGCAGGCGCTGGGCCTTGTCAGCTGCCCGCAATGCGGTTCGGCGGCGGTCGAGAAGGCACCGATGGCGCCGGCGGTGCCGCGCAAGGGCAACCGCGAGCCGGCGGCTTCGCTGGTGCCGGCAAAGCAGGCGATGGCGCGCGGGGCGATGCCGCCCGAGGTGGCCGAGGCGCTCGGCAAGCTTGCCGAAGCGCAGGCGAAGGCGCTCGCCCAGTCGCGCTGGGTCGGCGATGCTTTCGCCGAGCAAACCCGCGCAATGCACTACGGCGAGCAGGATGCCGAGACGATCCACGGCCAGGCCTCGCTCGAGGAAGCCCAGGCGCTGTTCGAGGAAGGCATCCCGGTCGCGCCACTGCCGTTCCCGGTCGCGCCGCCCGACGAGCTCAACTGATCCCGCAAAAAAGGGGCCGCCCCGAAGGACGGCCCCCGATTTGGCAGGCTTGCGAAGCGGCTTAGAACGCGCCGCGCAGGCCGACCATGATCATCCGGCCGGGTTCGTAGTACGTGAACGCCGCGCCGGGGTACTGGAAGTAGGCCCGCTGGGTCGACTTGGTGATGTTGATCACGTCGAGCGTCAGCGTCGGCAGGTAGCGGTTGTCGAAGATCTCGGCGAAGTCGAGCGACCCCGAGAAGTCGAGCTGATCGTACGAATCGCCGAACAGCGCGGCATTGGTGATGCCGTTCTGGTTGGCGTTCGCGGTCTGCGAGCCCTCGTTGTAGGTGTAGATCAGCCGCGCCGAGATGCCGCCGTTCTCGTAGTAGCCGCCGAGCACATAAGTGGTCGGGGCGACGCCGAGCGCGATGGCCGGTGCGGCGCCGGAGCCCTTCTGGTCGATGATCGTCAGGTTGCCCTGGACGCCGAAGCCGCGCACGCCGAACGATTCGGTGGCGAAGTCGAGCGGCTGGACGACCTGGAACTCGAGGCCGTTGACGATCAGCTTGCCTTCGGCGTTGACCTGCTGCGTCAGCACCACGTTGGCCTGGTTCGGCCCGCCGCGGGAGTCGATCGCACCCTGCTGGGTCGGCGTCAGCGTGTCGTAGGTCACGCCGTAGGCGGCGAGCGCGCTGAACGGTACGGTCACGTTGCCGTTGGTGGTGAAGCCCGTGATCGACTTGCGGAACGCGGCCACCCCGATCAGCCCTTCGCCCCCGGTGTAGTATTCCATGCCGAGGTCGATGTTGGTCGAGATGAACGGGTTGAGCGCGGGGTTGCCGACGGTCCCGGTGTCGGCCGAGGGGCTCGAGAAGTTGAGCCCCGGGAGCATGACGTTGGGGTTCGGCCGGGTCATCGTCTTCGACACCGAGGCGCGGCCGACGAAGTCGCCGATCTCGAGCGCCGCGCTCGCCGACGGCAGCCAGTTCTCGTAGTCGGTCTCGGTGTAGACGAAGTTGACGACGTTCGGATAGCACGAGCCATCGGTCGCGAAGCCGTTGCCGTTGTTGCCCGGGCACGGCGGCGGCGCGGCGAGCGGGCCGCCGGTGCCGTCCGGATCCGGATAGACGTTGCGCGGATCGGTGAAGCTCACGCGCCCGCCGATCGTCTGGTTGGTGTGCACGTAGCGCACGCCCCCGTTCAGCCGCAGGGTCTTGTCGTCGAACTCGACCGTGTGGTTGAGCTCCATGAACCCGGCCCAGACCTTCTCGCGGATGAAGCCGCCGTTGGCCCCGGTGTTCGACGAACCCGCCTCGGGCGCCGAGGCGAGGAACTCGTCATAGTGCGAGTCCTGCCGGAACTTGTCCCAGTCGACGGTGACGAAGCCGAAGTCGGTCGGCGTCAGGTAGCTGGCGAGCGCCGACTGCGGGATCAGCGAGCCGCCATAGGCCGGCGCCGGGAGCCCGGTGCTGAAGCCCGTGCCGAACGCCGGATAGGTCGGGAAGCCGGCCGGCGGCGTCGTGCCGGGCTGGTTGAGTCCGGTGCACGGCGGCTGGCGGTTCGGCCCCGGCAGCTGGAAGTTGGGATTGTTGCCGCACACCGCGTTCTGCCAGAACTGGCTGTTGTCGAGCGCGGTGATGCGCCGCTGGGTGTCGTCGTAGGCGCCGCCGATGCGCACGCTAAAGTTCGGCAGGCGCTGGAACAGCAGGCTGCCGCGGGCGCCCTTGGTCTCGGTCTCCCGGACCTCGGACTGGACGTTGACGCGTCCGCCCGTCCAGACGAAGTTCGCCGGGTTGTTGACGTCGACGCTGCTCGAGATGGAGGGGAACGGGCTGGTCCCGTCGTTGGCGTAAGTCACCGTGACACCGCTGCTCGCGGGGGTGTTGACCAGCACGGTCGGCGAATCGCGGCGGAAGTCGGACTTGGTGTAGTTCGCCTGGAAGTCGCCGCTGATCCAGTCGTTGATCTCGAACTCGACGCCCGGGTTGACGCCCCAGAACTCGGTGTCCTCGGTGAAGGGCCGGAATTCGAGGAACATCTGCGCGTTGGCGAAGGTGCCGCCGGTGACCACGCAGCCATCGTTGCAGTCGGTCCGGTCGAACGTCATGCCGATCGGGATCGCCGCGCCGTTGCGGCCGACCCAGTTCATGTCGATGCGGTCCATGTCGTTCTTTTTGCGACCGTACATGCCGTCGATGTAGAAGTGCAGCGCATCGCTCGGGCGGAATTCGACCGAGCCGATGAAGTTGTAGCGGTCGCGCGTGCCGAACTCGTAGGCCGGGCGCCCGAGGCGCGGGATCAGCCCGTTGTCGATCTGCTGGATCGTCGCGCCGGGGTTGAGTGCGAGCAGCAGGTCCTGGTTGATCACGGTGCCCGGTCCCGCGCCCGCAATGCCGGAGCTGGGCGGGTTGGAGCCGGCGATCGACGGGACGGAACCCGGAATGGTCCAGTTGCCGCCGCCGGTGTTGTTGCAGGTCGAATTGTTGGCGCGGCACTGCGCATCGGCGAAGTCCTGCGGCGTCGGCTGCGGGTTGCTCGCCGTGCCGTGCCCGCGCGAGACCGCGAGGCTGTTTGGAGTCGACAGGTTGGCGTTGGTCCAGCCGATCGTCTCGAAGCCGTTGACCGCGAACTCGTCATGCACGCCGGCGGCGCCGAGCAGCACGCCGAAGGTCTCGGCCTCGTTGGTCCAGCTGCCGAGCAGGTGGCCGCGATAGCCCCAGTCGTCGGCGTTGCTGCCCTTGGTCCCGACGGCGCTGTAGTTGAGATGGAAACCGCTCTCCGAATTGTCGAACGGGCGCGCCGAACGCAAGTTGACCACGCCCGCCGCGCCGCCTTCGATCAGGCTCGCGGTCGGCGACTTGTGCACCGTCAGCTGGGTGAACAGCTCGGTCGGGAACAGGTCGAGGTCGACTTCGCGGTTGGTGTTCTGGCTGTCGGTGCGGCCGGTCGAGGCAACCGCGATCGGCGCGTTGTTGAGCAGCACGCGCGTGAAGTTGGTGCCGAGGCCGCGGATCGCGACGTTGAGGCCGTCACCGCTGATCTCGCGGACGATGGTCACGCCCGGGATGCGGTTCAGCGATTCCGCGATGTTGGTGTCGGGGAACTTGCCGATGTCCTCGGCGAACACCGTGTCGGTGAAGCCGATCGAATCGCGCTTGGCATTGGCCGAGCTCTCGAGGCTCGCGCGGTAGCCGGTGACGAGGATCTCTTCGGCGTTGTTCGCCTGGTCGGCGGGCGGCGGCTGATTGGCTGGGGCGTCCTGCGCGAAGACCGGCATGGCGGTCGTGGAAAGCATGATAGCGCTAACAATCGCGGAACGTCGGCTGCGGAAAGCTTTGGCCTTCATCGTTATCCTCCCAAGTTGGATTAGATGCCTGGATGCGCCTCGCGACTTCAACGCGCTCCAAATCTGGTAAGATAAGTGGCTGACCACTGGGCATCAGTCAACCGTCCGCGTTGCATCTGTGGTCTGACCGCGATATCGCGAGGCAAATGAGCAACGCTGGGAATTCGCGCCTGTATGACCGTGTGGCGAAGGGTGTCGCGGCCCAGATTGCCAGCGGGGAGTTCGCCATCGGCGAGCGCCTGCCGTCAGAACGCGAGCTGGCGCAGACCTACGGCGTGTCCCGGCCCACTGTTCGGGAGGCCGTGTTCGCTCTCGAACTCGACGGGCTGGTCGAGGTCAGGAAGGGCGTCGGGGTGTTCACGATCGCCAAGTCCCCGCGCGGCGGCGAAGCCGCGGTCGCCGACATCGGTCCGTTCGAGCTGCTCGAGGCGCGTCGCGCGTTCGAGGGCGAGGCGTGCGCCGTCGCGGCCTCGCGCATCGTGGACGAGGACGTGGAAGATCTCGAGACCCTGTTGCAGGAGATCGACTACAGCGGAGACATCCTGGCTGCGGAGGATGCCGACCGCCGCTTCCACCTGAGAATTGCCGAGATCACCGGCAACAGCGCGATGCATGCGGTGGTCCAGATGCTCTGGGAAGCCCGGGATCGCTCGCCGCAATACCGGTTCCTGACCGACAAGGCGCACGAGGCTCGCGTGGTGCCGCGCGATGACGAGCACGCCCGGATTCTCGACGCCCTCCGCTCGCGCGACCCGGCTAGGGCGCGCGCGGCGATGCGGTCCCACATCGCCAATGTCGTAGATTCGCTCCTCACCGCGACCGAGGTCCATGAACTCGAGCAGGCCAAGGCCCGGGTGGACGAGCAGCGGCGCAAGTTCGCCGGGTCGGTCTAGGCGCCACGTACGTGGCGCACTTGCTTGACCGATCGCGTCACCTTAGAGCCAGACCGCGTGCGCCCGTAGCTCAGCAGGATAGAGCATCGGATTCCTAATCCGGGGGCCACAGGTTCGAATCCTGTCGGGCGCACCAACCTCAGCTGGCCGCGGCACTCCTGCACTCATAGCTTTCGGCCTTGGCCGGATCGCCGCCGGCGTAGTGCGGATAGGCCGGATGCGGACACAGCGGCACCGTGGCGCTGCCGTCGGCTCGGCTCGCCAGCGGGCGCTGGGGCGCCTGCCCGCGCTCGACCCAGTCGACGAGCGGCCCGAGCAGATCGAAACGGTCGTACGCATTGCCGCCGCCGCAATGGCCCATGCCCGGGATCATGTAATAGCGGCTCGCGTCGGTGAACGCGGCGCCGTTGGTCGCCGCGGCGCGCTGCCAGTAGTCCCAGCTGTCGTTGGCCGAGAACCACGGGTCGCTGACCCCGTGGAAGAACAGCACCTTGCCGCCGTATCCGAGGAACGTGTCGAGGTCGGTCCAGACGTTGGTGTCGGTCAGCCGCTGCGCCGCGTCGGCCTCGACCGCGCGCAGGCGGGCGTCGACGTCCATCGCCAGCGCGCGCGTCGCCGGGCCGAACACGCCGGGAGCGCCGGTCGGAAGATAGCCGGGCAGGCCGGGACCCGTGAACACGATGCCCGTGTCGAATGGAACCGGCACATAGACCGGATAGCCCGCCGCGTCCTTGGGCCCGGCGAAAGCACGCTCGAGCGCGCCGACCTGGGCGCCGCTGAGGCAGCCGTCGGCCTTGTCGCCGCGGCACTGCAGCTCGGCGGGCCGGAAATGGCACTGCGCGACGTTCATGATCATCCCGTCGCCGCGCCCGTCGAGCGCATCGCATTGCCGCAGCAGGCCGGCGACGATCGTCTGGCGGTCGCCGGGCGAGAAGATCTGGCTGACGACCGGCAGCCCCTCGGCATCGCGCGGCGCGGCCTGGTTGAACTGCACGGCCGACCATTCGATCGCGAGGTTCGAGTGGCCGGTGCGCATCGCCGGAGCGCCGACGACCACGCCGTCGAACAGCTCGGGATAGCGCTGCAGCGCGAGCATGCCCTCGCGGCCGCCGGTCGAGCAGCCGGTCATGTAGCTGTGCGCGATCGGCTTGCCGTAGAACCGCTCGGTCAATGCCTTGCCGGCGAGCGCCACGGTGCGGACCGAAGCTTCGGCGAAGTCGAGCGCCGCGCGCTGGTCGCGCATGAACGCATCGTCGAACCCCGCGCCCTTGTGGCCGCTGTCGTGACTGATCACCGCGAAACCGCGGGCGAGGGCGGGGCGGTCGCCCGCGGCGACCGGACCGACCGGCGGAGCGACGTTGCCGTTGAGCCCGCCCCCGCCCTGCAGCAGGAAGCGGCCGTTCCACTGGTCGGGCAGGGCGAGCGCGAAGCCGATCGCGTAGTCCTTGCCGTCGGCGCCCTTGTGCGGGTCGATCGTCCCTTCGACCTTGCAATAGGCCGGCAGCGGCTCGCGGCCCGGCGCGACCGGTCCCGGAGCCGGCGTCGCGGTCGAGGCGGCGACATGCGCCGCGGCGGTGATCGTCAGGCCGGGGCGCAGCTCGGTGCCGACGAGCCGCTCGCAGCGCAGCGCCGGGCTGTCGCCCTGCGAGGCGCCGGGCGCGGCCGAGAGCGAGAGCACGGCGAGCGGCGCGAGCGCGGCATAGCGATGGCCCCGCATCAGAACGTCACCACGACCTTGCCGACCTGCTGGTTCGATTCGAGGAACTCGTTCGCGGCGACGAGCTCGTCGAGACCGTGGAATTGGCGCGCGATCACCGGCTTGAGGTGGCCGCCGGCGAGGCCGGCAAGGATCTTGTCCTGCGCCGCCTTGTAGCGGTCGGGATGGTTCCAGATCTCGCTGGCGACCCACCCGCGCATCGACAGGCCCTTCATCGCGCAGGGCCAGTGCGCGAACGGCGTCGGCTGCTCGCTGAGCCCGCCGTAGATGAACAGGATCCCGCGCGGGGCGAGCGCTTGCGCCAGCGTGTCGACGTAAGGTCCGCCGACGGGGTCGAACGCGGTGCGCGCGCCCTTGCCGCCGGTGATCTCCATCACGCGCGCGACCAGGTCTTCCTCCTCGGTGGCGACCACGTGCGCCGCGCCTTGCGCGCGCAATGCCTCGGCCTTGTCGCTGGTCCGCGTGCAGGCAATCGACACCGCGCCCGCCCAGTTGGCGAGCTGGATCGCGGCCACGCCGACGCTCGACGAGGCGGCGCGGATGATCACCCCGTCGCCGATGCCGACGTTCGCGACCTCGATGATCGCGAAGGCGGTCATGTACTGCATCCAGATCGACGCGGCCTCCGCCGGGGTCAGGCCCTTCGGGGCAGGCAGCAGGATGCGCGCGGGAACGATCGCCTGCTCGGCCCAGATGCCGTACTGCCCCTGCTGGATCATCGGCAGCACGCAGACCCGCTCGCCGACGGCGAAGCCCCCGACCCCGGCGCCGAGCGCCTCGATCGTGCCGACGCCTTCGTAGCCGATCAGGCTCGGCAGCTGCGGCTTCACCGGATAGCGGCCCGCGCGGTACATCGCCTCGGCGCGGTTGAGCCCGACCGCCTCGACCCGGATGCGCACCTCGCCGGGGCCGGGCTCGCCCACCGCAAGATCCTCGATCTGCAGCACTTCGGGCCCGCCGAGCGTGTGGATGCGGACTGTCCTCGTCATCTGTCTCTCCCTGTTTGCTGCGGGATTGATCACCCGCCGCCAGCTTGTCCAGCCCTGAACTGGCGCAGTGGCGAGAACAAAGAACCGCGTATATACATTGCAAACACGACCGGTTTGAGGCAAAAGGTTCCTGTCGAAAGAACTCCCAATGTCCGCTCTGTCCCGCCCCGAGTTCCACAGCGAAGAAGCTGCCTTCGCCCAGTTGGAGCGCATCACCTGGGCCGGGGAAACGGTGTGCCCGCACTGCGGCGGCATCGACCGGATTACGAAGGTTAAGGCGAACCCGGCCAAGCGCATCCGCGTAGGCCTGTGGCGCTGCGGTGACTGCAAGGGCCAGTTCACCGTCAAGATCGGCACGGTGTTCGAGCACATGCGCCTGCCGCTTCACAAGGCGCTTCAGGCCGTGTTCCTCGTGTCGAGCAGCAAGAAGGGCGTCAGTGCCCACCATCTGCACCGGACGCTGGAAATCACCTACAAGAGCGCGTGGTTTCTGCTGCACCGCATCCGCGAAGCCATACGCGATGAGGCGGCGAACTGAGGCGAGGGCGAGTCCTCCTGCGCCTGTTCAGCTTGAGTTCGACTTCGAAGGCGCCTAATTAGGAACGGGAACTGCCTAGTCCGAATACGGTGGATTTCCACCCGTGCTGGGGCAACTCAGATAGGGCTAGGCGGAACCTTCTTCGTTTTGTGGTTCCAGACGGTTAAGCCCCTCGCGCCCTTGAGCGTGTCTAGGTCCCACGATGGATGCCCCGACTCAGACAGAACTAAATCCGCGAGAGGGCCTTTCTCGGTTTTCGGGCTGTGAGTGACATTGTTGCGTCGGGCGGCGACGGCGCCGACTATCACGTCGGACATTTGAACCAGCCCCGATTTGCTTGAGCAAACGGGGGTTATCGATGGAATGCAATTCAGACGGGTCTCAAATTCGAGACGGGCCGCTGCACACAACGCGCTCCGAAGGTTGCAGATGTCTTTCGAGTCATTGCCCCGATCGAGGCGCATGTGGATCTCGCGTTCCTGGCCATAGTATGCCGCGAGGCGGTAGAGGCCTAAGAGCCAATACATGCGGTTGACGCTGGTATCCTTGTTTTCGCCTTCTACCCGCTTGTGATCGTAGCCCTTGAAGCGGGCGATAATGATATGAAGCTCGGCGTGCCCCATGCGGACTAGCTGGAACCCATACTTGACTAGCTGGCAATAGGCGTCTCGGCGGTCGCCCCCGCGATACTCCGACCAGTGAAACTCCGAGATGTTAGCTGCTTCCCGCAAGCCCGCTATGTGTGCTTCGATTTCTGCGACGCGCTTGCTGCTGACGGCGAAGCCGCCCGCAACCATGAACTCGCGTTCTCGGCTGCTTGAATCGCCGTGGAAGATCACGGCTGGACGTGAAGGGCTGGAAGCAATTATGGGCATTACGAAAGATGCAAGGGCCTCAGACTCCAAGAGTCAATCCGACAAGTTCAAAGAACTCGTCCGCGAGTTAGAAGCGGATGAGGACGAAGCGCACTGGGATGAGCGCCTGAAGAAGGTCGCGAAGGCCAAGCCTAAGCCCGGCGAATAATCTCCCCGGTGGCGACGATCTTGAACGTGTCGTCGTCCATGTAGTTGACCTTCCTGCCGTCTCCGAGTTCGAGACGCTTCATGCTCTCGATCCACGCCCTTCCAGAGTGGCTGCTGGCGTCGACGTATTCTTGGATTTCATCGACCTCGTAGAGCGTGCCGTCATCGGCGCGCATGAGGTGCGTTGCGATCACCTTTTCCATCAAGGACAACTCCCCATGAGACCCGAAGAACTTCGGCTCGAATACCTGCGCCTCGCGGCCCGCCCCAATCTGCTATCAGAGTGGATCGCTGAAGACGCGGAACGCTACATGTCGTTCGTCAACGGCTACAGGTTCACCCGAACAGATGATGGTAGCTCGGATCAACCGAGCGAACAGCCGTGATGCAACGCGTGTAAAGCTTGAGCTGCTCGTCCACTGGAGCGTGGTTGTTCCGGAGATGCCGCCACAGCGACAAGGCTACCGCTTCGGCGCTGCCGGAATCGGGCAAGTTCTCAACTCTGACTGTTTGGTCGGCCATTTCATCCTCCCAAGGAGACTTACATGCGCAAGTTCCGTCTGCGCGCCGTATTGGCGTTCGCGCGATGGCTAGGAGCGCCTATCGCAGTCCACCAGACCTACCTCATAAAGGACGCTATCGCGAAAATGTCGTCGTCCTCGTAAGCGCCGATCACCTTGCCGACCTTGTGAGTGAGCGAGCCGATTACAACGAGGTCCCATTGCGTCCTGACTATTGGCGTCAATTTTGAAGCGATCTGCTCGACCGAGTGCCCGCTCTCAAAGAGATAAAACGAGGTCGTCTCGAACCACCACTTGTTCGGGCTAGCTAGCTCGCCGATAACCTTGTGGATTTTTTCGTAGATTGGCCCCGGATCACCTTTGTCTGCGATCCTGAAGCTGACGAAATAGGTTCGCATATTCGCCCCCCGACGCTCATTCTCGGGCGGGAATGATGCGCTCTCAGGAGCGTGCTTGCAACGCATACAATCACCAAAGAAAAAGGGCCCTCCCGCGAGGGAGGGCCCTGATCCGTGCGGCTTGCG
>CBHWED010000086.1:0-11914 GCA_966112795.1 uncultured bacterium
GCGAACCCCCGCAGCAGTGGGACTTGCGCCGGATCGGATGGACTTTGTCGGCCGATGCCGGGGGCGGCCACGTGCGGCTGGTCGACGCGCGCGCCGGCGGCGAGGCCGAGGGCGATCCGGCGCTGTGCCTGTTCGTCGGCGTCGACAGCGGCCACGAGCGCGCGCGGCTGCTCGATGTCGGCTGCGGCGATGCCGTGCCCGCGAGCGTCGAGCTGCCCGAGCTCGCGCGGCGGGCGCGGCGCGTGGCCGAGCGCGGCACGAGCCTGCCGCGGCTGCGCCGGGTCGGCCCGCTGGTGCTCGACCTGTTCCACCGCGACGCGCGCGCCGGCGAGCGCTGGCTCGCGCTCCATCCGCGCGAGTTCGCGCTGCTCTGGCGGCTCGCCGAGCGCCCGGGCGAGACGGTTTCACGGGCGACGCTGCTGCGCGAGGTCTGGCGGCTCGAGTTCGAGCCGGGGACCAACTCGATCGGGGTCCACGTCTCGCGCCTCAGGGCGCGGCTCGCGCTCGCCGGGATCGACGGGCTGGTCGAGACCGACCCGCGCGGGGGCTACCGGGTAACCTGCTGAGAGCTGCCGCCGGGCGTTTCGCCGAACCGTTGCCGCAGCCGCTTTGTGGCCCGGGTTTTTCCTGATAGGCCCGGGGCAACGATTAGCACGCTACCCAAACGGCCGGAGAGTCGCGGGTCGCAGCCACGAGAGGAAGGCGCACGATGGCGGACGGCATTTCGGCCGGAGGTTCCGGACGAGGGAAGACACTCGACGTCGCGCGGTTCCTGGGCGGCCTGTCGTTCACCCGCTTCCACATCCAGTTGCTGGTCATCTGTTCGCTGGTGACCTTCTTCGACGGGCTCGACTTCTCGCTGATCACCTACACGCTGCCCTACTTGCGCGACGAGATGGGCCTGAGCGACGTGATGACCGGCTATGTCAGCTCGGCCGCCTTCGCCGGGCAGATGGTCGGCTCGCTGGTCGGCTCGTATCTCGCCGACCTCTACGGCCGGCGCCCGGTGATCATCTGGTGCACCGTGCTGAGCGCCCTGCTGACGTTCGTGACCGGCTTCGCCAACACGCCGGAGCTGCTGATCGTGCTGCGGCTGATCGGCGGCCTCGCGATCGGCGGCCTGCTGGCACCGGCCTGGTCGATCAACATCGAGTCCATGCCCGCCGGGGCGAAGGCCCGCGCGGTCACGATCATCATGCTCGGCTTCAGCGCCGGCGGCGCGATGGCCGGCCAGGTGACCAACTGGCTCGCCCCGCAATACGGCTGGGAAGGCGTGTTCTTCTTCTGCGGCGCGGCGACCGGCCTGCTCGCGCTCACGCTGTTCTTCACCATGCCCGAGTCCGCGCGCTGGATGGCCGCCAAGGGCAAGCCGGCCTCGGACGTGATTCCCGTGCTGAGCCGGTTCGATCCGAGCCTGATGGACCAGGGCTACACCGCGGTCGTGCTGTCCGACGAGCGCGATCTCGGCAACAAGGTCTCGCCGTGGGCCAAGAGCCGCGAGCTGTTCCGCGGCACGCTGGCGGTGATCACGCCGCTGATCTGGTTCACCTACTTCTTTTCGTCGTTCGCGATCTACCTCAAGGCGAGCTTCGGGGTGCTGTTCATGGAGGAGCTCGGGATCGCTCGGATCACCGCGGCCAACCTTGGCTCGATCGGCGGCATGATCGGGGCGATCGGCGGCGTGCTGCTGCTGTGGCTGACCGAGAAGCGCGGTCCGGCCTGGATCGCCATCGCGCCGTTCCTCGGCATTCCGCTGGCGCTGTGGATCGGCTCGGGCATCCTGCTCGACGGGCCGCTGTTCATTCCGGTGATCCTGCTCGGCTCGATCATGATCGGCACCGGCCACGCGGCGGTGATCTCGATCACCAGCATCTACTACCCGAGCGCGGTGCGCTCGACCGGTGGCGGCTGGGCCAGCTTCGTGGCCAAGGGCGCCGCGGTCGCCGCGCCGATCCTTGGCGGGTACTACTTCCTCGGCAGCGACCAGGCGGTGCTCGACGGCTACCTGTTCACCGGACTGTGCCTTGCGGGCGTGGTGCTCGGGCTGCTGGTGCTGTCGGTCTATGCCCGGCGGCTGCTCGCCGAGCAGGCGGCCGAAGCGCCCGCGACCGAGCCGGTCACTGCAGGAGCCTGACATGACCCTTCGTTCGCTCGCCGCCAACACCCCGGGCCGCCGCGCCAACTGGCGCGCGCTCGGGCTCTCCAAGGAGGACATGGAGAAGCCCAAGATCGCGGTGGTCAACTCGTCGAGCGAGCTCGCGATCTGCTACGCCCACCTCGACGGCATCGCCCGGATCGTGAAGGACGAGATCCGCGCAGCGGGCGGCGTGCCGTTCGAGGTCCGCACCGCGGCGCCGAGCGACTTCATCACCGGCGCGGCCAAGCGCGGCAGCTACATCCTCGCCGGGCGCGACATCATTGCCAACGACATCGAGGTCCAGGTCGAGGCCGCGCTGCTCGACGGGATGATCTGCCTGACGAGCTGCGACAAGACCCCGCCCGGCCACCTGATGGCCGCCGCGCGGCTCAACATCCCGACGATCCTCGTCATCGGCGGCTACCAGCCTTCGGGGCAGATCGACGGCGAGCCGGTCGACGTCGAGGACGTGTGGTCGGGCTCGGTCGGCGAGCGCTTCGGCGCCGTGCCCAAGTTCCCGGTCGCCGACATGGCCGAGAACGCGATCATGGGCCCCGGCGTGTGCTCGGGCATGGCCACCGCCAACACGATGCACTGCGTGGTCGAGGCGCTCGGAATGGCGCTGCCCGGCCACGCGCCGGTGCGCGCCAACAGCCCCAAGATGCAGGACAACGCGCGCGAGGCCGCGCGGCGGATCGTCGCGATGGTCCACGAGGACTTGCGGCCGCGGCAGATCCTGACGCCCGGCGCGTTCAAGAACGCGGTCGCGACCGTGCTCGGCGTCTCCGGCTCGATCAACGCGATCAAGCACTTGCAGGCGACCGCGATCGAGGCCGAGAACGGCGTCGACGTGTTCGCGCTGTGGGAGGAGATGAGCGACGTGCCGGTGCTCTCGCCGGTGCGCCCGACCGGCCACGTGCGGATCGAGCAGTTCGAGGATGCCGGCGGCGCGCGCGCAGTGCTCAAGCGGCTCGAGAGCCGCGTCGACACCGGCGCGCTGACCTGCACCGGGCGCACGCTCGGCGCGAATCTCTCGGGCTACGTGATCCCGGGGCCCGAGGTGATCCACCCGCTCGACGCGCCGGTCGGCCCGGGCCCGGCGATCGCCATTCTCAAGGGCAGCTTCGCCGACACGGCCGTGGTCCGCCTCGGGATCCGCGACGGCTCGCGGCCCGAGGAGTTCTCCGGCCCGGCGCGGGTGTTCGAGGACACGGCCGAGTGCCTGCAGGCGATCGAGGACGGCGTGGTCCGGCCCGGCGACGTGGTCGTCGCGCGCAACCAGGGGCTCAAGGGCGGCCCGGCGATGGGCGGCTCGGCCAGCGCAATCCTGTTCGCGCTCGACGCTGCCGGCCTTGCCAAGACCACCGCCTTCGTCACCGACGGCCAGCTTTCGGGCCTGTGCCTCAAGGGGCTGACGGTGGCCGAAGTCGCGCCCGAGGCGGCGACCGGCGGCCCGATCGGGAAAGTGCGCGACGGCGACACGATCCGCATCAGCGTCGCAAACCGCTCGATCGACCTCGAGGTGCCGGCGGACGAAGTCGCGGCACGCGAGGGGCCGGGCTACGTCAACGCCGCGACCGGCTACCTTGCCAATTTCCGGCAGGACGTTCAGCCTATGTCTACCGGCGGGGTGCTGTTGCCGCCGGCAGAATAGCTCCTGGCGCATCCGCTCCAGGGAACGTCGCGTATCTGGACTGGGGGGTTTCCATCATGAAGAAGTTCCTGGCGCTGGCCGCGCTCGCGGCGGCGAGCGGCGCGTTCGCTCAAACCGGCGCGGCACCGACGTTCTCGCCCGACGCGTTCCGCGCCCATGTCGCGTTCCTCGCCGACGACCTGCTCGAAGGCCGCCAGACCGGCAGCCGCGGGCACGAGATCGCCGCGCACTACGTCGCCGCGCAGTTCGCCGAGGCCGGGCTGACGCCCGCGGGGACCGACGGGAGCTGGTTCCAGCAGGTGAAGATGCGCGAGATCCGCATCGTGCCCGGCAGCGGCCGGCTGACGATGGGCGAGCGGACGTACGAGAACGGCGACGGCGTGTTCGTCGGGCCGAGCGCGCTCGAGCAGACGCAGAGCGTGACCGCCGAGGTGGTCTTCGCCGGCCACTGCCTCTACGAGCCCAAGCTCGCGATCGACGACTTCCGCGGGCTCGACCTGACCGGCAAGTTCGTCGCCTGCCTGCCCGGGTTCCCGGCCGGCCTGCCGAGCGAGACCGCCGCCTACCTGACCGACCGGCGCAGCACCTTCCTCGCGCAGCGCGGGGCCATCGGCCTGCTCTCGCTGTGGACGCAGAACCAGCAGAAGCGGCAGCCGTTCGACAAGGTGGTGGCGACGCTCGACAATCCGCGCATGGCGCTGCTGCGGCCCGATGGCGAGATCGTCAACGACGCCCCCGGCATGCGGTCGGGCGCCCGGCTGTCGCCGGAAGCCTCGGCGGCGCTGTTCGTGGGTGCTCGCCGAAGCTTCGCCGAGGTCGACGCGGCGAGCGGGAGGGGCTCCGTCCGCGGCTTCGCGCTCAAGCCGCGGGTGACGATCGTGCGCGAAAGCACCTGGAAGGACATCGAGAGCCCCAACGTGGTCGGCATGGTCCGCGGCAGCGACCCGGCGCTCGCCGCCGAGATCGTCGTGCTCGGCGGGCATCTCGACCATCTCGGGATCGGCAAGCCGGTCAACGGCGACGCGATCTACAATGGCGCGCTCGACAACGCCGCCGGTAGCGCGACGCTGATCGAGGTCGCCAAGGCGACCGCGGCCGCGCCGCCGAAGCGCTCGGTGCTGTTCGTCGCCACGACCGCCGAGGAGAAGGGCCTGCTCGGCGCCGCCTACTATGCCGAGAACCCGACCGTGCCGGCCGACAAGGTCGTCGCCATGGTCGACCTCGACATGCCGATCCTGACCTACGACTTCGAGGACGTGGTCGCCTACGGTGCCGAGCACAGCACGGTCGCCGGGTTCGTCGCCGATGCGGCGCGCGAGATGAACGTCGCGGTCTCGCCCGACCCGATCCCCGAGGAGACGATCTTCGTCCGTTCGGACCACTACGAGTACGTCAAGCAGGGCGTGCCCGCGATCATGCTCAGCACCGGCGTGCTGGGCGGCGGCGACAAGGCCTTCGCCCAGTTCCTCGCCACGCAGTACCACCAGCCGTCGGACGACATGTCGCTGCCGATCCACTGGCAGGCCGGCGCGCGTTTCGCCGAGCTCAACTGGCGGGTCATGGAGCGCATCGCCAACGCCGCCGAGCCGCCGCGCTGGTACCAGGGCGACTACTTCGGCGACCTGTTCGCGCCGGGAGCACCGAAGGCGCCGGCGCCGCGCTGAGGCCCGTCGCCCCCTCCGTCCCTTTGTTCTCGAACTTCAGCCCTTTGTGGTGTAAGAAAAGCGTCATGGAGTGGCGCGAAGCCTGAGCGCCCCAACCGACGCCCGACTCCGCCTCACTTCTGAGGAACCGGAAGGAGGTGTCGTCATGGACACTCGCATCTACGAGAGAGGCTCGCGCGCCGGCGTGCTGTGGGCCGCGGTCGTGACGCTGATGATCGGGCTCGGGCTCGCGTTTGCGTTCGGCGCCTAGACGCCATCCGCGATTGATTGCAGGATGACCCGGCGCACGGAGCGCCGGGGAACGGGGGGAAGGACTTATGATCGGTCGTCTCGGCCTCGCGCTCGTGTTGTGCGCCGTGGCCTCGCCGCTACAGGCGCTCGACGTGCCCGCCGCCGGTGCTGAGGTCGATCGTTCGCTCGACCGGATCTACCCCGAGCTGTTCGCGCTCTACCGCGACATCCACGCGCATCCCGAGCTCGGCGGCCAGGAGAGCCGCACCGCGGCGCTGCTCGCGGCGCAGATGCGCGCGCTCGGCTTCACCGTGACCGAGCAGGTCGGCGGCACCGGCGTGGTCGCGGTGCTGCGCAACGGCGCGGGGCCGACGGTCCTCGTGCGGACCGAGATGGACGGGCTGCCGATGGAGGAGAAGACCGGCCTCGCCTACGCCTCGCGCGCGCAGGCCGAGTACAACGGCCAGCCGAGCATGCTCGCGCACAGCTGCGGGCACGACGTGCACATGGCCGCGTGGGTCGGCACCGCGCGCACGCTTTTGGGCATGAAGGACCGCTGGAAAGGGACGCTGGTGTTCGTCGCCCAGCCGGCCGAGGAGACGCTCCAGGGCGCCGCGGCGATGCTCGCCGACGGGCTCTACGAGCGCTTCCCCAAGCCCGACTACGCGTTCGCGCTGCACACCGGGCCTTATGCCGCGGGGCAAGTGCTTTACCGGCCGGGGCCGATCACCTCGAACTCGGACACCGTCGAGGTGACCTTCAAGGGCCGCGGCGGCCACGGCTCGGCGCCGCACACCGCGATCGACCCGGTGCTGATCGCCGCGCGCTTCCTCGTCGACGTGCAGTCGGTGGTCAGCCGCGAGAAGAACCCGCAGCAGCCGGGCGTGATCACCTTCGGCTCGATCCACGGCGGCACCGCGGGCAACATCATCCCCGACGAGGTCGAGCTGCTCGGCACGGTGCGCAGCTACGCGCCCGAGGCGCGTGCGACGCTGCTCGCGGGGATCGAGCGCGTGGCCCGCGGGTCCGCGGCGATGGCCGGCGCGCCCGAACCCGAGATCCGCCGCCCGCGCGCAGCGGACTCGGTGGTCAACGATCCCGCGCTGACCGAGCGGACTGCGGCGGTTTTCCGCGAGGCGTTCGGCGAGGCGGCCGTGGCCAAGCCCGACCTGATAACCGCCAGCGAAGACTATTCGCGCTACGCCCTGCCCGGCGTCCACTCGCTGTTCTTCGAAATCGGCATCTACGATCCCGCCCGGGTCGAGGCTGCGAAGAACGGCGGCGAGCCCCTGCCGTTCAACCACTCGCCGGCTTACGCCCCGCTCCCCGAGCCGACCATCCGCACCGGCGTCAAGGCGATGTCGCTCGCGGTGCTCGACGTGCTCGGGAGCTAGCCGCTCAGAAGCGCCGGTAACCGCCGCGCAGGAGCCGCAGCACGGCGAGCAGGATGATCGCGCCGACGACCGACCACAGCACCGACATCAGCGTGATCGGCCCCTCGATGAACGATGCGCCGCCGCCGAAAATGAAACCGGCAATCAGCGCGCCGAGCAATCCGACGATCATGTCGAAGAGGATGCCACCGCCGCCGCCGACGACCATGCTCGCCAGCCAGCCGACGAGCGCTCCGACGATAAGCATGATGATGATGCTCATGACCTGTTCTCCTTTGGCGGAGAGACGCTCGGTCGCAACGCGCGGTTCCATCGCCCCGACCGCCACCGCGTAAGAAATCGCCGCCCGCCTGCTACTAACGGCGCAAAGGTGGGACATGCTGGACGGCGAGCGGAACCAAATCTTCGAAGGCTGGATCGGGACGCACAAGGCGATCCTGTTCAAGGTCGCCCGCGCCTACGGTAGTTCGCACGCCGACCGCGAGGACCTGTTCCAGGAGATCGCGCTGCAGGTGTGGCACTCGGTCGACGCGTTCCGCGGCGACGCGGCTGTGACCACCTGGATCTACCGCGTCGCGCTCAACACCGCGATGGCGTGGACCCGCAAGGAGCGCAAGCACGGCACCGGCCGGCAGGATCTCGAGGTCGCCGGCGGGCTGCTCGCCGAGCCGGCAACGCGCGATCCGCGGCTCGAATGGATCTACGCGCGGATCGCCGAGCTCGACGAAGTGAACCGCTCGCTCGCGCTGCTGATGCTCGACGGCTTCAGTTACCGCGACATGTCGCAGATCCTCGGCCTCAGCGAGAGCAACGTCGGGGTCAAGATCAACCGCATCAAGGCGGCGCTGGCCGCGCAGCTCGCGAAGGAAGAGCACGATGGACTTTGACCAGATGCTCGAGGCCTGGAAGGCACAGGACGACAAGCCGCTCTACGGGGTCAACGGCGACCTGCTGCGGCTGGTGCTCGAGAACGAGCGCGCCAAGATCCGCCGGACCATGCGCTTTGGCCAGTGGATGGCCTACATAGTCGGCACCGGCATGGCGCTGTTCGCGGCTTTCTGGCTCTGGGTGGCCGTCCTCCAACGTGTTCCGACGGTCCAAGTCGCCGCGGCTGGCGTCGGGGCGGCCATGTTCACGCTGTGGGTCGGCGCGTTCTGGATCAGCCGACGGCGCCAGGCGCAACGCGAGCGCGGATTCGGCAACAGCCTGAAGGACGAGGTCGCGCGCAACCTGTCGCTGGTCGAATACCAGATCGCCCACGGCCGCTGGCGCGCCTCGGCGCTCTGGGCGACCCCGGTCATGATCGGCGCGCTGCTGGTCTACTGGCTCTCGTTCCAGATCAATACCGACACCGGGTTCACGGTCTGGGGCCACGTGTGGATGCTCTTCATGATCGTCTCCTCCCTCGCGTTCACCACCTGGGCCGGCGACCGCGAGGTCAAGCGCAAGCTCGAGCCGCGCCGGGAGCACTTGCGCGAGCTGCTCGCGACGCTCGACGCGGGAGAATGAGCCGATGCTCCGCTCCACCTGCTTGGCGCTCGCCCCGATCGTGCTGACGCCTGCGCTGCCCGGCCCCGCCGCGGCCCAGGCCGCACCCGAGATCGTCGGCGACTGGCACGGCGTGGTCGCCGGTTCGACCGGGGACACCACGGTCGTGCTCCATGTCACCCGCGGCGCGGACGGGGCGCTGGCCGGCACGTTCGAGAACCGCGACGTGGCCCCAGGTACCGGCGCGCCGGTCGCCGATCTCGCCGTGGCGGGCGGCCGCCTGACCTTCAGGGTGCCGGCCGTCCGCGCCACTTACGAAGGCGCCTGGGACGAGGCGGCGCGGCAGTGGCGCGGAGCGGTGACCACCGGCCAAGCCACGCCGCTCAACCTCGCGCAAGGCCTGCCGCCTGCGAAGCCGCTGATCGAGGGTCTCGACGGCCGGTGGGAAACCACGGTCGAAGCCAACGGGGTCAAGCTGCGCCAGGTGCTGCGCTTCGCAAGCGGCGCATGGGGCACCACGGCGCTGTTCGATTCGCCCGACCAGTACGTCAACAACGTGCCGGTCGCCGACCTGTCGCGCGACGGGCGCACCGTACGGTTCGCCCTCGCCCGCGGCGCGGTCCGGTTCGAGGGCATGCTGTCGGACGACGGCACCGCTCTCGGCGGCGCATTCAAGGCGGCGGGCCAGCCCGAGCAGGTGCTGACGTTCATCCGCACCCAGGCCACCGCCGAGGCGGCGCCGGCGAAGCGACCGCAGAACCCGACGGGTGCCGTGCCGTACAAGGTCGAGGAGGTCGCATTCGACAACCCGGCCGCGCCCGGCGTGCGCCTCGCGGGCACGCTGACCCTGCCGCAAGGTCCGGGTCCGTTCCCGGTCGCGATCATGCTCAGCGGCTCGGGCCAGCACGATCGCGACGAGACGCTCGACGGGCACAAGCCGTTCTGGGTGATCGCCGACCACCTCTCCCGCAACAGCGTGGCCGTGCTGCGCTTCGACGACCGCGGCGCCGGGCAGTCGACCGGCGAGCGCAGCTCCGCCACGCCCGGCGACAAGGCGAGCGACGCCAATGCCGCGTTCGCCTACCTGCGCGGCCGGCCCGAGATCCGCGCCGACGCGATCGGCTTCATCGGCCACAGCGAAGGCGGTCTGATCGGCCCGATCGCGATGGCGGCGAACGACAAGGCCGCGTTCCTGGTCAGCCTCGCGGGACCGGCCGAGCAACCGCTCGCCGTCGCCCTCGCCCAGCTCGCGCTGCTCCTGCCCAGCGAAGGCGTGAGCCCGCAGGTGGTCCCGGCCTTCCAGGCGGCGTTCACCGCGACGTTCACGGCCATGCGCGGCACCGCCTCGCCCGCCGCCGGACGCGCGGCGGCGGCCGCCGCGCTGACCCCCGAGCTCAGGAGCGCGATGGGCCTGCCCGCCGGCAACGACGGTTCGGCGCTGCTCGGCAACTGGGCGAGCGCGCGGGTCTGGTATCTCGCCCAGCACGATTCGGCCGCGACCCTCGCGCGGATCGAGGCGCCCGTGCTGGCGCTCGCCGGCAGCCTCGACGTGCAGGTCGCGCCCACTCACAATCTCGCGGCCTTCCGCGAGGGGCTCAAGCACAACCCCGACGTGACGGCGATCGAGCTGCCCGGCCTCAATCACGTGTTCCAGCATGCCACGACCGGCGCGCGCGGCGAATATCGCGACATCGAGGAGACCTTCGCGCCCGAGGCGCTCGCGCTGATCGGCGACTGGATCCGCGCGCGCTTCGGCAATCCCTAAGGCACCGCCCGGCGGCGCAAGGCCCACCGCGCCATTCAGTCGGGCGCAACCCAATCCCCGCCAGGGCGTTGACTGCACGAAGGTCACAACCAACGACGGGACGTACATGCACAGCAAGCTTGGTCTGATGTTCGGCGCGGTGGCGCTCCTGGCGGCCGCTCCGCTCGCCGCCGCCGATCCGCGCGGCGACGAGCCGGTCGCGGTGCCGCGCAGCATCAAGCAGGGGGTCGACTTCGTCTATGTCGACCCCGACATGAGCACCGTGGCCAAGCGCAAGCAGCGGCCGCGCAACTGGCTGCAGCGGATCTTCGGCGGCTCGCGCGAGGACCAGCGCAGCACGGCCAACCCGCTGTTCCTCCAGCTCGCGCAAGGCCTCGAGCAGTACAAGGCGACCTGGGGCGCGCTGCCGCAGACCGCGGTTCCCGCGGGTGCGGTGCTCAAGCCCGGCTCGACCGGCCGGCGGGTCGATTCGCTCCGCACCCGGCTCGGGCTGGCGCCCGGCGGCGGCTACGACAGCCTGCTCCAGCAGCGCGTGCGCGCCTACCAGGAGGTCCACGGCCTCGACGCCGACGGCATCGCCGGCCGCGCCACGCTGACCTCGCTCAACGCCGGCTCCGAGCAGTACGAGCGCCGCATCGCGATCAACATGGAGCGCGCCTGGCGCCTGCCGGCGACCAACGTGTTCGAGCGCTACATCGTGGTCGATTCGGGCGCCGCCGAAACCTACCTGTTCCAGCGCGACCGGCTGGCCGACAGCATGAAGGTGGTCGTCGGCGCGCCCGCGACCAAGACGCCGATGATCGCGGTGCTGATGCGCGACGCGAAGCTCAATCCCTACTGGAACGTGCCGCCGGACCTGATCCGCACGCTGACCGCGCGGCGGGTCCAGTCGGAGGGCCTCTCGTACCTGAGGAACTTCCACTACGAGGTGCTCGCCGACTGGAGCCCGACGGCGCCGACGATCGACCCCAAGACGGTCAACTGGCGCGCGATCGCCAGTGGCCGGACCGAGCCGACGATCCGCGTCCGCCAGCTTCCGGGGCCGTGGAACTCGATGGGCGAGATGAAGTTCGAGACGCCCAACGACTACGGCATCTACCTGCACGATACGCCGCACAAGGAGCTGTTCGCGCAGGACGACCGCTGGCTCAGCAACGGCTGCGTGCGCCTCGAGGACTACCGCCGCTTCGCGACCTGGGTGTTCGGCAGCGTGCCGCAGGAAGCATCGGGGCACGAGCACCAGGTCGACCTGCCGCGCCCGGTGCCGGTCTACATGACCTACCTGACGGTCGCGCCGGGCGCCGGCAACGGCGTGGTCTTCCGCCCCGACCCCTACGGGTTCGACGAGCTGGCGATGCCGCAGATGGAGTTCGGGCAGAGCTAGGACGAAGCGGTATTCAGCACTGTAACAGTCCCTTCCCCCTTGATGGGGGAAGGATACGGAGACTTAGCCCCGTAAGGGGCTTAGTCGCAGTTGGATGGGGGTGATCGCGCCATCTCCACCAGCGTCGGCGTGAACCACGCGATCACCCCCATCCAAGCTCCGCTAGCTCGCTGCGCGAGCAAGCTGCGCTATCCTTC